>NZ_JAERQZ010000001.1:4073185-4402592 GCF_016735515.1 Piscinibacter sp. HJYY11 | reverse complement strand
AATAATGAATTCAATTAAAGAATTTGAGGTTGATTATGCTCGACCGAGAAGGGTTCAGACCCAACGTCGGCATCATTCTGCTCAATACGAAGAACCAGGTTTTCTGGGGCAAGCGCATCCGCACCCACTCCTGGCAGTTCCCGCAAGGGGGCATCAAATACGGCGAAACGCCTGAGCAGGCGATGTTCCGCGAGCTCCACGAAGAAGTGGGGTTGTCGCCCGAACACGTTCGCATCGTCGCGCGCACTCGTGATTGGTTGCGGTATGAAGTGCCGGAGCATTTCATTCGACGCGACGCCCGCGGCCACTACCGCGGACAGAAGCAGATCTGGTTTCTGCTGCAGCTGATGGGCCGCGACAGCGACATGAACCTGCGCGCCACCGATCACCCGGAGTTCGACGCCTGGCGCTGGAACGACTATTGGGTGCCGCTCGACCTCGTGATCGAGTTCAAGCGTGACGTGTACCAGATGGCACTCACCGAGTTGGCGCGCTTCCTGCCTCGCAACAACCACCACAACCGCTATCTGCGCTCAGGCATGCGGCCACACCACCGCGATGACGCGGGCAGCACCAACACGACACCGCTTGACGAGAGCGGGCCTCCCGAACCGGCGTCGTCCTGAGCGTCAAGCCAACACCAAGTTGTCGCGGTGAATCATCTCCGGTTCGCCGGTGAAGCCCAGCAGCCGCTCGAACTCGCTGGAAGGCTTGCGCGCGATCAAGCGAGCCTCAGAGCTGGCGTAGTTCGCCAGGCCTCGCGCGATCTCGTTGCCTGCCTTGTCTCGCACGGCGATCACGTCGCCCCGCACAAACTCACCCTGCACCTCGACCATGCCGATGGGCAGCAGGCTCTTGCCTTCGTCTCGCAGCTTGGCGACAGCGCCATCGTCGATCACCACCGCACCGCGGAACTGCAGGTGATCGGCCATCCACTGCTTGCGCGCCGCCAGCTTGGCGGTCGATGCGGTCAGCGCGGTGCCGATCGCCTCGCCGGCGGCCAGACGCAACAGCACATCAGGCTCACGGCCCCATGCGATGACTGTGGAAGCCCCGCTGCTTGCGGCGCGCTTGGCAGCCAGCACCTTGGTGATCATGCCGCCGCGGCCGATGCTCGAGCCTGCACCACCGGCCATGCGTTCCAACTCCGGCGTACCGGCTTCGGCCTCATCAATGAAGCGTGCGCTCGGGTCCTTGCGCGGATCGGCTGAATACAGGCCCTTCTGGTCGGTGAGGATGACCAGTGCATCAGCTTCGACAAGGTTGGCCACCAACGCACCCAGTGTGTCGTTGTCCCCGAACTTGATCTCGTCGTTGACGACCGTGTCGTTCTCGTTGATGACCGGCACGACCTTCAAGCGCAACAGCGTCAGGAGTGTGGAGCGCGCATTCAGGTAACGCTCGCGGTCGGCCAAGTCCGCATGGGTCAGCAGCACTTGGGCACTGCCCATGTCATATTGGCGCAGTTGGGTCTCGTAGATCTGGGCCAGCCCCATCTGCCCGACGGCTGCAGCCGCCTGCAGCTCATGGATCTCCTTGGGCCGTGTTGCCCAGCCCAGGCGCTTCATGCCTTCGGCCACCGCGCCGCTCGACACCATCACCACCTCGCGCCCCTGTGCAGCCAGCGCCGCCATCTGGCGGCACCAGTTGCCGATGGCCTGGGCATCGAGCCCGCGGCCTTCGTTGGTCACCAAGCTGGAGCCGACCTTGATGACGATGCGTTTGGCGTTCTTGAGGGCGTCGGTCATGGCGATTGCTCGAGGTCTCGATGGGGATCGGCGAAACGCGGGTCGGGATCGTCGGGAACCACGTTCTTCAGCTTCGAGACGTGCTGGTAGATCGCCTGCACCATGTGTTCGCAACCTTCACGCGTCAAAGCGGAAATCTGGAACACCGGACCCTTCCACTTGAAGCGCTTCACGAAGTCTTTGACCCGACGCTCGCGATCTTCGATCGGCACCATGTCCAGCTTGTTGAGCACCAGCCAGCGCGGCTTGTCGTAAAGGGACTGGTCGTACTTCTTGAGCTCCGAGACGATACCTCTGGCCTGAGCAACGGGGTCGATGCTGTCATCGAAAGGAGCCATGTCGACCACATGGAGCAGCAGATGTGTGCGCTGCAAATGGCGCAAGAACAGATGCCCCAACCCAGCCCCCTCCGACGCACCTTCGATCAGGCCGGGGATGTCGGCAACCACGAAGCTCTGCTCCGCAGCCACACGCACGACACCCAGATTGGGATGCAGCGTGGTGAAGGGATAGTCGGCAATCTTGGGTCGCGCATTCGAGATCGCGGCGATCAGCGTGGACTTGCCAGCATTCGGCAGCCCCAGGAGACCTACATCAGCCAGCACGCGCAACTCGAGCTTCAACTTGCGATGCTCACCCGGCCAGCCGGGGGTCTTTTGCCGAGGAGCACGGTTGGTGCTGGTCTTGAAATGCAAATTGCCGAAACCGCCGTCGCCGCCCTTGGCGAGGAGCACCTTCTCATCCGGCACCAGCAACTCGGCGATCACGTTCCCCGTGTCGAGGTCGGTGATGATGGTGCCCATCGGCATGCGCAGCACGATGTCGTCGGCTGCCGCACCGTATTGGTCGGAACCGCGCCCGTTTTCACCGTTGCGCGCCTCATGCCGTCGCGCGTAGCGAAAGTCGATCAGCGTGTTGAGATTTCGGTCACCCACGGCAAACACGCTTCCACCACGCCCGCCGTCGCCTCCATTGGGGCCGCCGAAGGGCAGGAACTTTTCCCGGCGAAAGCTCATGCAGCCGTTGCCGCCATTGCCGGCCGCCACGTCGATGGTGGCTTCGTCAACGAATTTCATGACTGAACAATCCGGTCTTACACAGGCACCGACGGTAACGGAGCGCTGCAACTGGCGCAAAAGATGCGCAAAAACAAAAGCCCCGGCGAACCGGGGCTCATGTGAGCCTGGCCTCGATGCGGAGGTCTCAGCCCAGTTCTTTCACGCTCACCGTCTGCCGGTTGCGCGGGCCCTTGACGGCGAAGCTCACTTCCCCATCAACCAGCGCGAAGAGCGTGTGGTCCTTGCCGGTGCCGACGTTGGCGCCGGCATGGAACTTGGTACCGCGCTGACGCACGATGATCGAGCCGGCCGGAACAGCCTGACCACCGAACACCTTGACGCCGAGCATCTTCGGTTGTGAATCACGGCCGTTCCGGGTGGAACCGCCGCCTTTTTTCTGTGCCATGGTTTGACTCCTTTCAGGCGTTCACTGCACTGATCTCAAGCTCGGTGAAGGTCTGGCGATGACCTTGCCGCTTTTGATAGTGCTTGCGGCGACGCATCTTGAAGATGCGCACCTTGTCGTGCTTGCCCTGCGCCACAACCGTGGCCTTGACGCTTGCGCCGGAAACCAAGGGAGTCCCGACCTTCAGTTCTGCGCCGCTGCCGACTGCTAGAACTTGGTCGATCGTGATCTCTTGGCCAACGTCCGCAGCAATCTGTTCTACCTTGATCTTTTCGCCTGCAGCAACCTTGTATTGCTTGCCGCCGGTTTTTATGACCGCGTACATATCAGCCCTTTCATGAATTGCCCGGCACAAAAAGCCAAGCACCTCACGCAAAACGTGAAGCCCGCCAGTGTATCACGGGAGCGGCGAAATGTCGAAGGCATCCCCCGGTGCGGAAGCGCCGCCAAACGCGCTCAAAGGCAACCGATGGCCGCAAGAGCTGCCTTCCTATAATCAGTCGAACCCCTGCCCGCCGTGCTACCCCACGCTCCCATCTTGACCTCAGACGCCGACCCGATCCGCCTCATGGCGCCCGAGATGAAAGAGGTCGATGCGGTGATCCAGCAGCGCCTGGCATCAGACGTGGTCCTGATCAATCAGATTTCGCACTACATCATCAGTGCAGGGGGCAAGCGCATTCGACCCATGCTGGTGTTGCTGTTTGCCAACGCGCTGGGGTTTCGCGGTAGGGAGCGCTTTGAACTCGCAGCGATCGTGGAGTTCATTCATACCGCAACGTTGCTGCACGACGACGTGGTCGACGAATCGGCACTCAGGCGCGGGCGCGCCACCGCTAATGCCTTGTTCGGCAATGCGGCCAGCGTCCTGGTTGGCGATTTTTTGTATTCCCGGGCCTTCCAGATGATGGTGTCCGTTGACCGGCTGCGGGTACTGGACGTACTGGCAGACGCCACGAACGTGATTGCGGAAGGGGAGGTCCTGCAACTCATGAACATGCACGACCCAGACTTGGCAGTGGATGACTACCTCAAGGTGATCCGCTTCAAGACTGCCAAGTTGTTTGAAGCCAGTGCGCGCCTGGGCGCTGTTCTCGCCCACGCCGAACCTGAAACAGAAGAGGCTTGCGCTGCCTATGGTCGGCACTTGGGCACCGCATTCCAGCTTGTCGACGATCTGCTGGATTACGAAGGCTCGACGAACGAACTTGGCAAGAACGTCGGAGACGACTTGCGCGAGGGCAAGCCCACCCTTCCTTTACTGATCGCCATGGAGCGGGCTTCGGAGAATGACCGACTGACCATTCGTCACGCGATCGAGCAAGGCGAGGTCAGCCGGCTTTCCGAAATTGTCAACATCGTGCGTCAGACCGGCGCTCTCGAGGCAACGCGTGACGCAGCTCGCGCAGAAGCGGAGAAGGCCCAACGAAATCTCGCGCCGCTGCCCCAGACGAAGTACTCGGAAGCTCTGCTAGAATTTTGCGTTCGGTCGGTTGAGCGTTCGTCTTGATCTGATCGGCCAAAGCGGGCCTTCTCAAGGCCCTTTTTCGGGGTGTAGCTTAGCCTGGTAGAGCGCTACGTTCGGGACGTAGAGGCCGGAGGTTCGAATCCTCTCACCCCGACCAGATTTCCTTCCCACCGAAGCAATTTGTTGCAGCGCTCCCCGCAGCGAGTCGTGACTTCTTGCCGCAGCTGCGTAGCGCTCAGGTTTACAGCACCAGGTAGATCGGCGATCATCAATTGATGTTGCCATCGTGACGTAACGCACACCTCTGCCTGTGGATACCCTTGCCGACGCTCCTCAATCCGCACTGTCTGGTGTTGCGCGGGTTCTTGTGCATGCGGGCAAGCTGAACGCCAAGACGGCGGAAGACCTCGTCAAGTCGTCTAAGGAGAAAAAGTCCAGCTTTCTGTCGGCTGTGCTCGCCGCAGGCGCACTGACTCCCGCCGAACTTGCGCACACGCTGTCGAGCGCCCTGGCCTTGCCGCTGCTGGATTTGAATGCGATCGATCCGCAGCGCCTGCCCCGCGCCATCATTGATGCAAAGCTGGCCGCTCAATATCAGATCGTTGTTCTTGGAAAACGGGGGAACCGGCTCTTCATTGGCGGCGCCGACCCGACGGACCAGGAAGCGGGTGAGCGCATCAAGTTCGCCACGCAGCTGTCACCCGAGTGGGTCATCGTCGAGCACGACAAGCTCGCGAAGATGCTGGAAGGCTCCGGCGTCAGTGCCAGCGAGTCACTCGACAATATCGTCGGCGGAGATTTCGAGTTCGACGTCTCGGACGACGACGTCACTGCCAGCACCGAAACCCAGGAAGTCACGGCAGACGTCGAGGACGCACCCGTCGTTCGTTTCCTGCAGAAGATGCTGATCGACGCGATCAACGCGCGAGCCTCCGACCTCCACTTCGAGCCCTACGAGTACCACTACCGCGTCCGCTTTCGGATTGACGGCGAACTGCGCGAAATCACCCAGCCGCCGATTGCCATCAAGGACAAGCTGGCGTCTCGTATCAAGGTGATCTCGAGACTCGACATCGCCGAAAAGCGGGTACCGCAAGACGGCCGCATGAAGCTGAAATTCGGCAACAAGGCGATCGACTTCCGGGTCAGCACCCTGCCGACGCTGTTTGGCGAAAAGATCGTCATTCGTATCCTGGACCCGTCGAGCGCCAAGCTCGGCATCGAGGCGCTCGGCTACGAGAAGATCGAGAAGGAGCGCCTGCTGGCCTGTATCGCTCGACCTTACGGAATGATCTTGGTCACCGGTCCGACCGGTAGCGGCAAGACCGTGTCGCTCTACACCTGCCTGAACATCCTGAACCAACCGGGCGTCAACATCTCCACGGTCGAGGACCCGGCGGAAATCAACCTGCCTGGCATCAACCAGGTCAATGTGAACGACAAGGCCGGCTTGAGCTTTTCGGCCGCCCTGAAGTCATTTCTGCGCCAGGATCCGGACATCATCATGGTGGGCGAGATCCGGGACCTCGAGACCGCGGATATCGCGATCAAGGCAGCGCAGACAGGCCACATGGTGATGTCGACGCTTCACACCAACGATGCGCCAACCACCCTCACTCGCTTGCTGAACATGGGCGTCGCGCCCTTCAACATTGCGTCGAGCGTCTTGCTGATCACCGCCCAGCGTCTGGCCAGACGCCTTTGCGAAGCTTGCAAGGCGCCAGCCGACTATCCTCGAGAGGCATTGCTGAAGGCTGGTTACACCGAAGGCGACCTGGACGGCAGTTGGAAGCCGTACCGTGCCGTCGGCTGCTCTGCATGCAGCAACGGCTACAAAGGCCGTGTCGGCATTTACCAAGTGATGCCCGTCAGCGAGGAAATTCAGCGCATCATCTTGGCGGAAGGAACTGCCATGGACATCGCTGAACAAGCCGCACGTGACAACGTCCGTGATCTGCGGCAGTCCGGGTTGGTCAAGGTGCGAGCCGGCTTCACGACGCTCGAAGAAGTCATCTCGGTGACCAACGAATAGCCGGCCGCTCCTGAATTTTCGGTAACCGATCACTACTAACGGGACGAGGACAAAAGTCTCCTCGCAAACACCATGGCAACTGCAGCAGCAACCGCAGCACGGAACGTCAAGGAATTTGTCTTCGAATGGGAAGGCAAGGACAAGAACGGGAAGGTGGTCCGCGGTGAGATTCGCGCAGGGGGCGAAGCCATGGTCAGCGCCAGCCTGCGCCGGCAAGGCATCCTGATCACCAAGGTGAAGAAGCGCCGCACGTCGGGCGGCAAGGCGATCAAGCAAAAAGACATCGCCATTTTCACGCGGCAGCTGTCGACCATGATGCGTGCGGGCGTGCCGCTGCTGCAGGCGTTCGACATCGTGGCGCGTGGGAGCACCAACGCAAAGTTGACCAAGCTTCTGCTGGACATTCGCAACGACGTGGAAACCGGTACTAGCCTGTCGGCTGCATTCCGCAAGCACCCGCTCTACTTCGACGCGCTCTACTGCAACTTGGTCGAGGCCGGAGAAGCTGGCGGTATCCTCGACACACTGCTGGACCGCCTGGCCATCTATCAAGAGAAGACGATGGCCATCAAGAACAAGATCAAGTCGGCCTTGATCTACCCGGTCGCAGTGATGGTCGTGGCCTTCGTGGTGCTGGCCATCATCATGCTGTTTGTGATTCCGGTCTTCAAGGATGTTTTCAAGTCCTTTGGAGCAGAGCTGCCGGCACCAACACTCTTTGTGATCGGGATGTCGGAGGTTTTCACAAAATACTGGTGGGCCATCTTCGGCTTTCTCGGCGGTGGCATCTATTTCTTCTTCGAATCTTGGAAGCGATCTGAAAAGATGCAGCGCACCATGGACCGCCTGCTCCTGAAGGTTCCCGTGTTTGGTGACCTCGTCAACAAATCGTCAGTGGCTCGTTGGACCCGCACCTTGTCCACCATGTTTGCAGCCGGCGTCCCGCTTGTGGAAGCGCTTGATTCAGTAGGCGGGGCATCAGGCAACGCGGTCTTCAAGGACGCGACTGACCAGATCCAGAAAGACGTGTCCACCGGCGCCAGCCTGACGGCATCGATGCAAACGACCGGCGTCTTTCCGACGATGGTGATCCAGATGTGTGCCATCGGTGAAGAATCCGGCTCACTCGATGCCATGCTGGGCAAGGCCGCGGAGTTTTACGAGGATGAAATCGACGAAGCCGTGAAGGGTCTGTCGGCTCTGATGGAGCCGTTCATCATCGTGATCCTGGGCACGCTGATCGGCGGCATCGTGGTCTCGATGTACCTGCCCATCTTCAAGCTCGGCGCGGTGGTCTGACGGCGTGGCCGGGGTGCTGTCGCTGTTCGGGGCGGAAGCATTCCTGTCGCCGTGGGTGCTTGGGCTGTTCGGGCTGTGCATCGGCAGTTTCCTCAATGTGGTGATCCACCGATTGCCGCTCATGATGGAGCGCGAGTGGTGGGAGGAGATCGCTCGCTTCCTGAGTGATCCAGCAACCCAGACCAGAGCGCTCGGCTCGGCCCCTGGGCTTTCTGCCGCGGAGTTGGCGAGTACCGGCAAATCGATCGAAGGAGCGCTCCAGGCACAACCTGCGCTCAACCTCTCGCGCCCTCGGTCGCGTTGCCCGTCCTGCGGTCACATGATCCGCTGGTACGAGAACATTCCCGTCCTCGGCTGGCTGCGCCTGAAAGGTCGCTGCAGCGCTTGTGGCACGCGAATCTCTTTCCGATACCCCGCGATCGAACTCCTCACCGGCGCCCTTTTCGCCGCGAGTGCCGTGAAGTTCGGCCCTGTCCCCGGCGCCCTCGTGTATTGCATTGCTTCCGCACTGTTGATCGCGATGGCGTTCATCGACCTCGATACGCAGCTTTTGCCCGACAAGCTCACCTTCCCGTTGGCAGGCCTCGGGTTGGCGGCGGCGGGAGCCGGGTGGACGGGGGTTTCGCTGCAGGCGTCGGCGTGGGGCTTGCTGGCAGGCTATCTTTCGCTCTGGTCGGTGAACTGGCTGTACAGGATCGTGCGCAAGACCGAAGGCATGGGCGAAGGTGACTTCAAACTCCTGGCCGGGCTCGGCGCCTTGATGGGCTGGCAGGTGTTGCCCTCGATCATCCTTCTGTCGTCCCTCGTGGGAGCTGTCGTCGGCGTCGGCCTGATGCTGTTCCGCGGGCATGACCGGAACGTGCCGATTCCGTTCGGCCCCTACCTCGTGGGCGGCGGGATCGCGGCCATGTTCTTCGGCCAGACCTTCACCCGCGCGCTGTGGTCGATGTCCTGATCCCGTTTCGCATCGGGCTCACCGGCGGCATCGGCAGCGGCAAGAGCACGGTTGCTCGCCTCTTGGTCGAGCGCGGCGCGGCACTGATCGACACAGACGCCATCGCGCGTGCGCTGGCATTGCCCGGTGGCGCAGCCATCGAGGCGATCCGCTTGGAGTTCGGCGCCAGCGTCATCGATCCTGAAGGCGGCCTCGACCGCGCCCGCATGCGCGAGTTGGTCTTCGCCGACGCCAACGCAAAGAGCCGCCTCGAAGCCATCCTTCACCCGATGATCGGCCTGGAGTGCAACCGGCAGGCCCTGGAAGCTGCCGGCAAGACCACCGTCTTCGACGTTCCGCTCCTGGTCGAGTCTTCGCACTGGCGCACGCGGGTCGACCGCGTCCTGGTGATCGATTGCTCGAACGAGACGCAAGTCGCCCGGGTGATGAGCCGCTCGGGCTGGTCGCGCGAGGCGGTACTCGCCGTCATCGGCCAGCAGGCCAGCCGCGAGCGCCGCCGAGCCTGCGCCGACGCCGTCATCCACAACGACGGCCTCACGCTCGACGAGCTTGCACAGCAAGTGGACATGCTGCTGGCCCGGTGGGCCCCTGTGGAACAATCCCGCCGGTCGAGCGGAGCGCGTCCAACTTGATCCTCTACGAGTACCCCTTCAACGAAAGCATCCGCACCATGCTGCGGCTCGAACACCTGTTCGACCGGCTGGGCCGCCTGATGCCGCGTGACGAGACGGTCGACCACCACTACGCGCTCGCCACGTTGTTCGAGATCATGGACGTCGCCTCGCGCGCCGATCTCAAATCCGATCTGCTCAAAGACCTCGAGCGCCAGCGCAGCCAGCTCAACAGCTACCGCGGCAACCCGTCCGTGTCCGACGCCATGCTCGATCAGGTCATCGGCACGATCGACCACGCCTTCAACGGTCTCAATCAACTGCCCGGCAAGGCCGGACACGCGCTCACCAGCAACGAATGGCTGATGAGCGTGCGCAGCCGCATCAGCATTCCCGGCGGCACCTGCGAGTTCGACCTGCCGGCCTACTACGCCTGGCAACAACAGCCCCCGGCCCGCCGCCGTGCCGACCTCAACCAGTGGGTGAGCACCTTGATGTCCCTGGCGGAAGCCTTGAAGGTCCTCCTGAGCCTGCTGCGTGACGCGGGCACGCCGCACAAGGTCGTGACGCAAGGCGGCCAGTTCCAGCAGAGCCTGCCTGCCGGCCGCGTGTTCAATCTGCTGCGCCTGCGCATCGATCCGGCTGCGCAGCTGATTCCCGAGATCAGCGGCCACCGCCTGATGGTGCTGGTGCGCCTGATGCGGCAGGACGCCGAAGGTCGCTTGAAACCCGCCGGCGTCGACACCAGCTTCGAACTCACCCTGTGCTCTTGAGCATCGAGAGATGAGTTCCGACACGCCTTCTTCTTCGGCGAAGCGCCGAATCGTCACCTGCCCGACCTGCGGCGGCGAAAGCGTCTATTCCCCTGAAAATGCCTACCGGCCTTTTTGCAGCGAGCGCTGCAAGAACGTCGACTTCGGCGCTTGGGCCAGCGAAAGCTACCGTGTGCCCGCCCGCCCGCCCGCGCCTGGTGAGCCGGGGGAGGACCTCCCGGCCGAACCCGGGGCGACGCCTCGCCTGCCCTCTTGAAAGCGCTTCGCGCGCCCCTATAATTCCGCCTGCTAGCACTCGACGAACTCGAGTGCTAACGAAATTGCCGATCCCGCCCCTGGCGGGCGCGCAGGCAAAGTACATGAGCACAAACTTCCGTGCTCATCCCATTCAGAACTCGGCTTTGAGTCCTCAAGGAGATGCTATGAAACTTCGTCCGTTGCACGATCGCGTGATCGTCAAGCGCCTGGAAAACGAAACCAAGACCGCCTCGGGCATCGTGATCCCCGACAACGCCGCCGAGAAGCCCGACCAGGGCGAAGTGCTGGCCGTCGGCCCCGGCAAGCGCAACGAGAAGGGCGACTTCGTGGCCCTGAACATCAAGGTGGGCGACCGCGTCCTGTTCGGCAAGTACAGCGGCCAGACCGTCAAGGTCGATGGCGACGAGCTCCTGGTGATGCGCGAGGAAGACCTCTTCGCCGTGGTCGAGAAGTAATCCTTCTCCCTGCACCAGCCCAACCAACATCCCAATTTCGGAGAGATAAAACATGGCAGCAAAAGACGTGGTCTTCGGCGGTGAAGCCCGTGCCCGCATGGTCGAAGGCGTGAACATCCTGGCCAACGCGGTCAAGGTGACCCTGGGCCCCAAGGGCCGCAACGTGGTGCTCGAGCGCTCCTTCGGCGCGCCCACCGTCACCAAGGACGGTGTGTCGGTCGCCAAGGAAATCGAGCTCAAGGACAAGCTTCAGAACATGGGCGCCCAGATGGTCAAGGAAGTCGCTTCCAAGACCAGCGACAACGCCGGTGACGGCACCACCACCGCGACCGTGCTGGCCCAGGCCATCGTGCGCGAAGGCATGAAGTACGTGGCCGCCGGCATGAACCCGATGGACCTGAAGCGCGGCATCGACAAGGCGGTGACCGCCCTGGTCGAGCAGCTGAAGAAGGCTTCGAAGGCCACCACCACCAGCAAGGAAATCGCCCAGGTCGGCTCGATCTCCGCCAACAGCGACGAGTCCATCGGCAAGATCATTGCCGACGCGATGGACAAGGTCGGCAAGGAAGGCGTGATCACGGTCGAAGACGGCAAGTCGCTCGACAGCGAACTCGAAGTCGTCGAAGGCATGCAGTTCGATCGCGGCTACCTGTCGCCCTACTTCATCAACAACCCCGAGAAGCAGGCCGCCCTGCTCGACAACCCCTTCGTCTTGCTCTACGACAAGAAGGTCAGCAACATCCGTGACCTGCTGCCCACGCTGGAGCAAGTCGCCAAGGCCGGCCGTCCGCTGCTGATCATTGCCGAAGAAGTCGAAGGCGAAGCGCTGGCCACCTTGGTGGTCAACACCATCCGCGGCATCCTGAAGGTCGTGGCCGTCAAGGCCCCTGGCTTCGGCGACCGCCGCAAGGCCATGCTGGAAGACATCGCCATCCTGACCGGCGGCAAGGTCATCGCCGAAGAAGTCGGCCTGACGCTTGAGAAGGTCACGCTGGCCGACCTCGGCCAGGCCAAGCGCGTCGAAGTGGGCAAGGAAAACACCACCATCATCGACGGCGCCGGCGCCCCTGCCGACATCGAAGCCCGCGTCAAGCAGATCCGCGTGCAGATCGAAGAAGCCACCAGCGACTACGACCGCGAGAAGCTGCAAGAGCGCGTCGCCAAGCTGGCTGGCGGTGTGGCCGTCATCAAGGTCGGTGCGGCCACCGAAGTCGAGATGAAGGAAAAGAAGGCCCGCGTCGAAGACGCCCTGCACGCCACCCGCGCTGCCGTGGAAGAAGGCATCGTCGCCGGTGGCGGCGTGGCCCTGCTGCGTGCTCGCCAGGCGGCCGGCACCATCAAGGGTGACAACGCCGACCAGGAAGCCGGCGTCAAGCTGATCCTGAAGGCCATCGAAGCCCCGCTTCGCGAGATCGTCGCCAACGCTGGTGGCGAGCCGAGCGTGGTGATCAATGCCGTGCTGAACGGCAAGGGCAACTACGGCTTCAATGCCGCCAACGACACCTACGGCGACATGATCGAGATGGGCATTCTCGACCCGACCAAGGTGACCCGCACTGCGCTGCAAAACGCCGCGTCGGTCGCTTCGCTGATGCTGACGACCGAAGCCATGGTCGCCGAGTCCCCGAAGGACGACGCACCGGCCGCCGGCGGTGGCATGGGCGGGATGGGTGGCATGGGCGGCATGGGCATGGACATGTAAGACGTCCAGGCCTGGCGGCTGCTCTTCAAGAGCAACGCCTCCTGCAAAGGGCTGCTTCGGCAGCCCTTTTTTCTTGGGCTGCAAGTTCGGGCAGTGGCACCGCTTGCAGCCGCGGAGGCGGCCCGGGTGCCGCACATGCCGCGTGCGGCACGCACAGGTCGATGCGGCGCAGGTTGGCCACGCGATCGTACGGCGCGGTCTCAAAACTCGGGGCGCAGCCGCCAGCGCTCACCTGCACCACCAGGTCCGGCGAGGTTTCGCCCCGCCGCTGGCGGAAGCGAAAGAGATACCGCCCCTGCGCGTCCGTCATCGCCTGTCCGAGTTGCTCGCGCAGACCCGTGCCGCGGTACGCCCCGCCGGCCGATTCGCTCGCACTGCGGTGGTAGCGCTCGAAGCGCAGCAGCACCGACGCGGCCGGCGCCGTGTCGCAGGTCTGCCGCATCAGCTGGTCGCGCAGCTGGGCGATGGCACCGAGCTCCGTACGGGTCAGGATGGTGGCGCCTGCCTCCATCGCATGCGCGTGAAAAGGCACCCGCCCCACCGACGCCTGCAGCATGCGCACTGCCGTCTCCTGGTCCGCCTCGCATCGGTCGGCATCGTCGAGCCGGGATTCGAAGCGCAGCCCGATCGCCGCGCCCGGCAGGCCGTTGGGCAGCACCAGGGGGCTCAGGTCGGCATGCAGGCCTGGCGTGTGCCGCCAGCGCTGCGGGTAGAGCTTGCCGATCACCGCCTCGAGCGCTGGGTAGCGCGCGCACACCGCGGGCACGTCGACCGGGGCATCGATCACCAGGTAGTCGTCGCGCCGCGGGTTGAAGGGCGTGGCCGCCTCGTGCGTCGTCACCTCGCCGTACACCACATGTTCGCAGCGACTGATCGGCATCGAGCAGTCGAGCACGAGGTCGTCATAACTTTCATCGAGCCCGCCGTCGTTGGAGCCGATCTCCACACGCAGCAGCCCGGCCTCGACATTCGGCAGGCCGAGCCGCAGCATCGACTCGCGCCAGCCCTGCCGCGTCGGACGGTGCTGCACCTGCAGCGTCCATTGCGCACCTCTCACATACAGGCGCTGCCCCACCACGCCGTCGTGCACGCCGTTGCCCACGTCCGCACCCTCGACGACGACGCGCTGCGCGTAGGCCGCGTCGCGCGCACGCACCCGCACCGTCCAGCTGCCTTGCATGGTGATGGCCATGTCTGAGTCCTCCTGAAGCTGACCTGAAGCACCGGATGGGCGTGCTCCAAAGACGCCCCACCCGGGGCTTGCACCATGGTCACGGGCCGCCACGGCCTTGTCCTTGAAGCGAGCTGAAACGTCCTGAATCGGCTCGGGACGGCCCGGGTTTGACAAGCACCCCCCGGGCCGCAAAATGGGACATGTCCGTCCCCCCGCTTCTCCAGCGCTTCGTCGACGACGAACTCCACCGCGCCGCGGACCTCATCTCCCGAACTTGCAGCGCCACGCTCGAGCAGCTGCGCCAGCCCCGCGACCACCTGCTCACCAGCAGCGAGCGGCAGCACTATTTCGAGCTGGTGCAGGTGCTGCAGTCGCAGCAAGGCGTCTACCAGAAGGCCTTCGTCGAAACCCTGCGCCGCCTGGTGCTGGCCGACATGGGGCCGGCGACGCAGGCCGAGGCCGGCAACGTCCGCCCCAGCGGGCTGCAGCTGATGGACGAGACCCGCGTCGAGTCCGACATCGAGATCTCGCGCGCCATCCAGCAGATCGACAGTGCCGCGGAATGGGAGCTGCGCGAGCTGCAGACCTTCACCTCCACGCTGCGCGGGCAGCCGCACGTCACGGCCGAGTCCAACCCCTTGCGGCCGCAGTCATATGCACGGGCCTTGTGGGAGGCGGGCACTGCGCTCCCGATCACGGCGGTGCAGCAGAGCATCCTGCTGCGGGTGGCCGCCACGGTCATGGGCGGACTGCTGCGCACCGCCTTTGCGGCCGCCAGCAGCCGGCTCGAAGCGCAAGGCATCGAGCCCGGCATCTACCGCACCGTGGTGATCGCGCCCGGCGCAGGCCGCGACGCACCGCCCGAGATGGACGTCACCCGCCCGGGCGCGCTCGACGGCCTCATGCGCAGCATGCCCGGTGGCGGTGACGCCGGCCCCATCACCGGCAACGAACCCAAGCGGCGCGTCCTGCCCACCACCACCCCGGCGCTCGAGCAGGCGCTGTTGCGGGTCGAGGAACTGCTGCGCCGCATGCCCACCGGCGACGCCGCCGCCGTGGCGGCCTCGCCGCCCCCGCTGCGCCTGGCCCAGCACCGCGCCGCGCTGATGGCCACGGCCGGCGAGACCGTCGACCGGCAGATCATCGAGCTGCTGTCGCGCCTGTTCGAGACCATCCTCTCCGACCGCAGCCTCTCCACGCCGCTGCAAGGTGCGATCGCCCGGCTGCAGGTGTCGGCCCTGCGGATCGCGCTGCTCGACCCGAGCATGCTCGACGCCTACGACCACCCGGTGTGGCAGCTGCTCGACCGCATCGTCACCGCGGCCACCACCTACCCGCACCCGTACGACACCCGCCTGATCGCGTTGCAGGACTTCTGCGACAAGCTGGTGCAGCAGATGGCCGCCGCACCCCAGCAGGACAGCGCCCTCTACCGCCACAGCCTGGGCCGGCTCGACGCCTTCCTCGCCGACCAGTTGCGCCGCCAGCAGCGCGATGCCGAGCCCAATGTCGAGGCCCTCGTGCGTGCCGAGCAGGCCGAGGCCTTGCAACGCACGCTCGCCGGCCGACTGGTCGAGCAGATGACCCAGGTGCCGGCGAGCCCGACGCTGCGCCGGTTCATCACGGGAACTTGGTCGCATGTGCTGACCCAATCGGTGCAACAGCACGGCGACCAGAGCCCGCAAACCACGGGTTACCTCAAGACCGTCGACGAGTTGCTGTGGAGCTTGAAGCTGCCCGACCACCCCAAAAGCCGCCAGCGCCTGCTCGAGCTGCTGCCTGGCCTGCTACAGCGCTTGCGCGACGGCATGGCCCTCGTGCAGCTGCCGCCGGCCGAGCAGCAGGCGGTGTTCGATGAGCTGATGAAGGTCCATTCCGAGGCCCTGCGGCCGGGCACACGCGCGGCGCAGGCGCGCAAGCCCGACGAGCAGCTGACGCCGGAAGAGATCGTGCAGCGCATGCGCGAGGAGCCGCAGCCGGAGCTGCCCGAGCCGGACCCGCTCGACGGCTCCGCCTTCAGCGACTCGCTGATCGACCTTGCTTCATTGGAAACCGTGCCCGCCGCGCTGATGGACAGCACCGAGCCCGGCTCCTCCGCCGACGAAGCCAGGCAATGGGTGCAGCGCATGGCGCTCGGCGAGCGCTACCGGCTCTTCCTCCACGGCGCCTGGACCTGCGTGCAGCTGCTCTGGCGCAGCGACCAGGGCCACTTCTTCCTCTTCGCGGGGGAGCTTCCGCAGCAGACGCATTCGGTCAGCCTGCGCGCGCTGGAGCGCCTGCGCGCCGAAAAGCTCTTGCGTCCGCTGCACGAGCAACCGCTGATCCAGCGCGCGGTCGACGGCCTTCTGCTCAACCTCGCACGGCCGATCTGAGCTGGGAAGCTCAGCCCGCGTCCACCCCGTCGTGCACCCAGTCGAAGAGAACGCAGGCCGCATCGCCCACGCCCGATTTCTTCAGCGCCGAGAAGAGCGACATGCTCACGTCGGCTTCGTCGGTGGAGATCTCGCCCAGCACCGCCTGCGCGGCGGCCAGGGCATCGTTGGCTTCGCGGCGATTGAGCTTGTCGGCCTTGGTCAGGAGCACCAGCAGCTTCACCGAGCCATTGCCCACGCGCGATGCGACGAACTCCAGCAGCTGGCGGTCGAGGTCGGTGAACCCGAGGCGCGAGTCGACCATCAGCACCACGCCGGAGAGGCTGCGCCGCAGCTCCAGGTAGTCGGCCATGACCTTCTGCCAGCGCCGTTTGGCGTCCTTGGCCACTGCGGCGTACCCATAGCCGGGCAGGTCGGCGAACAAGGCGTCGGGCGCCGTCTTCGGCCCCAGTTCGAAAAGATTGATGTGCTGCGTGCGGCCGGGCGTCTTGGAGGCAAACGCTAGCCGCTTCTGCTGCGTCAGCGTGTTGATCGCGGTCGACTTGCCGGCATTCGAGCGGCCGACGAAGGCGATCTCGGGCAGCTCGGTGGCGGGCAGCTGGTGCAGCTGGCTCGCGGTCGTGAGGAATCGAGCGGTGTGCGTCCAGGCCAGCGCGGCCTTTTCGGCGTCCTCGGGCGCGACGACCGAAGGGTTGGAATTGTTTTGTTCGGTCATGGCGGGGCCCAAAGCCCGGCATTGTAAAATCCCCGGGTTTTGCATCAAAAGACCGAGCCCATGAAGCCCTTCGCCACCTTGTCCTCGTTGCTGATTGCTTGTGCTGCCGTTGCCTCGTTTGCGCCCGCCCTGGCCGCGACCCCGGCAGCCCCTGCCAAGCCCGATATCGCCAAGGGCCAGGAGCTTTCCACCAAGGTCTGTGCCGCCTGCCACACCGCCGACGGCTCGCGCGGCGCCCCGGCCAACCCCATCATCAGCGGCCAGCACCCCGAATACATCGTCAAGCAGCTGGCCGAGTTCAAGGCCGGCAAGCGCGCCAACCCCGTGATGCAAGGCATGGCCGCCCCGCTGAGCGAAGCCGACATGAAGAACGTCGCCGCCTTCTATGCCGGCGTGCAGCCCAAGCCCGGTTTCGCCAAGAGCAAGGACACCGTCGCCCTGGGCGAGAAGATCTACCGCGGCGGCATCGCCGAGCGCAACGTGCCGGCCTGCTCGGGCTGCCACGGCCCCACGGGCAGCGGCATTCCGTCCACCTACCCGCGTCTGCGCGGTCAGCATGGCGACTACACCGAAGCCCAGCTCAAGGCCTTCCGTGACGGTGGCCGCAAAAACAGCCCCATCATGACAGGCGTGGTCGCAAAGATGAACGACAAGGAACTGAAGGCCGTGTCGGACTACATCGCCGGCATGCGCTGATCGCCGCTCACCGCCAGACGAAGGCCGGTCCATCGACCGGCCTTTTTGTTGGCCGTGCCATTTGCCGCGGCGCAGCACCTGTGCCTATAGTGTGGCCACCGACACTCCTGTCTGCGCCATGCCCTACATCCGCCGCGGCCCTGATGGTTCCATCGAAAGCCTGCACCGCCGCGACCACGGCGGCATGGAGTTCCTGCCCGAGGGCCACAGCGAGCTGATGGCCTTCGTGGGGCACAACACGCAGACCAACAGCGAGTTCGGCCGCCTCGACGCCGATTTCGTGCGTGTGATCGAAGACGTGATCGACACGCTCATCGTCAAGAACATCATCAACATCACCGATCTCCCCGGCGAGGCCCAGGCCAAGCTCTTCGCCCGCAAGAGCTTCCGAGAGCGGGTGTCGCGCAACTCCCTGCGGCTGTTTTCCGACACCCAGTTCGGCTCGGTGATCGACGACACCAACTTCAGCGATCTCTGAGTCGAGGCAAGGCCCGCCAGCGCCTTGTGTGAACCAGCTGTAAGCTCGACCGCTCCAAGAGCGACCGAGTTGCATCTGCACCAGGAGCTGACATGCATTTCCGCCCCGACCGAGGCTTCAACCACAAGATTGCCTCCGAGATCACCCCCCGTGACGTCTACGAGCGCCGCCGCGAGCTGCTCAAGCTGATCGCCATCGGCGGCGGCGGCATGGCGCTCGCCGCCTGGGCCGCACGCGACGCCCACGCCCAGACCGCGCGCCCCGGCAAGCTGGCCGCCCTGCCCGGCGCCCGCAGCACCATCGCCGGCGGCGTGACCATGGACAAGCTCACCCCCTACAACGACGTGACCAGCTACAACAACTTCTACGAGTTCGGCACGGGCAAGGGCGACCCGGTGAAAAACGCGCAGAAGTTCAAGACCCGCCCCTGGACGGTGGCCGTCGAAGGCGAGGTGAAGAAGCCCAAGGTCTATGACCTCGACGAGCTGCTCAAGCTCGCGCCGATGGAAGAGCGCATCTACCGCCTGCGCTGCGTCGAGGGCTGGTCGATGGTGATCCCGTGGGTGGGCTACTCGATGTCTGAGCTCATCAAGCGTGTGGAGCCCACCGGCAATGCGAAGTTTGTCGAGTTCACCACGCTCGCCGACGAGAAGCAGATGCCCTACCTCGGCTCCAACGTGCTCGCCTGGCCTTACGTCGAAGCCCTGCGCCTCGACGAAGCCATGCACCCGCTCACGCTGATGGCCTTCGGCCTCTACGGCGAGGTGCTGCCCAACCAGAACGGCGCCCCGCTGCGCATCGCGATTCCCTGGAAGTACGGCTTCAAGAGCGGCAAGTCCATCGTGAAGATCCGCTTCACCGAGAAGCAGCCCACCACCTCGTGGAACCTCGCCGCGGCGCAGGAGTACGGCTTCTATTCCAACGTGAACCCCAAGGTGGACCACCCGCGCTGGAGCCAGGCCACCGAGCGGCGCATCGGCGAAGACGGCGTGTTCGCTAAGAAGCGGCCGACGCTGATGTTCAACGGCTACGAAGCACAGGTGGGGCAGCTCTACGCCGGCATGAACCTGGTCAAGAACTACTGACCCTCGCATGCCCGCTGGTCGTTCACCCTGGCTGCACCCTGCAGCCAAGCCGCTGCTGTTCGTCGTCTGCGCCCTGCCCTTCGCCTGGCTGCTCTACGGCGCCTTCGCCAACACGCTCGGCCCCAACCCGGCCGAAGCACTGATCCGCGGCACCGGCGACTGGACGCTGCGCTTCCTGTGCATCACGCTGGCCGTCACGCCACTGCGTGTGATGACGAAGCAACCGGCGCTCGCGCGCTTTCGCCGCATGCTGGGGCTCTATGCCTTCTTCTACGGCGTGCTGCACTTCCTGTCGTACGGCTGGCTCGACATGGGCTTCGACGTCGAGGCGATCGCACGCGACATCCCCAAGCGCCCGTTCGCGCTCGTCGGCTTCCTCGCGCTCCTGCTGATGGTGCCGCTCGCCGCCACCTCGTTCAACCGTGCAATCAAGGCGCTGGGGGCGAAGCGCTGGCAATGGCTGCACAAGCTCGTCTATGGGGTCGTGCTGCTCGGGCTGCTGCACTTCTTCTGGATGCGGGCCTCGAAGAACAACCTCGCCGAGGTCGGCGTCTACGCCGTGGTCATCGCGCTGCTGCTCGGCTGGCGTGTCATCCACACGCTGGGGCGCAAAAAAGCGGGCTGATCACAGCCCGCAAACGCACACCTCTGACAAATCTCAGTACTTGCGGTTCGGGAATTCCTTGGCCGCCACCTCGGCGGGAAACACGCCCTCGATCGTCTTGATCCATCGCGGCAGCGGCTCGCCGGCCGCAGCCTTCTTCGCCGCTTCCATCAGCTGCGGGCCGAGCAGCGGGCTGCATTCCACGCTCACGTTCATCTTGCCGGCGATCATGGCCTCGAAGGCGCCCTTCACCGCGTCGACGCCGATCACGAGGATGTCCTTCGCGGGCTTGAGACCCGCTTCCTCGATGGCCTGGATGGCACCGATCGCCATGTCGTCGTTGTGCGCGTAGAGCACGTTGATCTTGCGCCCCTCCGCCTTCAGGAAGGCTTCCATCACCTCCTTGCCCTTGGCACGGGTGAAGTCGCCGGTCTGCGAACGGATGATCTTGTACCGCGGGTTGCCCTTGATCACCTCCTCGAAGCCCTTCTTGCGGTCGTTCGCCGGGTCGGAGCCCACCGTGCCCTGCAGCTCGACGATGTTGACGTCGCCCTGCGTCGACTTGGTGTGATCGAGCAGCCAGCGCGCCGCGCGGCGGCCCTCTTCCACGAAGTCGGATCCGACGAAGGTGGTCCAGGTGGAGGTGTCCTTCACCTCGACGTTGCGGCTTTCCAGGATCACCGGGATCTTGGCGCGCTTCGCCTCCATCAGCACCGTGTCCCACCCCGTGGTGACGAGCGGCGCGAGGATGATCACGTCAACCTTCTGCGCGATGAAGCTGCGCAGCGCCTTGATCTGGTTCTCCTGCTTCTGCTGCGCGTCCGAGAACTTGAGCTCCACGCCGGCGTCTTTCGCCGCCTGCTTGATGGACTCGGTGTTGGCCGTGCGCCATTCGCTCTCGGCGCCGGTCTGCGAGAAGCCGATCACGAGTTTCTTGGCCGCGAACGACACGCCGTGCGCGCCCAGGGCCAGGGTGGCCGCCATCGCCAGCATGGTGCGGCGATTCGGGTTCAAAGTCTCCATTTCCAGTCTCCTTCTGTCGTCTTGGGGATGAACACCTCATCCGGGGTACCACACCACACGCGGGTCGTCGGGTGAACGCTCGAAGGACCACGCCGCCTCGACCATGCGCGCCAAGTCGACTCTTGGCCGCCAGCCCAGCAGCAGCCGCGCCTTGCGGTTGTCGAGCCAGGTCGAGTGATAGGCCGTGCGGATGGGCACGAGCGGCAGGCCGCGCGTGCGCGCGAGGTAGTTGCCGAGCTCGCCGTAGTCGACCGGCTCGTCCATGCACACGTGCATGAGCTGCTGGTGCACGCGGGGGTTGTCGAGCGCGAGCAGCAGGGCCGACACCAGGTCGTCCACGTGCACGAAGTTGCGCTTCACCGGCCGGCCTTCGGCGTCGAGCATCACCGGCACCGCACCGGTCTGCCGATGGCGCTCGGCCTCGGCTTCGCCGACGAGCTCGCACCAGCGCGGCCCGCCGAACACGTCGTCGCCGAAGGAGAGCTGGTACTTGAAGTCGTCCTTCTCCATGATCCACGGCGCGCGCAGGCAGCAGCCATTGAGGCCGTACTGGATCTGGTATTGCTCGAGCATCACCTCCTCCAGCACCTTTGAGAGCGCATAACACCCGGGGTAGGCGCTGTGCGGTACCTCCTCGGTGACGGGAGTCCCGCGCGGGTAGAAGAAGTGTCCGATGGCGGCGTCGCCGCCCACCAGCACGAACTGCTTCAGGCTCGCACTCGTGCGCGCCGCCTCCAGCAGCCAGAACATGCCCTTCACCGCCACGTCCATCACCTCGTCGGGCGTTTCCTTCGAGGTGGCGAGGTGCAGCACGTGGGTCACTCCGTCCATCGCGCGGTTCACGTCGGCGCGCTCCTGCATCGCGCCCTTCACCACCTCCAGCCGCGGCTTCGGCGGCAGCGTGCGCCTGTGGCACAGCGCCCGCACGCGAAAGTGCGTGAAGGCGGGATCGTCCAACAGGCGTGCGATGAAGGCCTGGCCCACCTTGCCGGTCGCGCCGGTGACGAGCAGAAGAGATTCGGTGTGTGCCATCGCTCAGATCCGTTCGCCAGTGAGGGGGTCGAACACGCTTGCCCGCGCGGTGTCGACCACCATGCGCACGGTGTCACCCGGCAGGACCGGCGTGTTGGGGTGGGTGCGCGCCACCATGCGCACGCCGGCCCAGTCGAAGAAAACCATGGTGTCGGTGCCGGTGGGCTCCACCACGTCGACGCGGCACTCGAACTGCGCCGCATCGGCCTGCCCCGCCTCGGCCGGCGCCAGGTGCTCGGGCCGCAGGCCCAGCACCACCTCGCGACCCAGCCGGTCGGCGTGGCGGCCGTTGGGGCGCGGCAGCGGGAAGAAGGCACGCTCGCCGCCCTGCTCGCCGACGTGCACGCCCAGCGCATCGCCCTGCTGGATGAGCGTGGCCGGCAGGAAGTTCATCGCCGGCGAGCCGATGAAGTCGGCCACGAACATGTTGGCCGGCGTGTCGTAGACCGTCTTCGGGTCGGCGCACTGCTGCAGCACGCCGTCGCGCATCACCGCGATGCGGCTCGCAAGCGTCATCGCCTCGATCTGGTCGTGCGTCACGTACACGGCCGAGGTGCCCAGGCGCTGGTGCAGACGCTTGATCTCGGTGCGCATCTCCAGGCGCAGCTTGGCGTCGAGGTTCGACAGCGGCTCGTCGAAGAGAAAGATCGACGGGTCACGCACCATCGCGCGGCCCATCGCCACGCGCTGCCGCTGGCCGCCCGAGAGCTGCCCCGGCTTGCGGTCGAGCAGCTGCTCGATCTGCAGCAGCGAGGCCACGCGCTTGAGCGCCGCGTCACGCTCGGCCTTGGCGGCGCCGCGCATCTTCAAGCCGAAGGTGATGTTGCGCTCCACCGTCATGTTCGGATAGAGCGCGTACGACTGGAACACCATCGCGATGTCGCGGTCCTTGGGGTGCACGGCGTTGACGCTCTTGCGGTCGATGCGGATGTCGCCTTCGGTGATCGGCTCGAGGCCGGCGATCAGGTTGAGCAGCGTCGACTTGCCGCAGCCCGAAGGCCCGACCAGCACCAGGAATTCACCGTCGTCGACGTTGAGCGACACGTCCTTCACGATGGGCGTGCGCCCGAAGGACTTCGACACGTTCACGAGTTCGAGAGACGCCACCTTCAACCTTTCACAGCGCCTGCGGTGAGACCGCGGACGAAATACTTGCCAGCCAGGAAATAGACCACCAGCGTGGGCAGCCCGGTGATGACCGCCGCGGCCATGTCGACGTCGTAGCGCTTGGTCGCCTGCGAGGTCTTGACGAGGTTGTTGAGCGCGACCGTGATGGTCTGCCCCGGCCCGTCGGTCAGCGTGGCGGCGAAGAGGAAGTCGTTCCAGATCTGCGTGAACTGCCAGATCACGGTCACCACGAAGATGGGTGCCGAGATCGGCAGCAGGATGTGCCAGAACACGCCGAAGAAGCCCGCGCCATCGATGGTCGCCGCCTTCACCAGCTCGCGCGGCAGCGTCACGTAGTAGTTGCGGAAGAAGAGCGTGGTGAAGCCGAGGCCGTAGACGATGTAGGCCGTCATCACGCCCCAGCCCGTGCTGCTGCCCATGCCGACGGCCCCCAGCAGTTGCGCCAGCGGCAGGATCACCGCCTGGAAGGGGATGAAGCAGCTGAACAGCAGGAGGCCGAACAGCAGGTTCGCGCCGCGGAACGGCCACATGGTGAGCGCGTAGCCGTTGATCGCGCCGATCAGCGTGGAGATCACCACCGCCGGGATCACCACCGCGAGTGAGTTGGCGAAGTAGGGCTTCATGCCGCCGCAGTTCACGCTGATGCAGACCTCGCTCCAGGTCATGCGCCAGGTGTCCCACTGCAAGAGGCGCGGCAGCGCAAAGAGCGAGCTCTCGCGCATCTCGTCGGGCGGCTTGAACGAGGTGGCGAGCATCACGTAGAGCGGCGCCAGGTAGTAGGCCGCGAAGAGCAGCAGCAGCGCGTAGAGGCCGTAGCGGCCCAGCCTTCCGGCCGGCGTGGCGGCATACGTGGCACGGAACTCAGTCATGGCGCCTCCCCGGCCGCAGCTCCGAGTAGAGGTAGGGCACGACGATCGCCATCACCGTGCACAGCATCATCACCGCCGTGGCCGAGCCCACCGCGATGTTGTTGCGCTGGAAGCTCATCGCATACATGAAGATCGACGGCAGGTCGGTCGCATACCCCGGGCCGCCGTTGGTCATCGCGATCACGAGGTCGAAGCTCTTCACCGCCAGGTGCGCGAGGACCACCACCGCCGAGAAGAAGGCCGGCCGGATCGACGGGATGATGATCCCCCAGTAGATCTGCGGCATGGTCGCGCCGTCCATGTAGGCGGCCTTCACCACGTCTTGATCGACGCCGCGCAGCGCCGCAAGGAACATCGCCATGATGAGCCCCGAGGTCTGCCACACGCCGGCGATCACGATGGTGTAGATCGCGTAGTCGGGGTTGATGATCCAGTCGAACTTGAAGCCGGTCCACCCGAGCAGGTGCACCGAGCGCTCAAGCCCGAGGCCGGGGTTGAGCATCCACTTCCACACCGTGCCGGTGACGATGAAGCTCAGCGCCATTGGGTAGAGGAAGATCGCCCGCAGCGTGCCTTCGAAGCGGATGCGCTGGTCGAGCAGCACCGCGAGCAAGAGCCCGATGGCGAGGTTGAGCACCATGAAGAGCCCGCCGAACACCAGCAGGTTGCGGATCGAGACGCCCCAGCGCTCCATCTGCCACAACCGTGCATACGCGTCGAAGCCGATCAGCTCGTAGACCGGCATCATGCGCGAGCCGGTGAACGACATGTAGACCGTCCACGCGATGAAGCCGTAGACGAAGACCAGCGTCACCGCCGCAGTGGGCGCCATGATGAGCGCCGACAGGTTCTCTTGCAGCCAGCGGCGCGCAGTGGCCGGCAGCGACGGGCGCGGCCGTGCCAGGGCGTCGTTGGCCGCAAGAGACCGGTGGCCCTCGCTCCAGGGTGTCGACACGCGCTGCTTACTCCCGTGCGAGCTTGACGGCATCGGCCAGTCGCTTGGCGGCCTCGGCCGAGCTCATGTCGGAGTTGAAGTGCTTGGTGACCACGTCGGTCATCGCGCCCTTCACCGCCATCGGCACCGCCATGTCGTGGATGGCCGACGGCGCGAAGCCGCCCGACTTCACCGTCTTGGCCATGTGGTCGCTGGCGGCAAGCGCGCAACTGTCGAACTTGTCCAGCTTCATGTCGGTGCGCACCGGGATCGAACCCTTGGCCAGGTTGAAGTTTTCCTGGAAGCGCGGCTCCATCAGCAGCTTGGCGAAGAGCTTCTGTCCGGCCAGGCGGTCGGGGTCCTTGCTCTTGAACATCGCGAAGCTGTCGACGATGAAGAGGAAGGCGTTGTCGGTGCCGGGCGGGTTGGCGCAGAGGTAGTCCTTCCCCGCCTGCTTGCCGGCAGCGCTCATGTCGCCCTTCACCCAGTCGCCCATGATCTGGAAGCCGGCGGTGCCGTTCATGATCATCGCGGTGGCGAGGTTCCAGTCGCGGCCCGAGAAATTGGGGTCGACGTAGCCGCGCAGCTTGCGCATGCGATCGAACACCTTCTGCATCGTCTCGCCGCCGAGCGCCTTCGGGTCGAGCTCGACCAGCGCCTTCTGGTGGAAGGCCGGGCCGCCGACGCTGATCACGATCACCTCCCACAGCGATGCGTCCTGCCACGCCTGCCCGCCGTGCGCGAGGGGCGTGATGCCCGCCGCCTTGAGCTTGGCCGCGGCCGTGTCGAACTGCTCCCAGGTGGTGGGCATGGTGATGCCCACCTTCTTCAACACCGCCGGGTTCGCGTACATCCAGTCGAGCCGGTGCACGTTGACGGGTGCGGCCACCCACTGGCCCTTGTACTTCATGGTCGCGGCCACCGACTTGGGCAGCGCCTGCTCCCACTTGCCCGCCGCGGCCACGTCGTCGATGGGCTGCAGCACGCCCAAAGCACCCCACTCCTGGATCAGCGGGCCCTTGAGCTGCACCGACGATGGCGCGTCGCCACCCAGCACGCGTGCGCGCAGCTTGGTGAGCGCCTCTTCGCTGCTGCCGCCGCCCACCGGCGTGTCGATCCATTTGCCGCCTTGCGATTCCATGTCGTCCTTCAAGGACTTCATCGCCTTGGCCTGGCCGCCGGAGGTCATCCAGTGCAGCACCTCCACCGTGGGCGCGGCCCACACGTTCGTGCCTGCGAGGGAGAACCCGAGGGCGCACGCGGCGGCCCCGAGCAACTTGCTTGATTGACGCATCACCTTGTCTCCTGCGCGCTTGTTGACGTGGTCCAGTGCCTGGACTTAATGTGCGCAGCGCCATGGTGCATTCGCATGGCGTGGCCGTGAGAGCGGCGATGTAACGCCAGCGGCATGCCGGCCCGCGTTGCTACCCAGCGTTACAAAACAACGACGAAGAGACAAGCCCGATGGAGCGCACGCCCCACATCCTGGTCGTCGACGACGACATCGAGATCCAGAAGCTCACCAAGCGGCACCTGCAGGAGTTCGGCTTCCTCGTCACCGTAGCCGGCAACGGGCGCGAGATGTTCAAGGCGCTGAAGGAGTGGCGCATCGACCTCGTGGTGCTCGATGTGCTGATGCCGGGGCAGGACGGATTCGCGCTCTGCCGCGAGCTGCGCACCACGAGCCAGCTGCCGGTGATCATGGTGACGGCGCTGCGCGACGAGGCCGACCGCGTGATCGGCCTCGAACTCGGTGCCGACGACTACCTCGTCAAGCCCTTCGGCCCGCGCGAGTTGATGGCGCGCATCAAGGCCGTGCTGCGCCGCACGCAGAGCATCGGCAAGAGTTCGTCGGAGGCCGACGCGGCCGTCATCGCCTACAGCTTCGCGGGCTGGCGTCTCAACATGGTCGAACGCGAATTGCAATCGCGCGACGGCACCGTGGTGCCGCTGTCCACCCGCGAGTTCGCGCTGCTCACCACTTTCGTCGAACACCCGCAGCGCCCCTTGAGCCGCGAGCAGCTCGCCGACATGGTCGCCGGGCGCGACAGCGGCCCGTTCGACCGCAGCATCGACATCCTCGTCTCGCGCCTGCGCCGCAAGGTCGAAGACGGCAGCAAGGAGCCCACGCTCATCAAGACCGTGCGCGGCGAGGGCTACCAGCTCTGTGCCGAGGTGGTGAGGCACCACCGCCATGAGGCTGCGCTGGGCTGAGTGGCTGCCGCCCTCGCTGGGCGGGCGCATCCTCGCGCTGCAGGCGGCAGGCGTGGTGGCCGTGCTGGTGGTGGGCACACTCTGCGCGGTCGAGTGGACTCAGCGCGAGCGTGACGCCGCCCGCGCAGACCTCGCCGGCTGGGCGGTGCACGATGCGATGCTGCAGGCCCTCGACGGTCGTGCGCCCTCTGGCGAATTCGGCAGCTCGACGGTGGTGGTGCGACCCGGCCACGGCCCGCTGCCGGCCGGCTTCGCGGTGCAGCAGCGCCTGCCGGCGCCGCCCTCGCCACCGTCCACGTTGGTGCCGAGCGAAGTCACGCTGTGGCTCAAGGCCGGCGGCCTCGGCGAACGCGCCCTGGCGGCACTCGACGAGGCCGCCACCGCTCGCACCTATTTCACGCTCCTCTCTCGCGAGCAGGTAGCGCTCAACCGCGAGAGCCTGCTCGTGGTCACGCTGCCGCAAGGCCCCGGCGTGCTGCGCCGCGAGGTGATGGCGCTGCGCTTCGAGAGCCCCTCGCTCTGGCGCGACCGCATGCCACCGGTGAGCGTGCTGCTGGGCGCGCTCGCTGCGCTGGGTACGGTGTTCGTGGCGCTCGGTGTGGCCGCGCGCGCACTGGCCCAGCCCATCCACACGCTTGCGAGCTCCATCGACGCGCGCGGCGAAGACGTGCAAGTGCCGCTGCTGCCCGAAGCCGGCCCGGTGGAAGCGCGTGCGATGGCGCGCGCCGACAACCGCCTGCGCACCCGCCTCGCCTCGGTGCTGGCCGACCAGACGCGCATGCTCGCGGCCGTCTCGCACGACCTGCGCACGCCGAGCACGCGCCTGCGCCTGCGCGCCGAACTCGTCGCCGACGTCGAGCTGCGCGAGGCCATGCTGCGCGACCTGGACGACATGGACGCCATGCTCACCGAGGTGCTGGACTTCCTCTCTCACGAGGTACGCGAAGAGCCGGTGAAGGCGGTCGATCTCACCGCGCTGCTGCAATCGGTGTGCGACGACTATGCCGACCTGGGCCGGCCCGTGACCTTCTGCGAGCCGCCGCCGCTCACCTTCCACGGCGTGCCCACGCTCTTTGCCTCGACGCAGCAGACGCATGTGTTCCAGCACGAGCGCAAGGTGCGCCATAGCTGTCGGCCCAATGCGCTGCGGCGCGCGCTGTGCAACCTGATCGACAACGCCCTCAAGTACGGCCACCGCGCCGACGTGCGGCTCGACGCGGGCGGCGACGCGGTGCGCATCGCGGTGCACGACACCGGCCCCGGCATCCCCGAGGACGAGATGGAGAAGGTGTTCCTGCCGCTCTACCGGCTGGAGTCTTCGCGCCAGCGCAGCACCGGCGGCATCGGCCTGGGGTTGGCCATCGTGAAGGCGGTGGTCGCCGCGCACCACGGCCGCATCGAGCTGCGCAACCGGCCCGAGGGCGGACTGGTCGTCAGCCTAGAGTTGCCGCGTTCGCTGGCCTAAACAGGCTCCCAGCGGTTCGACTTCTCCGAGCGGAACATCGCCTCGATGATGCGCATGTTCTGCACCGCGTCGTCCACGCCATAGGGCAGCGGCATCTCGCCGCGCACCACCTTCGCGAAGGCATCGCCCTGCAGCGTGTACTGGTCGCAGGCGGGCAGCGTCTCGGCCACCGCGCTGGCGTCGGCGAGCTGGGCACCGTCGTCGAGGAAGATCTCGGTCGTCTCGCCCAGCGGTGCGTTGAACGGGATGCGGATCTCCAGCCGCTTCTTCGTGCCGATGAGCTGCAGGCGCTGGTAGGGCACGCTCTGAGTCGAGACGGTGAAGTCGAGCCGGCGGCCCTGGCCGAAATCGACGAGCGCGCTGGTCGTGCGGTCGGTGCCGAAGCGCGGGTCGCGGTCGACGAGCGCGATCACCCGCTCAGGCTCGCCTTCGAAGAAGAAGCGCCCGGCCACGATCGGGTAGCAGCCGATGTCGTAGAGCGCACCGCCGCCGATGTCGGCCATGTTGCGGATGTTGCCCGGGTCGTCGTTGAAGTACGAGAACGCCACCTGGACCGAGCGCAGCTCCCCGAGCGCACCGGTGCGCACCAGCTCGCGTGCGCGCAGCCACTGCAGGTGGAAGCGCACCATGAACGCTTCCATGATGTGCACCCGGCCCGCCACCTCCCGCAGCTGCGCGGCCTCGTCGGCGGTGATGGCGATCGGCTTCTCGCACAGCACGTGCTTGCCGGCGCGCGCGGCGGCCAGCGTGAGCGGCACGTGCAGGTGGTTGGGCAGCGGGTTGTAGACGGCCTCGATCGACGGGTCTTCGAGCAGCGCCTCGTAGCTGCCGTAGGCGAGCGGAATGCCCAGCTCCTGGGCGGCGGCGCGGGCGGTGGCATCGCTGCGCGACGCGATGGCGCGCACCTCGCACCAGGCACTCTTCTGCAGGCCGGGGATCACCTTCGCCGTGCCGATGCGGGCGGTGCTGAGCACGCCCCACTGGACCTTTTTCATCGCGCCGTCTCCGTCGTGTTCTTGGACGGCGCGCAGTATGCGCCCGGGCCGGTTTCAGGCCGGGTACGAAAAAGCGACGAGGGCGAAGGGGATCAGCGGCGCCGGCCGCGGGCCGAGGGCCGCACGCTCGGCCGAGGCACCGCCGGCAGCGGCGTCATCACCTCGGCGTTCATCTGCCACTCGGGCAAGAGGTGCGCGATGGTGCGGGCAGTGGTGGCATTCGCCTCCACCAGCAGCATGTCGGGCGCGTCGTCGATCACCTTGGCGCCGGCACGTGCCACCACCTCGGCCGTGTCCACCCCCGACTCGGCATGGCGAGGCGTGGTGCCGGCATAGCGCAAGACGTATCGGCTCATGGGCGTCGAGATGGAGGCGGGGCGGCGAAAGAGAAGAGCGCGTTCATGATACGCGCCGCCTTCTTTCCGCAGCATGACGCAGGTCAAGCGAGCAGTCGACTATTGCGCAAGCCCGGCGCCCTGCGCAAGGGGCGGCAGGCCCATGTCGCGCGCCGCCGCGAGCGCGAGCTTGACGATCGCATCGGCCCGGTCGCCGTCGCGCGGGAGGGCAAGCGTTGCAGCGTCGGCCGCGAGCCGGCGAGCGAGTGCTCCCGTCACCGCCGGGCAGGCCATCGAGGTGCCGTCCATCACGCCGAAACGGTCATGGGGGATGCAGGAGATCACGCCTACCCCCGGCCCGGCCAGGTCGATCTCGGGGCCGGTGTTGGAGAAGTCGGCGATGAAGCTCTGCTCCTTGCCGAGCGGCTCGGTGACCGTCTGCACCTGCATCGCACCCGCCGGCCAGGCGCCCTTGAAGCCGAGCGCGGAGATCGACACCGCCAGCGGGTGCCGCGCCGGCCACGCGACCGGCCCGCCCTCGTTGCCCGAGGCGATCACGCAGACCACGCCCTTGGCGCGGGCGGCCTTGATCGCATCGCTGGTCGTCGGGTCGTTGGGGCCGCCGCCCAGGCTCAGGTTGAGCAGGTCACAGCCGTCGGCCACCGCGCGGTCGATCGCCTTCGCGATGGCAAAGCTCGACGCACCTTCGGCGTTCTTGCCGAACACGCGGTAGGCGCGCAGCGTGACCGCGGGCGAGATGCCGAGGAAGCCGCCCACATTGCCATTCGCCGCGATGATCCCCGCCACATGCGTGCCGTGCACATGGCTGTCGGACCAGTCGGCCGGGTCTTCGCCCGTCACCGCGTTCATGCCGCCGGCGACCGTGAGCGCCGCATGGGGGCCGACGCCGGTGTCGATCACGCCCACCGTCACGCCTCGGCCATCGCCCGGATGACGCTTCGGGTAGGCCTTGGCCCGCGAGTCGATGAAATCGAGCGCGATCGCGGGCACCTCGATCGTGCCCGCCCGCAGCGGCCAGTGGTTCAGCAGCACCGGCCAGCCGGTGTGGGCCGGGTAGACGTAGACACGCTCCAGCACCTTCACCGAGCGCGGGAAGTCCAGGTTCACCTGGCCGCGCCCGTTGGTCGTGCCCTGCGCGCCCTTGCCGGCGGCCACGTCGCTGAAGGCGATGACATCGACGTCGCGCAGCGCCTGGCCGGTCTCCTTCAGCACCACCTTGAGCGTGTGCCGCTCCAGCACCGTGCGCGAGGCAAACATCTGCGCGCTCTCGATGATGCGCGGCCGCGGTGCCCGTGCCGGCGGGTAGAAGACCTCGGGTACCACGCGCAGCCCGGGCTGCTCGCGCTTCAGGCGCATCAGCGCCACGTCGGACATGGCCACGAGCTTGGCGCCATTGCTGTGGATCGAATCGAGCACGGTGAACCGGGCGGCCTTGGCCGACGGCGGGGCCGGCAGCCGGCGCGGCCCCGGGTCGGCCATGGTGGTGAGGAAGGTCTCGATCGCCGCGGCGTTGTGAGGCTCGTCGGTGGTGAAGCCGCGCGTGGGCAGCAGCACGAAGCGCATCATGCTCGGTCCTCCTCCTCGAACTGCAAGCCCTCGGCGGCCATCCATTCCTCGGCGGCGCGGAACGCGGCCGAGGTGACGGGCACGCCGGCATACGGTGCCACGTGCAGCAGCACCTCGCGCAGCTCGGCGAGCGTGGCGCCGTTGTTCATCGCGCCGCGCAGGTGGCCCTTGAGTTCGTGCGTGTGGCCGAGCGCGGCCAGCATCGCGACCGTGCACAGGCTGCGCTCCTTGAGCGAGAGGCCGCCGCGCAGCCAGGTCGAGCCCCAGGCCTGGTCGTTCACATGCGCCTGCAGCGGCTCCGTGAACGCACTGGCGTTGTTCAAGGCCCGGTCGACGAAGGCATCGCCCATCACCTGGCGGCGACGCTGTTCGCCGGGAGTCGGGGGCACGAAAGCGGTCATCTTGTTGTTCCTTTGCGATGAGATCGGCGCATTGTCATCTTCGCGGGTGGCAGGCCGGCACAGCCCGCGCTTCCAGCATGGCTGCTGCGCCGTGGGAGAAGCGCCGCATGGTGCACCCTCGCTGGCTCATCACACGAGCCGGTCAAGGCGCTGGCAGCTTGTCGAGATAGTGCTGCACGAGGCCGAGCGTGTAGCGGCTCGCCACCTCGGCCACGAAGCGGTTGAAGTCCACGTGCGCGTGATCGTCGGCCCGGTCCGACACGGTGCGCACCACGGCAAACGGCACGCCGAAATCGTGGCACACCTGCGCGAGCGCGGCGCCTTCCATTTCGACGGCCAGCGCGTCGGGCAGGCGCGCGCAGAGGGCGTCGTTCTCGGCGCGCTCGGAGACGAAGCGGTCGCCGCTCACGACGAGCCCGCAGTGCACGCGGGCCTGCGGCGCGCCCAGGTCGGCGAGCATCGTGCGCGAGGCCTGGGCGAGCCCGGCCGACATCGTGGCATCGGTCGCAAAGCGGGCCCGGCCATAGAGCGGCACCTCGTGGCGCGGAAAGAGCGGCGAGGCATCCATGTCGTGCTGCAGCAGCGCATCGGCCACCACCACGTCACCCACGTTCACCCCCGGTGCGAGGCCCCCGGCCGTGCCGGTGAAGACGATGCGCGACACGTCGAACTCGCTCAAGAGCAGCGCGGCCGTCGTCGCCGCCGCCACCTTGCCGATGCGCGACAGCACCACCACGACCTCTTGGCCTGCGAGGTGGCCCACCCAGAACTCGCGGCCCGCGCGCAGCACCGGCCGCTCGTCGGGCATGGCGTCGAGCAGGGCGCGCAGTTCCTCGTGCATGGCCCCCACGATGGCGATCCGTTTCATGTGCCCGATTGTCTGACACGCGTGTCGGAGATCGCCTGCGCACGAACAAGCCGTCAACCGCTTAACGCTGCCGCGACCGGCGCGGAGCATGGGTTCAACTTCAGGAGCCCCTCATGACCCATGAAAAGTCGCTCTGGATCCAGCGTTTCGCGATGCGCCTGATGGTGCTCGAGCCCACGGTTCAGACCGGGCTGTTGCCCGAGATCGCCGAGACCTTCTGGTACTACCAGCGCCACCGCGAGCCGGAAGAATGCGCCCAGGCGCGCGCCCAGGGCCGCCTGCGCATGCCCGGCCGCCGTGAAGCGTGGATCGAGGCCTGCGCCGCCGCCATCCGCGGGCTCGACCCCGAGCTCGGCGCGCAAGACACCGCGGCCCTGGCCACGAGCCTGTGGGAAGAAGACTGGGCCCGCACCGTCGACCCCTACCTCATGGCGCAAGCCTTGTGGGAGCAGGCGCTGCTGCTGGCAAGCCAGAGCGATGGCGAGTTGCCGCCGAGCCTGCACGCGGTCTTCCGCAATCCCGACCTGTGAGCGCCATGCGCACGCCGCATCGAGCGCATGACGTGCCGCCGGACCCACCGGTGGCACCCCCGCCCCCACCACCGCCTCCCTTGGTCGACCCACCGGTGGTCGACCCGCCGGTGCCCGGCCAGCAGTCGCCCGTGATCGACCCGCCGAAAACGATCCAGTGACAATGCGCCATGGCCGCACGCAGCGGCTCTGGAGTGCCCACGATGAGCATCGTCGTCTTCTGGCTCGAGCCCGGCGCGGGGCCGGCCCACCAGGAATTTGCGGCCAACGACCTGCTGGGCGCGCTCAAGTTCAGCGAAGCGCGCCGCCGTGAGGGCAAGCGCCACGTGAGCATCTCCACCGAGCTGCCCGACAGCGTGGGCCAGGGCGGCGTCAATTCGGTCGAAGGCGGCCGGCTGCCCGACGGCCATGTGTACGACTACAACAAGGCCCACCGCGGCGCTGGCCCTCAGTCGACCAAGTGAATGGTTGACGCATGCCGTGCCATGCGCCCACAATCCGCCCCGCTCCGGGGTGTGCCGGGCCGCAAGGCTCGAGGCGCTGAGATGGTGATGTCACCGAACCCGAGAACTTGATCCGGTTCATACCGGCGTAAGAAGAGCGCAACGAGCGGCCCGCGATGGGCCCGGCAGGCGAACACCAGGCCCTGCCCCCGTCGCACCCCACCGCCCGCGGACTTCTCCGGAGCAGACGACACCCCTGTTGCTGCCACTGGAGACCGCGATGACCACCCCTTCCCCCGCCGACTTTCACGAGCGCCTGGCGCTGGCCCGCGAGCCCTTCGCGTCTTCGCGCAAGGTCCACCTCGAAGGCCCGCTCACCGGCGTGCGCGTGCCCATGCGCGAGATCAGCCTCAGCAACGGCGAGCGCGTGATCGTGGACGACACCTCCGGCCCCTGCACCGACCCCACCGTCGCCTTCGACGTGAGAAAGGGGCTGCCCACGCCACGCGCCGCATGGATTGAAGCGCGCGGCGACACCGAGCCGTACCACGGCCGCACCTACTCCGCCCGCGACGACGGCCTGCGCCATGAGAGCGCCGACACACAGCTCGCCCGATTGCAGGCCGAAGCCGCTGCGTTGCAGCGCACGCCGCGCCGCGCGAAGAGCGGCGCCAACGTCACGCAGATGCACTACGCGCGCCGCGGGATCATCACGCCGGAGATGGAGTTCGTCGCCATCCGCGAGAACGACCGGCGCGAGTGGACGCGCGAGTACCTGGGCGATGCAGCGCGCGAACAGCGCCTCGCGGGCAATGCCCTCGGCACGCGCATGCCCGCCGAGATCACGCCCGAGTTCGTGCGCGACGAGGTGGCGCGCGGCCGCGCCATCATCCCCGCCAACATCAACCACCCGGAGCTCGAGCCGACCATCCTCGGCCGACATTTCAGGGTCAAGGTCAACGCCAACATCGGCAACTCGGCCGTCACCTCGAGCATCGAAGAGGAAGTGGAAAAACTCGTGTGGTCGACCCGCTGGGGCGCCGACACGGTGATGGACCTCTCCACCGGCCGCCACATCCACACCACGCGCGACTGGATCCTGCGCAACTCGCCGGTGCCCATCGGCACCGTGCCGCTGTACCAGGCACTCGAGAAGGTGGGCGGCGTGGCCGAGGAGCTCTCGTGGGCCATCTTCCGCGACACGCTGATCGAGCAGGCCGAGCAGGGCGTCGACTACTTCACCATCCACGCCGGCCTGCGCCTGCCCTTCATCCACCTCACGACGAAGCGCCGCACCGGCATCGTCTCGCGCGGCGGCTCCATCCTCGCCAAGTGGTGCATCACGCATCACCAGGAGAACTTCCTCTACACGCACTTCGAGGAAATCTGCGAGATCATGAAGGCCTACGACGTGAGCTTCTCGCTCGGCGACGGCCTGCGCCCCGGCAGTGGCGCCGATGCGAACGACGAGGCCCAGTTCGCCGAGCTGCGCACCCTCGGCGAGCTGACGCAGATCGCGTGGCAGCACGACGTGCAGACCATGATCGAAGGCCCGGGCCACGTGCCGATGCACCTGATCCAGGCCAACATGGACGAGCAGCTCAAGCACTGCCACGAGGCGCCCTTCTACACGCTGGGCCCGCTCACCATCGACATCGCGCCCGGCTACGACCACATCGCGAGTGCCATCGGCGCCGCGATGATCGGCTGGATGGGCACCTCGATGCTCTGCTACGTGACGCCGAAGGAACACCTGGGCCTGCCCGACCGCGACGACGTGAAGCAGGGTCTGATGGCCTACAAGATCGCCGCGCACGCGGCCGATGTAGCCAAGGGCCACCCGGGGGCGCGTGCGCGCGACGACGCGATGAGCAAGGCCCGCTTCGAGTTCCGCTGGAACGACCAGTTCGCCCTCGGCCTCGACCCGGACACGGCGCGCGAGTACCACGACGAGACGCTGCCGAAGGACTCGTCGAAGCACGCGCACTTCTGCTCGATGTGCGGGCCGAAGTTCTGCTCGATGAAGATCACTCAGGACGTGCGCGACTACGCCGCCGCGCGGGGCCTCGATGAAGGTGCCGCGCTCACGCAGGGCCTCGCCGAGAAGTCGGCCGAGTTCAAGGCCCGGGGCGGCGAGATCTACATCCCGGTGCACCCGGTATGAGCTCCATGCGCATCGCCATCGCCGGCGCGGGCGTGCTCGGCCGCCTGCTCGCCTGGAAGCTCTCTCGCCAGGGCCACGCGGTGCAGGTTGTCGACCCCGCTCCCGGCCCGGATGCGCCCCCTTTGGGCGCGACGCTCCCGCAAGCGGTGGCTGCCGGCTACACCGCCGCCGGGCTGCTGAGCCCGCTGGCCGAGCTCGACCATGCCGAACCCGAGTTGGCCGCGCTCGGCTGGCGCTCCATCGTGCTGTGGCGCGACGTGGCCTCGGCCCTCGCGCCGGACGCCCCGCAGACCCTGCTGCGCGTGCAGGGCAGCCTGCTCGTCGCGCACAACGCCGACATGGGCTCGGCGCTGCGCGTCATGGTCAAGCTGCGCAGCGCGTGCGAAGCCGATCCCGGCGCCTGGCCCGCGCCCGAGATCGTGCCGGCGAGCGAGCTGCGCGTGATGGAGCCCGAGCTGCTGCCCGGCCTGAGCGCGTGGTGGCTGCCCGGTGAAGGCCAGCTCGAACCGCGCCTGTTGCTGGAAGCCCTGGCCGCACACGCGACCGGCGTGCAATGGCACTGGGGCCAGCGCGTCACGCATGTGCAGCCCGGTTGCCTGCAACTCGAAGAAGGCCAGCGCATCGCCTGCGACCTGGCGATCGACGCGCGCGGGCTCGGTGCCCGCGACGACGTGCCCGGTCTGCGCGGCGTGCGTGGCGAGCTCGTGTGGCTGCACGCGCCGGGCGTGCACCTGCGCCACCCGGTGCGGCTGCTGCACCCGCGCCACCGCGTCTACATCGTGCCGCGTGCCGGCCAGCACATCGTGGTGGGCGCGAGCGAGATCGAGAGCGAAGACCGCTCACCCGTGAGCCTGCGCAGCGCCGTCGAGCTGATGGCCGCGGCGCACAGTGTGCTGCCCGGCCTGGCCGAAGCGCGCATCGTGCACCTCGACACCAACCTGCGCCCCGCCTGGCCCGACCATCAGCCGCGCATCGAGACCTCGCCCGGCCTGCTGCGCATCACCGGCCTCTACCGCCACGGCTGGCTGCTCGCGCCGGCGCTGGTCGACGATGCCTTGAAGCAGGTGCTGCCGGAGCCCGCCCATGCCTGATCTGGTGTACCTCAACGGCGATGCCAGGCCGTGGCGACCCGGCTTGAACCTGCTCGCGCTGTTGAAGGGCGAACCGCCGGCCGCGGAGACCGGCAAGGTGGCCACCGCGCTCAACGGCGAGTTCGTGCCCGAGGCGTTGCGCGCACACACGCTGCTGCAACCGGGCGACCAGGTGACTGTCTTCACTGCCATCGTCGGAGGCTGATGCGATGAACCCCACACCCTGGTCGGTCTACGACACCCCGCTCACCAGCCGCTTCTTCCTCGGCTCCTCCGGCTATCCCTCGCCTGCGGTGCTGCGCCAGTGCATCGAGGCCTCGGGCACGCAGGTGGTGACCGTCGGCCTGAGGCGCACGCTCGCCGGGGGTGGCGACAACGGCTTCGTGGCCGAGATCGTCTCCGCCCTGCGCGAGCGCGGTGGGCATCTGCTGCCCAACACCGCCGGCTGCCGCACCGCACGTGAAGCGATCAACCTCGCGCGCATGGCCCGCGAGCTCTACGACACGCCGTGGATCAAGCTCGAAGTGGTGGGCGACGAGCACACGCTGCAGCCCGACCCGTGGGAGCTGCTGCTCGCCGCCGAGGCGTTGTCGAAGGAAGGCTTCTGCGTCTTCCCCTACTGCACCGACGATCTCGTGACCTGCCGCCGACTGCTCGACGCTGGTTGCACGGTGCTGATGCCCTGGGGCGCGCCCATCGGCTCGGGCCAGGGCCTGCTCAACCCGCAAGCGCTGCGCACGCTGCGCGAGCGGCTGCCAGACGTGCCCTTGATCGTCGACGCCGGCCTCGGCACGCCGTCGCACGCGGTGCTCGCGCTGGAGCTCGGCCTCGATGGCGTGCTGCTCAACTCGGCCGTCTCCCAATCGGGCGACCCGGTGCGCATGGCCACGGCCTTCGCGCATGCGGTGCAGGCCGGGCGCCTGGCACGCGAGGCCGGCGCGATGGCCGCGCAGACGATGGCGGTGCCCACCACGCCGGTCACCGGCCGTCCCTTCCTGATCGACTGAGCGCCGCATGAAGACCCCCATCGTCTGGAGCATTTCCGGCCAGGACAGCGGCGGCGGTGCGGGCCTCAGCGCCGACCAGCGCGCCGCCGATGCCGCCGAGGTGCACCTGTGCCCCATCGTCGCCGCGCTCACCGCGCAGAGCAGCGTGGCCGTCGAGAGCGTGCACCCGGTGCCGCCCGAACAGCTGCACGCCCAGCTCGAAGCGTTGGCCGACGACCTCGCGCCGCGCGCCCTCAAGACCGGGCTGCTCGGCAGCGTGGCCAACGTGCGCGTGGTCGCGCAATGGGTGGACCGGCTGCGCCAGCGTGGGCCGCTCGCGCTCGTCGTCGACCCGGTGCTGCGCGCGAGCACGGGCGAGAGCTTTGCGAACGTCGCACTCGTCGAGGCCTACCGGCGCGAGTTGCTGCCTCGCGCGACCTTCGTCACGCCGAACCGGCGCGAAGCGGCGAGGCTGCTGCTGCGCCACGACCATGACGTGCCCGACCAGGCGCGCGACCTGCGCGCCCTCGGCACCGAGGCCGTGTGCATCACCGGCGGCGATGCCGAGGAACCTGCCGCGCGCGACCACTGGCACAGCGCGCACGCCACCGGCTGGCTCACCCTGCCGCGACGCACGGCATCCAACACGCACGGCACCGGCTGCACCTTCGCCACCGCGCTCGCCGCCGCCATCGCGCGCGGCTTCGTGCCGGCCGATGCCGCGGTGATCGCGAAGATGCTCACCACCTCGGGCCTGCACCCCGATGCGCTGAACCCGGGTCGTGGCGCCGGCCCGGTGCGCCCGCACCACGGCTTCATCACCGACCGCAGCCTGCTGCCCACCTTGAGCGACGACGAGCCGCTCGCGCCGCCGCCCGGCACGGCCGCACCGGTGCAGGGCCTCTACGCCATCACCGACCACGCAGCCCACGTGGAGACGCTGGTGGAGCACGGCGTGCGCACGGTGCAGTTGCGCCTCAAGCGCACCGAAGGAGAGCCCGATGCGGCCTGGCAGGCCCGCCTGCTCGGGCAGATCAGCCACGCGCGCGCCGCTGCCTTGGCCCACGGCGCCACGCTGATCGTCAACGACCACTGGCAACAGGCGGCCGCGCTCGGCGTCGACTTCGTGCACCTCGGCCAGGAAGACCTGCTCGCCCTCGGCCACGAAGAGCGTGACCAGCTCGCACGCGCGCGTGCCGCCGGCCTGCGCCTCGGCCTGAGCTCGCACAGCCTGTGGGAGCTGGCGCGCGCGGCCGCCTGGCAGCCCGACTACATCGCCTGCGGCCCGGTGTGGCCCACGCTCACGAAAGCCATGCCGTGGCGGCCGCAGGGCCTGCACAACCTCGCGTGGTGGGCCGCGATGTCACCGGCACCGGTGGTGGCGATCGGCGGCATCCTCGCGCCGGAGCAGCTCACGGCGGTGGCCAGGGCCGGCGCGAGCGCAGGCTGCGTGGTGCGGGGCCTGCAGGCGGACTCGCCGTACACGGCAAGCACCTGGCTCGAAGCGTGGCAGCACGGCGCAGGAACACGCCCTGGTGCGATTGGCTGGCCGCAGCCGTCGCTGGACGCCGCTTAAGCCGCCATCCGCACCGGGATGCGCCGGCGGCCGAAGCCGCGCTCGAAGGCCGTGGCGAAGCGCCCCGCGATGGGCGTGCCGCAATGGGGGCACGCGCCCTTCGCATCAAGCTCGTAGCGCAGCACCGCATGCCAGTCGCGCTCGATCAGTGCGGCCCGGCAACCCGGGCAATGCGTGGTGCCGCCTTCGGCGTCGTGCACGTTGCCGGTGTAGACGTTGTGCAGCCCGTTGGCCAGCGCGATCTCGCGCGAACGCGTCAGCGTCTCCATCGGGGTGCGCGGCCGGTCGCTCATCTTGTAGTCGGGGTGGAAGGCGGTGAAGTGCAGCGGCACGTCGGGGCCGAGGTGGTCGGCGAGCCAGCGCGTCATCTGCTCGATCTCGTCGGCGCTGTCGTTGAGGCCGGGGATCAGCAGCGTGGTGATCTCCAGCCAGCAAGCGGTCTCGTGGTGGAGGTACTGCAGCGTGTCGAGCACCGGCGCGAGGTGCGAGCCGGTCTGCTGCTGGTAGAAGCTTTCGGTGAAGGCCTTCAGGTCGACGTTGGCCGCGTCCATCTTGGCGTAGAACTCGCGGCGTGGTTCGGCGTGGATGTAGCCGGCGGTCACCGCGACCGTCTTCACGCCTTGCGCATGGCAGGCATCGGCCGTGTCCATCGCGTACTCGGCAAAGATCACCGGGTCGTTGTAGGTGAAGGCCACGCTCAGCGCGCCGCTGTCTTTCGCGGCGGCCGCGATGCGCTCGGGCGAGGCCTCGTCCATCAGGCGGTCCATCTCGCGGCTCTTGGAGATGTCCCAGTTCTGGCAGAACTTGCAGGCGAGGTTGCAGCCCGCGGTGCCGAACGAGAGCACGCCCGAGCCGGGGTAGAAGTGGTTGAGCGGCTTCTTCTCGATGGGGTCGATGCAGAAGCCGGAGCTGCGGCCGTAGGTGGTGAGCTGCATCTCGTCGCCCACCCGCTGGCGCACGAAGCACAGGCCGCGCTGGCCCTCGTGCAGCTTGCAGTCGCGCGGGCAGAGATCGCACTGGATGCGGCCATCGGGCAGGGCATGCCACCACCGCGCGTTCATGACAGCCCCTCGCCCGATGAGTACATCGGCCGATCGCCCGGGGGGATGGCGGGCCGGGTGGGGCGCGGCCCGGCGCTCGTGCCGCCGGTCATCTCACGTCCTCGAACTTGCGCACGCGGTAGCGCGACAGCGTCACGTCGTCAGACCAGAAGTCGGCCGCCAACCCGGCCTTGCGCTTGAGCGACGAGAGGAAGCTGCGCGCATCGGGCAGCTGCTCCCACACCTGCGGCAGGAAGGTCGCACGCCGGCCTTGCCATTCGAGGATCACGCCGTCTTCGCCGGGGCGCAGCGCGGCCAGGGCCTCGGCTTCGCCGTGCACTGGCATCGGCTGCGGCGCATCGAGCAGCGAGACCTCCACCCGCAGGCCCGGCCACTCGCTCGCCAGCAACGGCGGAAAGCGGTGGTCGTGGAAGGCGGCCGCGACCGCGTTGGCGCGCACATCGTCGAGCAGTGGGCGCGCCGCTTCCAGGCGGCCGACACAGCCGCGCAGCTCGCCCTCGCGGTCGTGCAGCGTCACGAAGGTCGCGCCGGGTTGGGCGAGCGCCGGGAGATCGGGCAGTGGCGAAGCAGGCGCCTCCAGGCCCAGCGCTTCGGCAATCGCCCGCCGCGCGATCGTGACCAGGGCCGGGCCCAGCGGGTCGGCCTGCGGCTGCGCCACCGGCAGGTCGAACGCCAGCGCGCCATAGCCGACCACCCGGTCCCGCCCTGCCCCCCCTGCCTTGGCATCGCCCGAGTTGCGCACGCCCAGCAGGCGCGGCACGAGCCCCTTCTCGCGGGCCAGTTTCAGCGCCCCGTTGAGCGGCGCGGCACCGCAGGCTTCGTCACCTTCGAGGTCGGTGGCGAAGTGCAGGATGCGGTCGACCGTCGCGCCATCGCGCGCCTGGGCGTGCGCATACGGCAGGTAGTGCGACAGGTCGGAGCTGATGACGATCAGCGTCTCGTCGCCCCCCCACAGCCGGGCCAGCACCTGCGCCACCTGGGCCGGGCTGGCATCGCCCACCGCCAGCGGCACAAGCTGGAAGCCATCGCCCAGCACCTGCTGCAGGAAGGGCAGCTGCACCTCGAGCGCATGCTCCATCGCATGGGGACGGTCGGCCTGAACCACCTGTGGCAGGTCGCGCAGCGCGTCCAGGGCCGAGCGGTCGACGGGCACCTCGCCCAGCGGCGTCTCGAACGCGTCGACGCTGGGCACGGCAAGGCCGCGCACGGGCACCCGGTGCACCGGCCCGAGCAGCACCACCCGCTCGATCTGCCCGCGCCACGGGGCGAGCTCGGCATAACCCAGCGCTGCCACGTCCCCCGAATAGACATAGCCCGCGTGCGGCACCACCAGCAGCTTGGGCGCCCGCGCGGAAGCGGCGGGTTCGCCCGCCTGGCGCAGGTGCGCCGCGAGCGCCGCGCGCAGGGCCGCGGGGTCGCCGGGATAGAAGCTGCCGGAGACGGCAGCCGGTCGTGTGGTGCTGGTGGGCATGGCGGGAGTCTCCAAACGGTGAAACCGAGGGCGTTGCCACTCACCTTCAACCCATCCGGCCCCATTCGCAAACGGTAACCCTTGCCTCGACGCGGGCAGGGTTGAAATGGGTAAAGTCACATGAAATGTGCAGAATGCACATTTACAAGACAGACAGCCAGGAGCAGCACCATGAAGCTTTGGACCCGACATTTCCGCATCGCCGCCGTGGCGGTGGCGGCCACCATCATTGGCGCCTGCGGCGGAGGCAGCGACAGCGGCGGCACCGGGGCCGGCAGCGGCACCTTGCGCGTCGCGCTGACCGATGCGCCTGCCTGCGGCTACGACCACGTGTACGTGACCGTCGACCGCGTGCGGGTGCACCAGAGCAGCACCGCCACCGACGCCGACGCCGGCTGGGCCGAGGTGGTGCTGCCCACGCCGCGCCGGATCGACCTGCTCTCGCTCACCAACGGCGTGCTCGACGAACTGGGCCAGACGCCCCTGCCCGCCGGCCGCTACACCCAGCTGCGCCTGGTGCTGGCGCCCAACGGCAATGGCAACGCCACGCCGATCGCCAACGCCATCCGCCTCACCGGCGACACGCAGGACACCCCGCTCGTCACCCCCAGCGGCCAGCAGAGCGGCCTGAAGATGAACGTCAACATCGACGTCGCCGCCAACCAGATGGTCGACGCGGTGCTCGACTTCGACGCCTGCAAGTCCATCGTGCGCGCCGGCAACTCGGGCCGCTGGCTGCTGAAGCCGGTGATCCGCGTGATCCCGCGCTACATCTCCGGCGTGCTGGGCCATGTGGACCTGTCGCTCGTCGGCCCGGGCACCACCGTCTCGCTGCAACAGGCGGGCGTGGTGGTCCGCTCGACCGTGCCCGATGCGACCGGCCGCTTCCTGCTGCAACCGGTGGCCCCCGGCACCTACGACCTGGTGTTGAGCGCGCCTGGCCGCACCACCACCGTGATCACCGGCGTGCCCGTCACCGCCGACACGGTGCTGAGCCTCAACACCGCCGCCGCCGCGCTGGTGTCGGCCCCTTCGCCCAACGGCGTGGCGAGCGGCTCCATCACCGTCACGCCCGCCGGCCCGCTGGATGCGAACGTGCGCGCCCTGCAGGCCGTGGGCGCCGCCACGGTCGAAGTCGCCAGCACGCTGGCCGACGAGGGCACCGGCCTCTACAGCCTGACGCTGCCAACCGCCGCCCCGCTGATGACGAGCTACGCCGTGCCGCTGCCGCCGGCCACGCCGGCCAGCGCCTCGGCCGGCCGCTACACGCTGCAGGCCACGCTCGGTGGCGTGACCAAGGCGACGGCCGCGCCCGTCGCGGTGTCGGCCAGCGCGCCGGTGGTGACCGGCTTCTCGTTCCCGTAAGCCTGACCGGCGTCGTCAGCCGGCGGGGTGGCCCCGGATCGGCAGCGTCGAAGATTTTTCGGCAGCATGTCGGTCCGCGGCCGGCCCGTTCGCCATGCAAGGGTCTGCCATCCTCTTGTTCATGGAGACCCGCATGTCCGACGCGAGTGGGATCCGCTTCGTCCCGTTGCACGCCGAGCACCTGCCGCTGCTGCACACCTGGCTCACCCGGCCGCACGCGGCGCAATGGTGGCAGCCCACGCCCAGCATCGAGGAGCTGCATGCCGACTACATCGCCGTGGGGGGCGAGCCGAATGCGACCCGCGCCTACCTGGCCTTCGAGCACGACACGCCCATCGGCTTCATCCAGTGCTACGTGGTCATGGGCTCGGGCGGCGGCTGGTGGGAAGAGGAGACCGACCCCGGGGCGCGCGGCATCGACCAGTTCCTCGCCGACGAAACGCGCCTGAGCCAGGGACTCGGGCGCCGCATGATCCGCGCCTTCGTCGAGCGCCTGTTCCAAGACCCGGCGGTGACCGTGGTACAGACCGACCCGTCCCCGCACAACCTCCGTGCCATCCGCTGCTACCGCGCAGCCGGTTTCCAGGACGTGGGCGAGGTGATGACGCCCGACGGCCCGGCGCTCCTCATGCGCTGCCACCGATCCTAGGGACGCCCAGCGGACGCACGCCCTGCACAATCGGCGCATGGCCCTCAAGCAGGAAGTCCGCTTCTGCACCGCGCCCGATGGCACGCGCATCGCGGTGGCCTCCGTCGGCTCGGGGCCGCCGCTGGTGCGCGCCTCGCACTGGCTCAGCCATGTGGAGCACGACCTCGCGAGCCCCGTGTGGCGGCCCTGGCTCGAAGCGCTGTCATGCCACCACACCTACCACCGCTACGACCAGCGTGGCTGCGGCCTGTCCGACCGCTCCTTCGCCGGGCTCTCGCTCGACGTCTGGGTGCGCGACCTGGAAGCCGTGGTCGACTACCTCGGGCTGGAGCGCTTCCCGCTGATCGGCATGTCGCAAGGCGGGGCGATCGCGATCAGCTATGCGCAACGCCACCCCGAGCGGGTGTCGCGCCTCGTGCTGGTGGGCGCCTATGCGCAAGGGGTGCTCGAGCGTGAAGGTGCCGAGAAGGCCCGTCTCGAAGCCGAGACCATGGTCAACATGATGCGGGTCGGCTGGGGCAGCGACAACGATGCCTTCCGCCAGGTCTTCACCAACCAGTTCATCCCCGGCGGCACACCGGAGCAGCTGCGCTGGTGGACCGACCTGCAGCGCCGCACCGCCAGCGCCGAAGGGGCGGCCCGCACGCTGGAAGTCTTCCACCACGTCGACGTGGTGAAGCTCGCCGCCTCGCTCGACGTCCCCACGCTCGTGATGCACTCGCGAGGCGACGCGCGTGTGCCCTTCGACGAAGGCCGCCGACTGGCTGCGCTGATCCCCGGGGCACGCTTCGTCGCGCTCGACTCCGACAACCACGTGCTGCTCGAAGGCGAGCCCGCGTGGCCGCGGTTCCTCGACGAACTGCGCGGCTTCCTGGCCCCAGACTCCGAGGCCGCGCCCGCGGGCACGGCCAGCCTCACCGCCGCCGAAGCCGCGGTGCTGGAGCTGCTGGCGCGCGGCCTCTCCAACCAGGCCATCGCGACCCAGCTCGGCAAGACCGAGAAGACGGTGCGCAACCAGCTCTCGGTGATCTTCGACAAGCTCGGCGTCAAGAGCCGGGCCGAAGCCATCGTGCACGCGCTGCGGCACCCCTAGCCTTTGGGGGGCGTGGGACAGATGCCCCACGCCTTGCCGCCGTCGGCGCATCACCAGGCCCCGGAACGGGACGATCGCCTCATGCCCATCGCGGCGCCTCCGCGAATCATCGTCGCCACGTCATGTGACGCAACTACCGATTCAAGGAGGCGCTATGCAAGCCCACATTTCCCACACCACCGACCCGCGCTACGCCAAGACCATCGAAGCCTCGAAGAAAGTCCGCTGGGACATCGAGCGCGACATCATCCGCGGCAGGCGTTTCGACCTCTCGCAGAAGTTCCTGCCCGACGGCCTGTCGATGGCGAGCGAGCTGGCCGACGTGCTCGACGCCAGGCAGCTGCGCTTCTTCGGCCAGGTGCAGGGCCGCACCTACGCCAACATGTTCGGACTGGTCGAGCGCTTCATCTGCGCCAAGATCCTCGAGCTGAGCCGCGAGCACTGGCTGGGCGACCAGACGGCACTGGAAGCGCTGGTGCGCTTCAGCGACGAGGAGCTCAAGCACCAGGCGCTCTTCCGCCGGGTCGAGGGCCTGGTGGCCGAGGGCATGCCCGCGGGCTACGAGTTCGCCGTGTCGCCCAACGACGTGGCGAGCTTCGTGCTCGGCAAGGGCACCTGGGCCGTGCTCGCCCTCACCTGCCACATCGAGCTCTTCTCGCAAGCCCACTACCGCCAGAGCATCGACCCGGCCGAAGGCCTGTCGGAGCTCTTCAAGGACATCTTCCTCTTCCACTGGAAAGAGGAATCGCAGCACGCCATCCTCGACGAGCTGGAGTGGCTGCGCGAAGACGCGAAGCTCCCGTCCGACACGGCGCGTGACACCGCGGTGGGCGAGCTGATCGAACTGGTCGGCGGCGTCGATGGCATCCTGCAGGCGCAGGCCAAGGCGGACACGCGCTACTTCCTGCGCACGATGACGCTGGCAGAGACCGGCCCGATCGCCGAGCGGGTGGGGGCGACCGTCCTCAAGGCCTACCGCTGGCAGTACATCGTCTCGGGCGCGCTGCACCCGCACTTCCAGAAGGTGCTGGGCTCGCTGGTCAACGAGGTGCAGATGGGGCGCATCCAGGCCGCGCTCGCGCCGCTGACCTACGCAGTGCCGGCCGACAGGATGGCGAAGGCGGCCTAAGCCTTGTCGGGCAGCGACGGCAACGCGCGCACCACATCGCCCACGCGAATCGCCCCGCTGGTGAGAACGCGCGCCGTCATGCCGCCATGGCCGCGCATCGCGGCGTAGGCGCCGGGGCCGACTTCCTCTTCCATGCGCGAGCACGGCGCACACGGGCCGACGATCTGCAGCACCGCGTCGCCCACCTGCAGCTTCGCGTTCTTGAGCGCAAGCAGGTTGATGCCCGAGACCACGAGGTTGCGGCGCAGCTTCACCGGGTCGACCTCGGCCACGCGCGCGAGCTGTGCGATCACCGGCAGGTGCTCCAGCTGGACCAGCGTGACCTGGCGCGTGGAAAGCTCGGCCTCGCCACGCTGGCCGAGGCGGTCGTCGGCGAGGCCGATGCCGGCCAGCGCCACCGTCGCCTCGATGCGGCGCGCCGGGGCCCGCGGATAGCCGCGCACGATGATGGCCTCGATGCGGCCTACGACATGCGGCGGGGCGTTCAGGTCACGGATGGTCTTCATGGCCCGGCCATTGTCATGGCCTTGCCGGAACCTCACGCCCGCGAGGACACTCCGAAGCACATGCACACGCCCGACAACGCCACCCGACGCCGCCTGCTCCAGTTCACCGGCGCGGCCAGCATGCTGGCCCTGCCCTCGCTTGCGCGCGCAGCCCTGCCGGCCATGACCGAAGGGCCGTTCTACCCGTCGATCGAGTGGCGCGCACGCCAGCTCGACTGGGACGCCGACCTCACCCGCGTCACCCGCTCGGCCGGCGCCGAGGCACCGCGTGCCAGCGGCGAGTGGCTCGACTTCGGTGGCGCGGTGGTCGACGTCAAGGGCCGCCCGATCGACGGCGCCGACGTCGAGGTCTGGCAGTGCGACGTGCACGGCAGCTACCGCCACCCCAACGGCGCCGGCGAGAAGGTCGACGAGGGCTTCCAGGGCTTCGGCAGCACCCGCAGCGACGCACGCGGGCTCTATCGCTTCCGCACCATCCGGCCAGTGCCCTACCCCGGCCGCACGCCGCACATCCACGTGCGGGTGCGCCACCGCAGCTTCGGCGAGCTGACCTCGCAACTCTTCGTCGCCGGTGATGCGGGCAATGCGCGCGACTTCATCTACCGCAGCCTGTCGGATGCCGAACGCGCGCAGGTCGACATGCGCCTGGAGCGGGCCGCCGCCGGTGCACCGACGCGCTGGGTGGCCCAGCGCTCGCTCGTCGTCGGCGTGTAGCGCCTCGGCTCAAGCCTGCACGAGGTGGGCATCGATGCCGCGGCGCGGCGCGGGCTCGATGGCGGTGGCGTGGCCGAGGCGTGTCCACATCTGCACCGTGGCACCACCCGTCGCACCGAGGAGCGAGTGGATCTCGCGGTAGGGCTCGGCCATTTCCGGGTACTCCTGCAGCGCCTGCGACAGCGGGTGCATCGACAGCCCCTGCGCCGTGGCCGCGAGCTGCGCGCGCACATAGGCGCGCCCGGCATTGACCTGCGTGATGCGATCGTTGCCCGGCGTCACCAGCCAGAAGAACGCCGGCGTGGCGGCCATCAGCGTGTCGAAGCCCTCGATCTGCCGCTCCACGTTCGCATCGCCTGGCGGCGGTGCGGTCTTGCGATCGAAGAGGCCGACCGCATCGGCGAAGCGCACCATCGGCTGGTTGAGCGAGATGCCGTCACGGTGGGCTGCGATCTCGCGCGGCCCGATGCGCAGCCAGCCATAGGACTCCATCAGCGTGCGCGGCGTGCGCAGCTCGATGCGCCAGGCGCGGCGCGCGATCTCGCGCTGCTGCGCAAGCTGCGTTGCATCGCTCCCGCCGGCAAAGCCCACCCGCACCGGAAACGCCTGCGCCGCCTGCTCGATCGCGCGCAGGGCCTCGGCCTGCGGCGCCCGCATCTCGTACGCGCCGCGGTGCGTGCGCCGCGTCAGCACCTGCGCGAACAGCCGGTCGCGCGGCACGGCGGCATCGGCCGTGAGGCGCACGCGTGCCACCGGACGTGCATCGGGCTTGCCGGGGCCAAACACGCCCTGCGGGAAGAGCGTGGTCTGTGGCCGCAGGCCACGCTCGCGCAACGCCATCTCCAGCACTTCGAGAAAGGTGCCCTGGCTCATCAGGATCTGGCGCGACAGCGGGTCGGTCTCGGGCAGCAGGCGGCTGAGGTCGCAGTAGAGCGTGATCTCGTCCGGCTGCCGCAGGTCCACCCGCCACGACTGCAGGTTGTGCGAGTGCGGCGCAAGCAGCGCATGGGCCACGGCCCAGCGCCGCGCGTCGGTCTCGCGGGCGGCGTCGCGCCAGGCGGCGGTGGCGGTGTCGGGCAGGGCCGAGCTGCAGCCGCTTGCGGCGAGGATGGCGCCGCCGCCGGCGAGTGCGATGAAGGCTCTTCGTTGCATGGCAGTCACTCCGTGAGGGGTCGATGCGCCATTGTGGAAACGCGCACCCCGCAACACAATTGCATGCACCGACATAGCAGCCATGCACTGATGAATAGCAACTTCGACTGGAGCCTGGTGCGCTCGTTCATCGCCGCACTCGAGCACGGCAGCCTGATGGGTGCCGCGCGTGCGATCGGCGCCAGCCAGCCCACGCTCAGCCGCCACATCGCCGAGCTCGAATCGCAGCTCGGGGCCGTGCTCTTCGAGCGCACCGGGCGCGGCCTGCAGCCCACGAGCGCCGCGCTGCGCCTGGCCGATGCCGCACGCGTGATGCAGGGCGGCGCCGACCAGCTGAGCCGCGCGCTCGCCGCCGACGAGGCCGACGAGCGGGGCACGGTGCGCCTGAGCGCGAGCCAGCCGGTCGCCTGCTTCCTGCTGCCGCCGCTGCTCGCACAGATGCGGCTGGCCCTGCCGCAGGTGCAGGTGGCGCTCGTGTCGAGCAACTCGGTGAGCAACCTGCTGCGCCGCGAGGCCGACATCGCGCTGCGCATGGTGCAGCCGGAACAGGCCTCGCTCATCGCCAAGCGCGTGGGCCGCGTGACGCTCGGCGCCTATGCACACCGCGACTACCTGGCACGGCGCGGCACGCCCCGGCAGCCGGGCGACCTGCAGCACCACGACCTGATCGCCGGCGACCAGGACGAGCAGGTCCTGCAGGGCCTGCGCGGCGCCGGGCTCGACGTCGACAAGGTGGTCTTCGCGCTGCGCAGCGACGACCTGGTGGTGCACTGGCAGGCCGTGCGCGCCGGGCTCGGCGTGGGCTTCGTGGCCGACTACGTGGCCGCGACCGACGCGGCCGTGACGCCACTGCTGCCCATGCTGCGTGTGCCGCCGCTGCCGCTGTGGCTGGTGGTGCACCGCGAGATCCGCAGCAACCGGCGCATCCGCGCCGTCTACGACTTCCTGGCTCAGGCGCTCGCGCGGGCGCTCTGACGGGGGTCAGGGCGTCGGCGCGATGAGCGTCGGCGCCAGCTCCGACACCAGGCGCGCGGTGAAGTCGGCGGCCGGCATCGGGCGGCCGAAGTGGAAGCCCTGCGCCATGTCGCACGACAGCGCCTGCAGGAAGCCCTGCTGCTGCTCGGTCTCCACGCCTTCGGCGACCACGCGCAGCTCGAGGCCGCGGGCCATCGCGACGATGGCCGTGACGATCGCCGCATCGTCCTTGTCGGCGTGCAGGTCCTTGATGAAGGAGCGGTCGATCTTCAGCGAATGGATCGGGAAGCGCTTCAGGTAGGCGAGGCTCGAGTAGCCGGTGCCGAAGTCGTCGATCGCGAGGTGCACGCCCATGGCACCGAGCTGGGTGAGCGTCTGCACCGTGTCGTCGGCGTGGTGCAGCAGCATGCCCTCGGTGAGCTCGAGCTCGAGCAGGTGCGGCGCGAGGCCCGAGTCACGCAGCGCCTGCGCGACCGTGCTCACCAGGTGCTTCTGGCGGAACTGGCGCGGCGACAGGTTCACCGCGATGCGCAGCCCCGGTAACTGAGCCTGCCACGCCTTCGCCTGCACGCAGGCCTGGCGCAACACCCATTCACCGAGCGGCACGATGAGGCCGGTGTCTTCGGCCACCGGGATGAAATCGGCCGGCGACACCAGGCGCTGGTCGGGCTGCGGCCAGCGCAACAGGGCCTCGGCGCCGACCACGCGGCCGCTGGCCAGGTCGATCAGCGGCTGGTAGTGCAGCACGAACTCGTCCTGCTCCAGGGCGCGGCGCATCGCCGTCTCGGTGGAGAGGCGGTGGCTCACCCGCTCGTTCATCTGCGGGCTGAAGAACTGGTAGTTGCCGCGGCCCGACTCCTTCGCGTGGTACATCGCGGTGTCGGCGTTGCGCAGCAGGGTCTGCGCGTTGTCGCCGTCCTCCGGGTAGAGCGAGATGCCGATGCTCGCGGCGGCGGGGAGGTGCTGGCCGGCCACTTCGAGCGGTCGCGCCAGCTCGGCGAGGATGCGCTGCGCCACGCGCGCCGGCTCGGCGCCGTCGCTCACGCCGGGCAGGCTGATGATGAACTCGTCGCCGCCCAGTCGCGCCGCGGTGTCTTCGGCACGCAGGCAGGTCTTGAGCCGCGCGGCCACCGCCTGCAGCAGCTGGTCGCCGATGCCGTGGCCCAGCGAGTCGTTGATGTTCTTGAAGCGGTCGAGGTCGAGGAAGAGCAGCGCCACCCTGTTGTGGGCACGGGCCGCGTGGGCGATGGCCTGCTCCACGCGGTCGGTCATCAGCGAACGGTTGGGCAGGCCGGTGAGCGCGTCGTGGTGCGCCATGTGCACCACGCGCTGGTCGGCCAGGCGCCGCTCCACGATCTCGGCCTCGAGCTCCTCGTTGGCGCGGCCGAGCTCCATGGTGCGCTCCGCCACGCGGCGCTCCAGCAGCTCGTTCGCCTCCTTCAGCTCGGCCTGCGCCTGCTCGCGCTCTGCGTGCTGCCGGCGGATCACGCCATCGGCATGGCGCACGATGAAGAAGAGCGCGCCATACAGCAGGAGCAGCAGCCCCACCACGCCCAGCACCACCTGCTGCTGGGTGCTGGTGATGTGCGCGAGAAAGGGCGTCACGTCGTCGTACACCTCGAACACCGCCACGATGGGCTCGCCCGGCGCTTGCCGCACCGGGATGTAGGTCGACAGCATGTCGCGGTGCTCGACCACGCCCTCGAAGGCGCTGAACTGGTTGCGGTGCGTGAGCTCGCTCAGCACCCGGCCTTCGCGCGCGCCCACGAAGCCGGCGTTGCCGCTCTTGTCCTCGCCGATCTGCTTGGCCTCCGACGAGAAGACGGTGCGGCCCTGGAGGTCGTAGACCTTCACCTTCGCGACCGAGAGGCCCTTCACGTGTTCGACGAGCGCGGCCGCGAAGCCGGCACGGTCGGGGTGCTGGCGCAGCGCCTCGGGCGTGGGCATGCGCTCGGCAGCGGCCAGGTAGGGCATGAGCCGAGGCCACATCGAGTTGGCCAGCACCGTGGTGAGGGCGCGGTTGTTCGATTCGCCCATCGCCACCAGCGAGCGCACCGCGATCTCGCGGTACAGGTAGCCGAGCGCGGCGCCGACGAGCGCGATCGACACCAGGCTCGTCAGGGAGAAATAACGCAGGAGCCTAAACACGGCACGCCACCATCTTCAGGCTGTGGAACTTGCGGGCGATCATCAGCCGATATCGGCCGATGTGCGCACCGGGCGGCACCCCGGCGCGTGAAGGATTGCGCTACCTCCGGGAGCGTTACGTCAGCTCCTGGCGCCCTTGCCCGCCGGGCGGCCCAGGTTGGCCGCGACGAGCGCGGCCGCCAGCGTGACGAGCCACGACACGTAGACCCACAGCAGGAAAGCCGGCAGCACCGCGAAGGCGCCGTACACCGCCTTGTATGTGGGCAGCTTGAGCAGGTAGGCCGTGAACCCGCGCTTGCACAGCTCGATGGCGGCGCTGCCCAGCACGCCGCCCACGATGGCCTGCGCCCAGCCCACGCGGGTGTGGGGTACCACGCGGAAGAGGACTGCCAGCGCCAGCGCGCCCAGCAGCGCCGGCGTGAAGTTCACCAGCACGTGCGCCGATGGCGGCAGCGCGTCGAGCCAGCCCATCGACATGCCGAGCACGTACGACGAGGCCCACAGGCTCACGCCCAGCACCGGCGGGCCGATCGTGAGCATCACGAGGTAGAGGCCCAGGCGCTTGAGGAAGGGGCGGTTGCGCTTCACGCCCCAGATCTGGTTGAGCGCGTTTTCCACCGTCAGCAGCAGCGCAAGCGAGGTCGCCAGCAGGAAGAGCGAGCCCGCCCAGGTGAGCCCACCGGCGTTGGCGGCGAACTGGTTGAGGTAGCGCAGCACCGGCTGCGCGATGTCGGCCGGCAGCAGGTTCTTCAGGAGCAGCGCGTCGATCGCATCCTTGAAGCGCTTGAAGAGCGCCGGGAAGCGGCTGAAGAGCGCGAAGCAGATCGCCAGGAACGGCACCACCGACAGCACTGTCGTGAAGGTGAGGCTGCCGGCGATCTGCGGCAGGCGCTCCTTGCGGGCGCGCTGGAAGGTCTGGCGGAAGAACTGCAGCATCAGTGCGTGCGCGTCACTTCGTGAACGCCTTGCGCGAGCCGTCTTCGAACACCGCGTCGTCGCGCTCCACCTTGCCGCTCTCGTCGAACTCGCGCTCGCGCTGGATGCGGCCGCGCTCGTCGTAGTGGCGCTCCAGGCGCAGCTTGCCGTCGACATCAAAGCTCCTGTGCACGCCGCGCGGCCGCTCGTCGTAGCGGCTGGCCAGCAGCCACCGGCCTTCGAACGATGCGCGCCCGTTGTCGTGATACCGCGTCTCCTGGCGCAGCAGCTGCTCGCCGTCGCGTTCGTAGGCCTGCTTCGAGCGCAGCTGGCCGTTCAGGTACCACTGCTGCTCCAGCACCAGCTCGCTGCCGCGATCCCCCGGCTTCCACTGGCGCTCTCGCGTGAGCGTGCCGCTTTCGTGGTACTCGCGTTCCAGCGTCGTGACGCGGCGGTTGTCGCGCATCACCCACTGGCGCTCGCGCCGCTTGGTGCCGCTGTCGGAGAAGCTGCGCTCGGTGCCCCCTTCGGCCGTGCTCTCGACCTGCTCGCTCGGCTTGCCGTTCGCATGCAGGTGTTCGCTGCGACGGCGCTCGCCGCGCTCGTGCACCAGGCTGCCCGTCACGCGGCCGTCTTCGGCATGGAGCGTCACCGTGCCCGCGCCACGCTGGTGGCCGCACCACGCGGCATCGTCGGCAAACGGTGCGAGCTGCGGCTGGGGCGCGCAGCGCAGTTGCCGCAGCTTGCCTTGCGAGGTGAACTCGGCGTAGGCCTGCTCGCGGCCGTCGTCGCCGTAGAAGGTCACGCGCTGCAGCGTGCCTCTTGCATCCCAGCGTCGCGACAGGCCGGTGTTGCTGCCGTTGCGCAGGTTCTCTTCGAGCACCAGTTGCTTGCCGCTGAACTCGCGCGCCACGCCGTCACGGTTGCCGCGCTCGTTGCGGCTGTGCTCGCGCTTGAGCTCGCCCTTGTCGTCGTAGAAGCGCACGAGGCCGACGAACTTGCCGTCTCGCAGCTCCTCCTCGCGCACGAGCCGGCCAGTGTCGCGGTCCCGGCAGCGCATCAGGCCGGTCTTGCCGGCGGTGGTGTGGCCGTTGTTCGGGTTGACCGACTGGCCGCCGATGTCGCAGTCTTCGACACGGGCGAAGGCCAGGGTGGGCACAGCGCACAGCGCCAGCAGGGTGAGGAGGAAGCGTCGCATATGCGAATGCTACGCAAGCGGCCGATGCCTATAGTGGGCCGCTCATCCAACAGCAGGGAGGAACCACCATGCCAGCCCTCGACGCGGACCTGCAGGCCGCCTACGTCTACACCTTCCCCTACTACGAGATGGCGCGCCAGCGCTTCATCTCGTCGGAGGTGCAGCGCACGCCCGTCAACACCTTCGGACACCGCCGCACGCTCGCCGACCACACGGCCCGCGCCGTCACGACGCCCAACAACGACACGCTGTACTCCAGCGCCTGGCTCGACCTCTCGGCCGGCCCGCTCGAGCTGACCGTTCCGCGCATGCCCGCGGGTCGCTACTGGTCGATGCAGTTCATGGACGCGACCACCAGCACCGTGGCCCTCCTCGGATCGCGCCACGAGGGCGAAGGCGACTTCAAGGTCTGGATCGCCCGCGAAGGCGACACCACCGAGGCCCCGGCCGGCATGCGCGTGCTGCGCCTGGCCACGCGCGACGTGTGGATGCTCGGCCGCATCGTCGTCGACGGCCCCCACGACCTGCCGGCCGTGCAGGCGCTGCAGGATGGCTTCAGGCTGCGCGCGGTGAAAGCCGGCAGCGCCCCCGCCGGCCCGGTGGCGCCGACCGCGCCGCGCGGCTCGCCGACCGACGGCGCCAACTACCTCGCCGTGGTCAACGACATGCTGCAACGCAGTGGCGTGCCGGCGGCCGACCAGGAGAAGCTCAAGCGCTGGTCGGCCTTCGGCATCGGCAGCGCCGCCCCCACGCCGGAGCAGGGCGCCGCCTTGACGGCCGCCCTGCCCGAGCTCAACGCACAGCTTCGCAACGGCGCACAGCGCGCCATGAACGCGAGCTTGGTCCGGCAGTGGAGCTACCCCAACCCCGCGATCGGCACCTTCGGCTCCGATGTTGCCTTGAGGGCCACCGTGGCCCTGGTCGGGCTGGCGGCACTGCCGCCCAGCGAGGCGATCTACCTCGGCGCCGTCGCGAGCCACAGCGACAAGCCCTTCCATGGCAGCCAGCGCTACCGCGTGCGCGTGCCGGCCCAGGGCCTCGAGGCCCAGGCGTTCTGGTCGCTCTCGATGTACCAGGTCGAGCCCGATGGCCGGCTCTTCTTTGTCGACAACCCGATCAAGCGCTACGCCGTCGGCAACCGCACGCCCGGCCTCGTGAAGAACGCCGACGGCTCGCTCGACTTCTACGTGCAGGCGCAGGAGCCCGCCGACGCCACGCAAAAGGCGAATTGGCTGCCCGCACCGTCCGGCCCCTTCCGCATGACGCTGCGCGCGTACTTGCCCTCGCCAGCGATGCTCAAGGGCGAGGCGCCGCTGCCGGTGGTCGAAGCGCTGCCTTGAGCGCAGCGCTCAGGCGTCGTTCGGGTTGGTGATGGCCCGCAGGCTCATGCGCCGGTAGGCCTCGATCAGCGCCTTCGCTTCGCCGCGCCTGGCCGAAAGCGCGAGGCGCATGGTCTCTTCGCCGAGCTGCCACACAAGGAAGGCGAGCGTGCCGACCTTCTTTGCATCGGCCTTTGGAAACACGCGCATCATCGCCGCCGCCAGCAGCGCGCCGGCGGCGCGGCTCTCGTCGAGCTGCAGCTCGGCGAGCAGCTTGTCGGCCTGCATGCCGGCGTGCAGGTCGCGCATCACCGGGTTGCTGTCCATCATCTGCTCGTAAAGGTCGAGCAGGCTGGAGAACGCGGCCGACAGGCCGGCCTTGTCGCGCACTTCGGCGAGCTCGGCCTCGATGTGCGTGCGGCACTCCAGCGCGTACTTCTCGGCCAGCGTGCGGATCACGGCGCGCTTGTCGGGGAAGTACTGGTACAGCGAGCCGATCGAGATGCCGGCTTCCTGCGCCACGTCGCTCATCTTCAGCGGCTCGCTGCCCTTCTGCGCAATCAGCGCCTCGGCCACCGCGAGGATGCGGTCGCGGCGCTCCTGGCTGCGCGCCTGCAAGGGCTGGCGGCGGGCGGTCGGCAAGTCTTCGGGCAGCGGTGGGGACATGGCGTGAAAGGGATTTGGAGAACGGGCTTGACAGACAAATGTGAGTATCTATCATCTTTGAACGTGAGCAACACTCACGTTTTGAGAACCTCACACCCAACCGGAGCCCGCCATGCAGACCTCATCCACTTCTTCCGACACCCGACCCATCCTCGTCACCGGTGCCACCGGCAAGACCGGCAGCCGCATCGCCGCTCGCCTGCGCGCGATGGGCGTGCCCGTGCGTGCAGGCTCGCGCAGCGCCTCGCCTGCCTTCGACTGGGAAGCACCGGCCACCTGGCGCGCGGCCCTGCAGGGCACACGGGCGGTGTACGTGTGCTACCAGCCCGACCTGGCCGTGCCCGCGGCGCTGGCCACGGTCACGGCCTTCTTCACGCTGGCACGTGAACTGGGGGTGAACAAGCTCGTGCTGCTCTCGGGCCGCGGCGAGCGCGAAGCCGAGCAGGCCGAGGACGCGCTGCGCGCCAGCGGCGTCGACTGGACCATCATCCGCGCCGCCTGGTTTGCGCAGAACTTCAGCGAGGGCCTGATGCTCGAGCCGCTGCTCGAAGGCGAGCTCGCCCTGCCGGTGGCCGGCGTGCGCGAGCCCTTCATCGACGTGGAAGACATCGCCGAGATCGCCGTGGCCGCGCTCACCACCGAGCGCCACCGCCACCAGCTCTACGAGGTGACTGGCCCGCGCAGCATGAGCTTCGCTGAAGCCGTGCAGGAGATCGCGCAGGCGAGCGGCCAGCCAATGCGCTACACCACCGTGCCCAACGAGGCCTACCGCGCCGCACTCGCTGCCGCGCAGACGCCGCCCGAGGTGACGGGCCTGGTGATGTACCTCTTCGAGACCCTGCTCGACGGCCGCAACGAGCGTTTGACCGACGGTGTGCAGCGCGCGCTTGGCCGCCCGGCGCGCGACTTCAGCGACTTCGCGCGCCAGGCCGCGGCGGCTGGCGCCTGGAAGGCACGCCTGGCCGCCTGAGGACGATCAGCAGCCCGTCACTGCACCGCCGCCGCGAGCCCGGTGCGCACGGTGGCCGTGGGCGTGGGCCCCACTTCGACGAAGGTGTCGTTGGCCACCGTGTAGGCCGGCCAGCTCACACCGCCGGCGCTCGGGTTGCCGGTGCGCGCGAAGTTGGTCCACATCGTCATCAGGAGGTCGACCGTGGTCACGTCGTCTGCGCCCCATTGCATGGAGGCGTAGACGTCGGCACTGTCACCCGCGGTGCCGGTGATGCCATTGCCGTTCAGGTCGCCGATGGGCGGGCGGGTGCCGTTGGGCAGCAGCACGAGATTGAGGCTGTAGTTGCTCACGTGGCCCATCGGGAAGTTGAAGAGATACGGCAACTCCCCGCCGTGCGCGCTCAGCAGGCCCATTGCCGCCCAGCCATCGGGCACGCGACTGAACTTGTAGACGTACTGCGGCGACTGGTAGGTCGGCGTGCGCTGCGTCAGGAAGATCGGCAGCGCGCCGCGCAGCGTGCTGTAGTCGCCCGAGGTCACGCCCACCATCAGCGGCACGTCGCTCGGCATGCCGTCGGTCACGTTCTGCGCATAGGTCTTGGGCAGGTAGTGGTAGTCGGCGTTGGGGCGGTAGGTCTCGCGCGGGATGGCGTTGTCGATGTCGGCCTGCACGATGGCCTGCCACGGCAGGGCGCGGGCCTGTGCGAGCGTGGTCACGTTGTTGCGCGCGAAGAGCGCGGTGCCGATGGCCTCGTTGGCCGCGAGCGAGGTGGCCACCGTGCCGGTGGTCGCAATCGGGCTCGCACCGCTCTGCACGATGGCCTTGTGGAAGAGGCCGGTGGCCTGCGGCGAGTTCATCAGCGAGTAGGTCTTGCCGCCGCCACCCGACTGGCCGAAGAGCGTGACGTTGCCCGGGTTGCCGCCGAAGGCCGCGATGTTGTCGCGCACCCATTGCAGCGCCATCACCAGGTCCATCTGGCCGTAGTTGCCCGAGCCGTTGTAACCGCTTTCGGCGCTGAGCAGCGGGTGCGACAGGTAGCCGAACGGCCCGAGCCGGTGGTTCACCGTCACCAGCACCACGCCCTTGGTGGTGAGGCTCTCCGGGTTGTTGTACTGCTTGGAGTTGCCGGTGAGGATGGCGAAGGCGCCGCCGTGGAACCACACCATCACCGGCAGGTTGGCCGCGTTCTTCGGTGCGGTGATGTTGAGGTACAGCGAGTCTTCGCTCATGCCGCCTTCGCCGATGGCTTCGAGCCGGGTGTCCTGCGCCGACTGGTTGGCCCAGGCGGTGGCGTGGCGCACGCCGGTCCAGGCGGGGGCCGGTTGCGGCGGGCGCCAGCGCAGGTCGCCGACCGGCGGGCGCGCATACGGCACGCCGAGGAATTGCCAGGTGTTGGCGTTGGCCTCGAAGCCGCTCAGCTGGCCGCCGGTGGTCGTGACCACATGGCGTGGGCTCGTCGAGCGGGCGAAGTGATCGAGCGCGGCCATGGCCGTGCGGGCCGAGCGAGGCCGCGGGTCGAGGTCGGTGAAGACGTTGGCCGCGTTCAGCGCCGACAGCAGCGGCCCGAGGCTGGTGCGGAAGGCGGTGGTGGTCTGGTCGAAGTTGATCGTCGCCGCCTGCGCCGAGACGACGCTGCGGATCGCATCGGTGATCTGGATGCCGTTGTTCAGGTCGCCGTCGGCGTCGAGCGTCTGCAGCAGGATGAGCTTGTTGGCCACGCGCGGATCGCTCGCCGCCGTGGCGCCGCCGGTGATCGACAGCGGCGTGAGCGTGCCGGCGCCAGGCGCCGAGCCGAGCGTGAGATTGCCGATGGCAAAGGTGAGGGTCTCGCCCGTCTGGTAGCTGAAGCGGCCCTGCGCATCGGTGCTGCGCGCACCGAGCTGCGGGCCCTGCACGCTGAGGCCCGAGACCGGGCTGTCGATGAAGGTGCCGGTGAGGGTGGCCGGGCCTTCGTCACCGGAGCCGCAGGCGGCCACCGACATCAGCGCCGCCATGGCCGCGCCCAGCGCCCGCGGGCGCCCGATCTTCTGGAACATCGTGTTCTCCTCGTGAGTGTCGTCGTCATGGAAAGACTGTCGAGAGCCCGTGCGCGCCTGCGGTTCTTTGGGTGGTGACGCGCGCCCCGCCCTGGGTGGGGCGGGGCGCGACGCGATCAGCGCGGAATCGGGGCGATGCGCGCTTCGGCCAGGGCCTTTGCGTGGTCGGCGGGCAGCAGGTAGCCCGCCTGCAGCGCGCGATCGGCAGCGGCCTTGTACTTGTTGTAGTAGTCGTCGCGGCTCGAGTAGAGCGAGCTCAGGCGCGTGGCGGTGAAAGGCGTGGTGCTGCCGCAGGTGGTGCAGGCGAAACGGTCGAGGAACTCGCTGGAGCTCGTCGAGTTGTCGAGGCCGTAGGTGGCAATCGGCACGTCGATCTCGGGCAGGCGCAGGCCGCCGAGGGCGTTGCCGTAGCTGTCACGCTGGATGCGGCCGAGCAGCGTGCTGCGCGTGATGCGCGGCGCGGTGGGCGGCAGCACGCCGTTGACCGACCAGCGCACGAGGTGGCTGTAGACGGCGTTCTGCACGCGATAGAACGGCATGCGGTTGGCCGGCTTGTCGCACACGACGCGCGGCCGCGTGCTCACTTCCTGCAGGCTGGTCAGCATGTACTCGTCGGTGTGCGTGGAGCCGGCCACTTCCCAGTAGCGGACCTTGGGGCCATCGACCGCCTTGGAGGTCTCGGACTGCGAATTGACGTCCATCTCGGCCTGCAGCTGGAACACCGGGTGCGAGGCATCGGCGCGGATCACGGTGCTCGACGGCGTGTCGCGGAAGTCACCCGACGAGAGCTTGAAGCCAGAGTTGCCGCGGCCGTGGATCACGAAGCCGTCGATCACGCGCTCGAGCGGCTGGATCGCATTGGCATACGTGACGAGCCGGATCGCCGACTGCGAGTGCCCCGTGGCGAAGATCTTGTTGGGCACGAGGCCGCCGAGCAGCACGCCGTACTGGTCGCGGATGGCCTTGGCCGTCTGCGAGAGGATGTCGTAGGAGATGTCGTCGTTGGGCAGGTTGCCTTGCGCATAGCGCGAGGGGTTCTTCTCCTTCGAGCCTTCGAGGCCGGTCTTCTGGTTGGTGAGGCCCACGTAGGCGTAACCCTGGCGGATGAACTCCTCGCGCGAGTTGGCCCAGTCGATGTCGAGCACGTAGCCCGAGCTGACGTTGAGCCACTCGAGGATCACGATGCCGTTGAACCTGGCCGGGTCGCTCGGGCGGCGCACCAGCAGCGGCGTGTTGTACGGCGTGCTGCTCGAGTAGACGTAGGCGCTCCACCTGCCGTCGGAGCGCAAGGTGCTCGACGCACGGTAGGTGCGGGCCAAGCCCGAGATCCAGAACTCGCGGTCGGTGTAGCCCTGCGGGTTGAGGGCGGCGCTGCGGTCGAGGAAGTGGCCGCCGACGGGGGCGGGCTGGATGGCCGCCTGCGGCACGGCGGCCAGCGCCGATGCGGCGCCCGCTGCAAGGCATGCGGCCGCCAGCGCACGCTGTGCGCGGTGGATGAAAGTCTTCATGAAGTCTCCTGGTGGATCGAGATAGGCGGTGCTGTCGCGCGTGCGCGAACACCGCGGCTCGCCCACACGCACGCTCTCGCGCACGCTCTGTGGCGTGCTGATGAACGTGCGAAGCAGTCTAGGGAGCGAAGCCGACCCTGATGGCGTCATCCGTGACGATCACGGGTTAGTCGCTACGCCATCCGTACAAGAAGCGCTCGCTCCGGTGTCAGGCGTGCAACGGATCGACCGTCACGTATTCATGACCCGAGAACATGCGGTTGGGCGGCAGCCCGTAGTGCTGCTTCCACATCTTGGAGAAATGCGCCGAATCGGCGAAGCCCGCAATGGCCGCGACCTGGGTCATGCTCACGCCGCGGTTCACGAACGCGGCGGCGGCATGCAGCTTGATCGTCTGCTCGTACTTGCGCAGCGAGATGCCGGCCTCGCGCTGGAAGAGATGCACCAGCCAGTCCTTCGACAGGCACACCGCCTCGGCCAGCTCGTCCAGCGAGCGACGGCGGTTCTCGCGCAGGAGCTTCATCACCTCGCGCACGCGCGGGTCGACCGGCCGCGTGGCCGGCAGTCGCTTCACGGCCAGCGCCACCATCTGCGCGTAGAGACGATCGGCCTCGTCCACCCGCATGCGGCCGGCGCGGAACTCGTGCAGCGCCGGCATCAGCGGCTCGAAATGCTCACGCGGCCAGGGCGCTGCCGATTCGCTCGCCGCTTGCGCAAACGCCGGGTAGTCGGGGTGGGTGGGCGAGACGTCGAGCACCGCCAACTGCGGCCGCCCGAGGATGCGCTTGCGCACGCCCGGGCCGACGAGGGCGGCCGAGGCGCGCAGCGTGCCGCCGCCGGTCTCGATGCCGAACTCGCGCTCGTCGAGCGCGACGTAGAGCAGCACCGAGTGGCGCTGGCTGGCGATCTCGGCGATCAGGCCGGCATACAGAAAACCTTCGCGCTGCATGTGCATGCGACCGAAGCGTGAGGCGGAAGCGGCAGCTGAAGAAGAGGCAGCAGAAGACGAGGGGGAGGGCCCGGCATGGGGCTCGAACTGCAAGTCCATGGTGACTGGGGCCAGACGGGAGGAGGCATCGATGATTCGACACGACCGCCGACTCGGTCTTGTACCGGATGGTCGCCGTGCTGCGGGTTAACCCGCGAGGCCTTTCAGGAAGTCGACCAGCAGTGCATTGACCTCGGGCGCCCGCTCGCGCTGGATCCAGTGCCCTGCGCCCGGCAGGATGTGGCAGCCACGGAGGCCGGGCAGTGTCTTCGGGTAGGCCTCGACCTGCGCCTTCGACGCCGGGAAGCGCAGCACGCCATCACGTTCGCCGGCGATGAAGAGCGAGGGCTGGCGAATCGGGCAGCCGCGCCAGGGCATCGTCAGCTCCCAGTTGCGGCGCAGGTTGCGGTACCAGTTGAGGCCGCCGCGGAAGCCGGCACGTGTGAACTCGCCGGTGTAGTGGTCGAGGTCGGCCTCGTCGAGCCAGGGGAGCGGCCGGTCGGGCGGGACGGTGTTGTCGAGCAGCCCCTTGCCAGGGGCCAGCACGCTGAAGCCCTTGCCTTCGGGCCCGTCGCCCGAGGCGCTGAAGTACACCCGGCGCAGGCTCTCGCGCACGTCGCGCTCCAGCTCGGCCTCGGCCACGCCGGGCGCCTGGAAGTACTGCATGTAGAAGGTCTTGATGCCGCCCTTGTCGAGCGAGCTCAGCAGGTCGATGCGGCCCGGCGGCGCATAGGGCACGCTCATCCCGGCGACGGCACGGAACAGGTCGGGCCGCAGCAGCGCGCAGTGCCACGCCACCACCGCGCCCCAGTCGTGGCCCACCACCACCGCCTGCTTGTCGCCGAGCGTGTGCACCAGCTCGACGATGTCGCCCACCAGGTGGAGGATGGTGTAGGCCGAGACGTCGGCCGGCGCCTCGGTGTCGCCGTAGCCGCGCATGTCGGGCGCGACCGCGCGGTAGCCGGCCGCGGCCACGGCCTCCAGCTGGTGACGCCACGAGTACCAGCTCTCCGGCCAGCCATGGGTGAAGACCACCAGCGGCCCGCTGCCCTTCTCGGCCACGCGCATGCGGATGCCGTTGACCTGGTGGTGCGAGAAGGTGATCGTCATGCGCCGCTCCTGAAGGGATGCGCGCACTCTAGGCGATGGCCGGAGGCCCTCTTGTCACCTTGGCGGCTGCCGCCTCACGGGGCACTCGACAGCCCGAACAGCTCGGCCATGGCCTGCCGGTATTGCGCCTGCCCCACCAGGTTGGTGTTGTGGTGCGAGCCGCCTTCCACCAGCACGAAGCGCTTGGGCTCGCGGGCCTTCTCGTAAAGCGTCTGCCCGAGCTTGGACGGGATGAGCGAATCGTTGCTGCCATGCACGATCAGCAGCGGCGAGCCGACCTCGGCCACGCGCGCCGCCGAGTCGAAGCGCTGGGTGATGAACGCCGACACCGGCAGCCAGCCCCAGCGGAAGGTGCTCACCACGTCGGGGATGGAGGTGAAGCTGCCTTCGACGATGAGGCCGGCCTCGTCGCGCACCTCGGCCGCGAGCTGCACGCCGATCGCGCCGCCCAGCGAGTGGCCGAAGATGAAGCGGCGTGCCTGCGGGTGCTGGGTGGCCAGCCAGTCCCAGGCGGCGCGGGCATCCTCGGCGGCCATCTGCTCCGACGGCAGGCCCTTGCTGCTGCGGCCGAAGCCGCGGTAGTCGACGCCGAGCACCGAGAACCCGAGCTCGTGCATGCGGCGCATGCGCGGCGCACTGCCGCGCACGTCGTAGCGCGCGCCGTGCAGGTAGAGCAGCACGGGCGCCTTGGGGTCGTCTTGCGGCAGCCACAGGCCGTGCAGCTTCACCGGCTGGGGCCGGCCTTCGAGCTTGGAGTCGTAGGCGATCCACACGTCGTGCATGCCCTCGGCGGCGGCCAGGCCGCCCGACCAGGTGCGGTCGCTCGGCTGGAAGATCCAGCCGCGCTGGCGTTCGTCGAGGGTGGCGCAACCCATCTGCAGGCCGAGGGCGACCAGCACGACCGAGGCCAGGGCGGCGATGCGGCGAAAGGAAAGACGGGCAGGCATGGGCGACGCGTGAGAAAACGAGGACCGTGTTTCGGACATCGTCGCCCGAGCCAAGTTCCGCCACAAGCCCCTCAACTAAGGCAACTTCCACACACCGCCGTCGCCGACGACGAACACCTGCTGCTCGTCGGCCGCTTCGACCTCCCATCCGCCGGTGAACTCGCCGAAGGCAGGCAGCAGCAGTTGCCGTGAATCGAGCACGAAGCACGGCAGGCGCAGCCGGTCGCGGCCGCGGCCGTACAGCCGCACCGAGGGGTGCACATGGCCGACGAGGGCCAGCGCCCCCGCGACGGCCTGCGGGTGGTGGCAGGCGGCCCACGGGCCGATGCGCCACGGCTCGTCGACCACCGTCACACCGGCCGCGGCGGGCGGGTCGCCGGCGCGGCGGTCGTGGTTGCCGCGCACGAGCGTCGCGCGCAGCAGGGGGAATTCGGTGCGCCAGTCGGCAAGCGCGGCCTCGACCGACGGCGTCACGGCTTCAGGCGCATGGAGAAAGTCGCCCAGCACCACCAGCTCGTCGGGCTGGTGCCGGCGCAACAAGGCCGAGAGCCGTTCGAGGTTGCCCCGCGTGGTGCCGGCCGGCACCGGGTGGCCCTGGGCACGAAACGCGGCCGCCTTGCCCAGGTGCAGGTCGGCGATGAAGAGCATGCGCCGCGCGGGCCACCACAGCGCACGCTCGGGCAGCAGCCAGAGCGTTTCGCCGGCGATGTCGAGGCTCAGGTGCCCTCTCATCGCCGCACCCGCCGGCGCGCACGAGGCGCACTCTTCTGGGGTGCCGCAGCGCCAAAGCCCAGGCGCTCGCGCACCTCGTCGACGGGCGCCGCCTCGGCGCCGCCGGCGGCCTTCTCCAGCTGCGCCACCATGCGCGAGATGCGGTCGGCCACGCTCTCGTTCGACAGCTGCTCGCGGAAGCGCTCCACCATCAGCGGGAAGGCAAACGGCGTCGGCCGCGCCGGGTGCGTGAGCACGAGCCGCTGCCGTGCCATGCGTTCGAGGCTCGCGCGCAGGCGGCCGATCTCGAGCTCCTGCGCGAGCACCTCGGCCTCGGCCTGCTGCAGGAGGCGGTTCGCCGGGTCGTACTTGCGAAACACCTCCCAGAAAAGCGACGACGAGGCCTGCAGCTGCTTGGCGCTGCGCTTCTCGCCGGGGAAGCTCTGGAAGATGAGGCCCGACACCCGCGCGATCTCGCGGAAGCGGCGGCGCGCCAGCTCGCTCGCGTTCAGGCTGGCCAGCACCTCGTGCAGCAGCGCGGCTTCGTCGGCGGCCGGCTGCAGCACCTGCGGCAGCAGCTCGTCCCACACCAGCGGGTCGGCGCACAGCAGCTCCAGCCCGTAGTCGTTGAACGCCATCGAGAAGGTGCGCGGGCTGTGCTGCGCCACCCGCCACGCGATCAGGCTCGCCAGGCCCAGGTGCACATGCCGGCCGGCGAAGGGGTAGAGGAAGAGGTGCGTGCCCTCGCGCGTGGCGATGTGCTCGGCCAGCAGCGTGCCCGGCGTGGGCAGGGCCGACCATTCGTGCTGCAGGTCGAGCAGCGGCTTGGCGCACTGCAGCTCGGGGCTCTCGAAACGGCCGGCGTCGGCCAGCGCGAGCTGCTGCACCACCGCGTCGGCCAGCGTGGTCGAGAGCGGCATGCGGCCGCCGTTCCAGCGCGGCACGGCGGGCTTGCGGCCGGTGGCGCGGCGCACGAAGGCGGTCATCTCGTGGGTGCGCACCAGCTCGAGCTGCCGCCCGGCGAAGAGGAACACGTCGCCGGGTTTGAGCCGCGCGACGAAGCTCTCTTCCACACTGCCTAGCTTGGCACCCCCCAGGTACTGCACCGTCATGCTGGCGTCGCTGACGATGGTGCCGATGTTGGCGCGGTGGCGGCGCGCGAGGCGGGCATCGGGCACGCGCCACACGCCATCCTCATCGGGCACGGCGCGGCGGTAGTCCGGGTAGGCGGTGAGCGACGGCCCGCCCTGCTGCACGAAGGCCAGGCACCACGCCCAGCTCTCGCGCGAGAGCTGCGCATAGGCCGCGGTGCCGCGCACCTCGTCGTAGAGCTCGTCGGCGACGAAGCCGCCGCCGAGCGCCACCGTCACCAGGTGCTGCACCAGCACGTCGAGCGGCTGCTGGGGCGAATGGCGCGATTCGATCTGCCCCGAGGCCACCGCCGCGCGTGCCGCGGCCCCTTCCACCAGCTCGATGCTGTGCGTGGGCACGAGCGTCACGCGGGAGCTGCGCCCCGGCGCGTGGCCGGAGCGGCCGGCACGCTGGAGCAGGCGCGCCACGCCTTTCGGCGAGCCGATCTGCAGCACGCGCTCGACCGGCAGGAAGTCGACCCCGAGGTCGAGGCTTGCGGTGCACACCACCGCGCGCAGCTCGCCGTTCTTGAGGCCGAGCTCCACCCATTCGCGCACCGCGCGGTCGAGCGAGCCGTGGTGCAGCGCGATCAGCCCGGCCCATTCGGGCCGCGCTTCGAGGATCGCGTGGTACCAGATCTCGGACTGCGAGCGGGTGTTGGTGAAGACCAGCGTGCTGCCGCTGGCCGCGATCTCGTCGACCACCTGCGGCAGCATCGTGAGCCCGAGGTGGCCGGCCCAGGGGAAGCGGTCGGCGCGCGGCGGCAGCAGCGAGTCGATCACGAGCGCCTTGTCGAGGCGGCCGCGCACCAGCCGGCCGGCCGTGTGGCCCAGCAGCGTGTGCATCGCGTCTTCCAGGTTGCCGAGCGTGGCCGACATGCCCCACACCACGAGCGATGGCGACCAGCGCTTGAGCCGCGCCAGCGCCAGCTGCACCTGCACGCCGCGCTTGTTGCCGAGCAGCTCATGCCACTCGTCGACCACCACCATGCGCACGCTGCCGAGCACCTCGCGCGCATCGGCACGTGCGAGCAGCAGCGAGAGGCTTTCGGGCGTGGTGACGAGCGCCGTGGGCAGCCGCCGGTTCTGTGCGCTGCGCTCGCCGGCGGTGGTGTCGCCGCTGCGCGCACCCACGGTCCACGGCGCCATGCCGCTGAACCCGGCGAGCGGCGGCTCCAGCGAACGCAAGGTGTCGGCGGCCAGCGCCCGCATCGGCGTGATCCACAGCACGGTGAGCGCATCGGCCTTTTTTGCCGGCCGCATGTACGCCATCAACGCGCCCAGCCACACCGCGTAAGTTTTACCGGCCCCGGTGGTGGCATGGAGCAGGCCCGACTCGCCGGCCGCCACCGCGCCCCACACCTCGCGCTGGAAGTCGAACGGCACCCAGCCGCGAGCGGACATCCAGGCCAGCAGTTGCATTTCGACCGAAGGCGGCCTTGTGCCAGCCGGGCCTTTGGCCCTTGCCGCACAATCACGCCCGCCTTCACGCGCGGGTCTCACCATGCAAGTCCTCAAACGTCACAACGTTCACGTCATTGGCGACGGCCCCATGACCGTCATGTTTGCCCATGGCTTCGGTTGCGACCAGAGCATGTGGCGTCTGTTGGCTCCCGACTATGCGAAGCGCTTCCGGGTCGTGCTGTTCGACCTGATGGGCATGGGAGGTTCCGACCTCGCGCTCTACGATCGCCGCAAGTACGACAGCCTGCAAGGCCACGCCGAGGATGTCCTCGACATCCTGGACACGACCGAGTCGCGCGACGTCGTCTTCGTCGGGCATTCTGTCAGCGCCATGATCGGCATGCTGGCCGACCTGAAAGCCCCCGGACGTTTCAAGGGGCACGTCATGGTGGGGCCGTCGCCGTGCTACATCAACGATGGCGATTACATCGGCGGCTTCGAGCGCAGCGACATCGAGTCCCTGCTGGAGACGCTGGAGAGCAACTACCTCGGCTGGTCGAGCAACATGGCGCCGGCCATCATGGGCGCACCCGACCAGCCCGAGCTGGGCTCGGAGCTCACCAACAGCTTCTGCCGCACGGACCCCGACATTGCCAAGCACTTCGCCCGCGTGACCTTCATGTCGGACAACCGCCGCGACCTGCCCGCGTTCAAGTCGCCGGCGCTCATCATCCAGTCGCGAGACGACCTGATCGCGCCGCTGGCGGTGGGCGACTACCTGCACCGCCAGTGGCCGCAGAGCATGCTGCGCGTGGTCGACAACGTGGGCCACTGCCCGCACCTGAGCGCCCCTGGCCCGTGTGCGGATGCGATGGACGAGTTCCTCGTCTCACTCGGCCACTGAGGGGCCATGCGACCACCATGGAAGACGACGGCGCGGCACTTCCGAGCGACTCTCAGCTCTCGGAATTCGCCTCGTGCGGGCTGCTGCTGACACGTCCCGACGGCGCGATCGTCAAGGCCAACACGACCTTCTGCCGGTGGCTTGGCTATGACGCCGCGGAGCTGGTAGGCAGGCGACGCCTGCAAGACCTGCTGACGATGGGTGGGCGCATCTTTCACCAGACCCATTGGGCGCCGCTCATGCAGATACAGGGGTCGGTGGCCGAGGTGAAAGTCGAAATGTGCCGGCGCGATGGCCATCGACTCCCGATGATGATGAACGCACTGCGGATCGAGCATGCAGGCCGCACGTACCACCAGGTCTCCGTCTTCGTCGCCGAAGACCGGCACCGCTACGAACACGAGCTGCTGCTCGCCCGGCAGAAGGCCGAAGTCCTGCTGCAGAAGGAGCGCGAGGTGGCACTCTTCGCCGAGCAGATGATCGGCATCGTGAGCCACGACCTGCGCAATCCGCTGACGGCGATCGAGGTCGGTGCGCATCTGCTGCGCCGCGGTGAGCTCACCCCGCAGCAGCAGTCGGTGCTCGGCCGCATCGTCAACTCTTCGCACCGTGCCCACCGCCTCATCGCCGACCTGCTCGACTTCACCGCCGCCCGTGTGGGCCGTGGCCTCGCCATGCACCCGGCATCGGTCGACCTGCACGAGCTGGTGGGCGAGCATCTCGTCGAACTGTCGACGAGCTTTCCGGACATACGCCTGGTCCACCAGAAGGAGGGCGAAGGCCGTGCCGACGTCGACGCCGATCGCCTGGCCCAACTGATCGGCAACCTGGTCGGCAATGCGGTGGTCTATGGCGACCCGGCCCAGCCGGTGACCGCCACGTCGATCGTGAGGCCAGACGAGGTCGCCGTGTGCGTCCACAACTTCGGCACGCCCATCCCCGAGGACCTGCAGCAGCGCCTGTTCGAGCCGATGGTGCGCGGCACCTCGGCGACCCGCACTCAACGCAGCGTGGGCCTCGGCCTCTTCATCGTGCGCGAGATCGCCCGCGGCCATGGGGGCGACATTCGCGTCAGCTCGTCCGCTGTGGAAGGCACCACCTTCTGCGCAACGTTTCCGCGCTACGCCGCCGCCGACCGCGTGCGCCAGCCCCAGCAACCGTGACGCACAGCTCAAGACCCCGGATCGACACCCAATCGCTGGCTTCATCGCAGGCGGCGGGCAACGAAATGCCGGCCCGCACGCGCGACTTCGCGTGGGAACGCACCCCACTCGGGCCGGCCGAGCGCTGGCCGCTCGGACTGAAGACCGCGGTGGCGCTGGTGCTCGACTGCCAGTTGCCGATGTACCTCGCCTGGGGCCCTGAATTCATCCAGATCTACAACGACGCCTACAAGCCGATCCTCGGAGCGAAGCATCCTGCCGCCTTGGGCCAGCCGGCCGCCGAAACGTGGAACGAGATCTGGCCGAAGATCGGGCCGATGTGGCAGGACGTGTTGCACGGCCGCGCGATCGGCTTCGATGACTTCAAGCTCACCATCGAGCGCTACGGCTACCCCGAAGACTGCTACTTCAACTTCTCGTACAGCGCGGTTCACGACGACGACGGCCGCCCGGGCGGCGTGCTCGTGACCTTCGCAGAGACCACGAAGCGCGTGCTGGCGGAACGCCGCTACCGCTTCCTCGACGAGTTGTCGCAAGCCACGCGCGCGCTCTCCGAGCCGGCCGCTGCGATGAAGCTCACCGCCGAGATGCTGGGCCGCTACCTCGGCGTAAGCCGTTGCGCCTATGCGCAGGTGCTCGACGACCAGGACACCTTCGACCTCATCGGCGACCACAACGACGGCGTCGACAGCATCGTGGGCCGCTACCGCTTCACGAACTTCGGCCACGAAGTCCGGCGGCTGATGCAGGCCAACGAGCCGTACGTGAACCACGATGTCGACACCGATCCCGTCACGGCTGGCACCGACCTGTCGGCCTACCGCCTCACGAAGATCCAGGCGGTGATCTGCGTGCCGCTGCACAAGCGCGGCCGCTTCGTCGCGGCGATGGCGGTGCACCAGTCGGTGCCGCGCCACTGGACCGAGGACGAGATCGCCCTGGTGCGCACCGTCGTCGACCGCTGCTGGGACACGCTCGAGCGGCTGCGCTCGGATGCAGCGCTGCGCGACGAGGCGCGCTCGCTCGAGATCCTCAACCGCACAGGCGCGGCGCTCTCCGCAGAGCTCGACCTGCCAGCACTCGTACAGCGTGTCACCGACGCGGCCACCGAGCTCACGGGCGCGAAGTTCGGTTCATTCTTCTACAACGGCGTCGACGAGCGCGGCGAGGCGCTGATGCTCTTCGCGCTCTCGGGTGCTCCGCGGGAAGCTTTCGAGAAACTCGGCCATCCGCGCCCCACCGCCCTCTTCGGCCCGACCTTCCGCGGCGAGGCGCCCATCCGCATTGCCGACGTGCGCCAGGACGCGCGCTATGGGCATTTCGATCCGCATCGCGGCATGCCGGCGGGCCACCTGCCGGTGCGCAGCTACCTCGCGGCGCCGGTGATCGCCCGCTCGGGCGAAGTGATCGGCGGCCTCTTTTTCGGCCACCCCGAGCCGGGCGTGTTCACCGAACGCAGCGAGCGTCTTGCGGTCGGCATTGCCAGCCAGGCCGCCATCGCGATCGACAACGCCCGCCTCTACGCTCGCGCGCAGCAGGCGGCGCAAGAGCGCACCATGCTGCTCGACAGCGAGCGCAACGCGCGCCTGGAGGCCGAGCGCGCCAGCACCATCAAAGACCAGTTCCTCGCCACGCTGTCGCACGAGCTGCGCACGCCACTGAGCGCCATCCGCGGCTGGGTGCACATCCTGCGGCGCAAGCTCGCCGGCGCCGATGCCGAGCTGCGCAAGGGCCTGGACGTCATCGAGCGCAGCACCAACACCCAGGTGCAGCTGATCGACGACCTGCTCGACATGAGCCGCATCTCGGCCGGCAAGCTGGTGCTCGACCTGCAGGCGGTGGAGGCGTCTGCCTTCGTCACCGCGGCGGTCGAGGCCATCGCGCCGAGTGCGCGCTCGGCCGGCGTCGAGCTCGAGCTGCAGGCCAGCGCCGGGACGGGCCAGGTGCGCGGCGATGCCAACCGCCTTCAGCAGGTGGTGTGGAATCTGGTGGCCAATGCCATCAAGTTCACGCCACGCGGCGGCCGTGTGCGCGTGACCCTGTACCACGACGACAGCCACGCCGTCATCGACGTCGCCGACACCGGCGTGGGCATCGCGCCCGACGCACTTCCGCATGTCTTCGAACGCTTCCGCCAGGCCGATGGGTCCATCACCCGCCGCTTCGGCGGCCTGGGGCTGGGTCTTTCGATCGTGCGCCACCTCGTCGAGCAGCACGGCGGCAGTGTCACTGCGCACAGCGAAGGGGAGGGCCTGGGCGCGACCTTCCGCGTGCGCCTGCCGCTGCTGGATGTGCAGGAGGCGCTGGGGTCGGCCGACACCCTCGGGGCGGCCGACCAGGACGAGCGCCTGCAGGGCACACGGGTGCTGGTGGTCGACGACGACGCCGACTCGCGCGACCTGATCCGCCGCCTGCTGGAGGAGAGCGGCGCGCAGGTCGACGAAGCCGACAACGCCGACGCCGCACTGCGGGCCATCGAGCACGGTCGCTATCGGCTGGTGGTCTCCGACATCGGCATGCCAGGCACCGACGGCTACCAGCTGCTGCGCCAGCTGCGCCGCCTGCCGCCGGAGAAAGGCGGCCGGGTGCCGGCGATCGCGCTCACCGCGTTCGCGCGCGAGGAAGACCGGGTGCGTGCGCTGGCGGCGGGGTTCGACCGGCATTGCGCCAAGCCCATCGACCCGCCCTCGCTGCTGGCCACGGCCGCCCAGTTGGTCGAGCGGCGCGGCGCGCCCCCGGGCTGACTGCCTGGGCCGCCCGGCTCAGGCGGCCGAGGCGGCCGAGCCGGCCGCGCGGTCCTGTACGCGGTCCTGTACCGCACGCTGCAAGGCAGCGAGCAAGTCGTCGAGGCTGTAGGGCTTGCGCAGCTCCTGCACGTCGGCGCGCGTCTCCCGTGTGTTGTAGCCGGTGGCGACCACGGCTGCCATCGCTGGCAGGTGCACGCGGCACCAGTCGACGAGGTCCAGGCCCGAGAGCTTGCCGGGCATGACGACGTCGGTGAAGAGCACGTCGAAGTCGGTGCGACCGGTGAGCACCGCCTGCGCCTGGTCGGCCGAGCTGCTGTGGGTGACCTCGTGCCCCGCGTCGCGCAAGGCGGGCACCACCACCGACGACACCAGCGAGTCGTCTTCGATCATCAGGATGCTCAACGCGCGGCCGGCTTCCCGTGCCGTCGCTTCCGGCTCGACCGCCAACTCGGCCTGGTGCGTCACCGGCAACAGCAGCGTCACGCGCGTGCCGACGCCAGCCATGCTGTCCAGGCGCGCGTCGCCGTTCGACTGGCGCGCGAACGCGAGCACCTGGGCCAGGCCAAGACCTGTGCCGGCGCCGATCGGCTTGGTGGTGAAGTAGGGATCGAACGCCCGCTCCCGGGTCTCGGGGCTCATGCCGGCGCCGTTGTCGCTGACCTGCAGGCACACATGCTGTTTGCCGCCGAGCGGTGCGCTTTCTTCGCTGTTCGCCATGCGGGCGCTGATCCGGATGGCGCCGCCCTCGGGCATCGCATCGCGGGCGTTGAAGATGAGGTTGAGCAGGGCCAGCTCCAGCTGCGCCGGGTCGACCAGCACGGCCGGCAGCGCCGGCTCGATCTCGGCCGTGAGCTGCACCCGCTCGCCCACCGCCTTCCGGGTGAGCTCCTGCGTCTGCAGCACGAAGTTGAGCAGCTTGACCGGCTGCGGCCTGAGCGGCTGCGCGCGGCCGAAGGTCATCATCTGCTTCACGAGATCGGCCGCCTTGCCGGTGGCGCGCATCGCCGCCTCGAGGAAGCGCCGGTGCGGCACCTCGTCGCCGGTCTGCCGGTCGACCACGTGCAGGCCGGTGCTGATGGTCTGCAGCAGGTTGTTGAAGTCGTGCGCGAGGCCGCCGGTGAGGCGCCCGATGGCTTCGCGCTTCTGGCCCTCGAGCAGGGCGGCCTGGGCCTTGCGCGCCTCGTCGACGGCGAGCGCCACTTCCTTCTGCAGGGTGAGCGTGGCCTCGTGCGAGCGGCGGCCGGCCTGCTCGAGCGTGCGGCTGACCTCGTCGAGCTCGGCCACGCCGGTCGAGAGGGCCGTGGGCACCTCGTCGCGGCCCAGCTGCAGCGCCGCTTCGTGCAGCTGCACGATGGGCTGGCCGATCTTGCGCGTGACCGCGATGGCGATGCCCAGGCCGATGAGCAGCAAGGCGCCGGCCGCCGCCAGCGTCTGCGCGGTGAGGCGCTGCGCCGACTGGGTGAGTGCCTCCTGCGGCAGCGCGAGCACCACGTTCCACCCGTGGCGGTTGGCAGACGAGACATAGGTGAGCGACGGCACGCCGTCCAGCGTGACGGTTTCGCCGTAGCTGCTCGTGCCCGTCTTCGCACGTCGCTGGACCTCGGCGCCGGCCGGCTGGCCCACCCACTTCTGCGGATCCCGGTTGCGCGCCACGATGAGCTGCTCGGCGTTGAGCACGGCGGCCAGGCTGCCGAAGGGCGCGGTCTTGTCGATCAGCCGTTGCACCACCGCGGGCGAGAACGCCACGCCCACGTTGTAGCGGACCGGCTCGCGGCGCTCGGCGGCATAGGCCACGAGCACCGGGTCCTTCGCGAGCAGGCTCTGCACCGAGAAGGTCACGCGTGGCGCGGCCGTCACGAAGGTCGAGCCCGGCGGCCGATCGGTCGGCGTGTAGCCGTCGTAGGGCACCTGCGTGTTGAGCAGCAGCCGCTCGCGGTCGACGAGCATCACCCAGTCACCCGAATCCCGCATGGCCGCGCCGGCTTCTTCGTGGAAGCGGCGCAACGGCGCTTCGAGCAGGGTGCGCGACGCACCGAGCGTCGACGCGATGGCCACCCGCTTGTCGAGCTCGCCCTCGACCAGGGAACTGAGGCTTTGCGCGAACCGCTCGATGTCCTGCCGGGCGTCATCGGCCTCGCGCAGGTAGGTCGTACGCGCGAGCAGCGCGAAACCCGCCACCGCCGGCAACCACACCGCGAGCACCAACAGCAGGAGAAGCGTGCGAATGCTCAAGCGAAATCGCGGCCGGTTGATTTAAACCCCGAGACGCTATCAGAGTTTTCAAGGGGGCGCCGCCGTGCGCTCTTCGACCGGGCAGGCGCTCGAGCCCGGCCCGCGTCAGCGATGCGTGGCGCACCACGCCGCCATCGTGTCGGCCAGCGAAGCCAGCACCTGTGGGTCGGTGCGGCCGCTGCGCACGCGCACATGGAAGGCGTGGTCGGCATCGTCCTCCACGGCGAGGGTGGCGCGCGGGCCGAGCGGCGCGAGCACCTCGCGCAGGAGCGTGAGGTCGGCCAGCGCATCGCGCGTGCCCTGCAGGAAGAGCATCGGCACCCGCACCTGCGCGAGATGCGCCGCCCGCGTCACGCTCGGCTTGCCGGCCAGGTGCAGCGGGAAGCCGACGAACACGAGGCCACGCACCTCGGCCAGCGGCGAGGCGGCCTGCGCCTGCGAGCTCATGCGCCCGCCGAAGGACTTGCCGCCGGCGAAGAGCGGCAGAGCCGGCCACTGGCGGCGCGCCTCGGCCACGGCCGCGCGCACGGCGGCCTGTGCCACCGCGGGCGTGTCGGGCCGTCTGCTGCCCTGCTGCATGAACGGGAACTGGAAGCGAAAGCTCGCGACCCGGCGCTGCGCGAGCTCGTCGGACAGCAGGGACATGAACGCATGGTCCATCCCGGCACCGGCGCCGTGGGCGAACACGTAGCCGGCGATGGGGTCGGCGGGCGTCATGGACAGCGCCGCCACCGCGCCGCTGCCGGGCACGTCGAAGCTCAGGGGCTGGGGCGAGGTCATGCCGGCGAGCATCGCACGCCCACAAGACCCCGATGTCGCACGGGGCGCGCGGCCTCGATACGCTGCGCCTCGCAGCCCTTCCCGCCGGCTGCGGGAGCGACGCATGCAACGACGAGCACTGCTGATCACCGCCAGCGTGTGGCCCTGGCCAGCGCGCGCCGACGACCCAGTCGCCGCGCGGCTCGCGGCCGGCGGTGTGGTGATAGCCTTCCGTCACTCGCTGGCCCCCGGCACCTACGACCCGCCCGGCTTCCGGCTCGACGACTGCAGCACCCAGCGCAACCTCAACGACGAAGGCCGCGAGCAGGCGCAGCGCATCGGCGCCTGGTTCCGTGAGCGCCAGCTCGCACCGGCCGTGGTGCGCAGCAGCCCGTGGTGCCGCTGTGTCGACACGGCCCGCCTGGCGTTCAACCGCGCCGAGACCTGGCCCGCGCTCGGCTCGCCCCGGGCGGGCACGGAGGCGGTCAACGACGCGGCGCTGCAGGAGTTGCGCGCGGCGCTGGCGGCGGTGCCCCGCCAGCGGGGCCGCTTCGAGGTGTGGGTGACGCACCAGTTCGTGCTGACCGCCCTGGTCGGTGGCGGTGTCGCCTCGGGCGAAGGGCTGCTGCTGCAGGCGGGCGCCGACCGGAAGCCGACGCTCGGAGGGCGCCTGATGGTGGCGTAGACGCTCAGCCGAGCAGCTTGTAGAGGTAGGAGCGCGAGATGCCGAGCTGCTCGGCGGCGCGCTTCTTGTTGCCACCGCATTCCTCGAGCACGCGGCGGGCGGCGGCGCGTTCGTGGTCTTTCAAGCGCGGTGCGGCGGGCGCCGCCGGTGGGGGGCGAAGGCCGGGTGATGAGCCGATGACCATCGGCTGCCCACGCGCTGCGTCGTTGCGCGTGAAAGCCTCCAGCGTCAGCAGCTCGTGCGACGAGAACACCAGCGCCTCCTCGATGCGGTGGCGCAGCTGCCGCAGGTTGCCGGGCCAGGGCTGGTCGGCGAGGTAGCGGGCCACGCCGGGCTCGACTTTCGGCACCGGCAGGCCGTTGCGGTCGCAGAAGGCCTTCACGAAATGCGCGAGCAGCGCGGGGATGTCTTCGAGCCGCTGGCGCAGCGGCGGCACGCGCAGCGTCACGCCGCTGATGCGGTAGAAGAGGTCGTGGCGGAAAGCACCGCTCTCGATCAGCTCGTCGATGTCGCGGTGCGTGGCCGACACCAGGCGGAAGGTCATCTTCTTGCCGGCGTGGCTGCCCAGCCGCTCGACCACGCGCTCCTCGAGCACGCGCAGAAGCTTGATCTGCACGTCCATCGGGATGTCGCCCACTTCATCGAGGAAGAGCGTGCCCTCGTTCGCCATCTCGAACTTGCCGGCGCGGCCCTGCTTCGCACTGCCGGTGAAGGCACCGGCGGTGTGGCCGAAGAGCTCCGACTCGATCAGGCTGGCCGGCAGCGCGGCGAGGTTCAGGCTCACCATCTCGTGCGCGCCGCGGCCGAGCTTGTGGATGGCGCGGGCAACGAGCTCCTTGCCGGTGCCGCTTTCGCCGAGGATCAAGACCGGCACGTCGAGCCGCGCAACGGTCGCCACCTCGTGCCGCAGGCGCTGCATCGCCTGGCTGTCGCCGACGAGCTCCGCCGTCGCCTCGCGCGTCTCGCGCAAGCCATCGAGCTCGCGCCGGTAGAACTCGAGCTGCGAGCGCAGCTGGTTCATCTCGGCGGCCATCTGCGACACCGCCTCGGCGTCGCGGAACATCACCTGCCCCACCGCGCCGACGATGCGGCCATCCTTGCGGATCGGCCTGCGGTTGACGACACGCGTCACGCCTTCGCCGAAGCTCTGCGGCTTGCCGATCTCGGCCTTGCCCGACTCGATGACCGCGCGCAGCCGCGAATTCGGGATCGCCTCCTCGGCCGACTTGCCAATGCCACCGCCATACGAGAGCCCGAGAAACTTCTCGTGCACCGGGCTGATGTAGCGGATGGTGCCGGTGTGGTCGGCGACCGTGATGCCCTGGTAGGGGTCGTTGAGGATCTGTTCGAGGATGTCGAAGGCGAAGGGCACGGCGACCACGAAGTCGAGCAGCGTGCGGCCTTCGGTGCCGGTGGGTCGCACGATCGCGATCTCGGTGTCGTGCGCATGCAGCGCCACGCCGACCACCGGGCCATCGGGCAGGTGGGCTTCGAAGAGGCTGCGATCGGGTGCGAGGTGCATCGCCGACACGAGCGATGCCTGCACCGCCGCGTCGGCCGCCAGGCCCAGGGCCGCCACCACCTCGCCGCCGCGCCGGACCAGCACGCCGAGCGATGTGTCGACCTCGGAAAAGTGTTGTTCAGACATGCACAACGACACCGGAGAAAACACCGAGTGTAGTCAGCGACGACAAAACCGGGTCTCAAAAGCCTTCCGGCGCGTGGCACAGGCTGTGCACTAAGGCACACCCATGAAGACCGACCTCCCGCCCGGCCTGGGCCCTTACTTCGGCATCGACGTGCCCTTCATGGAACACATCGGCCTGAAGCCGGTGTCGCTGGACGAGCGCTGCTGCAAGACGCAGCTCGAATGGAACCCGCGGCTCGTGAACAGCCGCGGCGACATCCACGGCGGCACCTTGATGAGCGCCTTCGATTTCACGCTCAGCGCCGCGGCGCGTGCGCACGACCCGCTGCGCTACGGCGCGATCACGGTCGACCTCACCACGCATTTTCTCGAGGCCTCGCGCAGCGAGTTGATGGTCATCGGGCGCTGCACCAAGCGCGGCAAGTCGATGGCCTTCTGCGAAGGCGAGATCGTGAACCCCGAAGGCACCGTCGTCGCCGTGGCGCGCGGTGTCTTCAAGCTGATCCTCAGAGAGAACACATGACCCACGGGCGACAGACAAGCCCGACCACCGGCTCCATCGTGGGCCGACACGACGACACCGGAGACATCTCTTGAAAAAGCTGCTGATCGCCAACCGAGGAGAGATCGCCCTGCGTGTGCAACGCGCGGCACGCGATCTCGGCATCGCCACCGTCGCGGTGTATTCGCAGGACGATGCGAACTCGCGCCACCGCCTGCTCGCCGACGAGGCCCATGCGCTGGACGCAAGCGGCCCCGCGGCCTACATCGACATCGCCGCCGTCATCGCCGCCGCGAAAGCCACCGGCTGCGACGCCGTGCATCCTGGCTACGGCTTCCTGAGCGAGCGCGCCGATTTCGCGCAGACGTGTGCCGAGGTGGGCATCACCTTCGTTGGCCCCACCGTCGAGCAGCTCGCGCTCTTCGGCGACAAGGGCCGCGCGATCAAGCTCGCGATCGACTGCCAGGTGCCGGTGATGCCCTCGACCGCGGGCAATGCCTCGCTCGACACCATCACCCGGTTCTTCGACGAGCAAGTGTCACAGGCGAAGAGCGATGCCGGCATCGTCATCAAGGCCGTCGGCGGCGGTGGTGGCCGCGGCATGCGCGTGGTGCGCAAGCGCGAAGACCTGGCCGAGGCCTACGCCCGCTGCCGCTCCGAAGCGGCCAGCGCCTTCGGCGTCGACGCGGTCTACGCCGAGCGCCTGGTCGCCCGCGCCCGCCACATCGAAGTGCAGATCGCCGGCGACGGCAAGCAGGTGATCGCGCTCGGCGAGCGCGACTGCACGCTGCAGCGCCGCTTCCAGAAGCTGATCGAGATCGCACCCAGCCCGATGCTGAGCACCGAGCTGCGCGAGCGCATCCTGGGCAGTGCGCGCAAGCTGGCGCAGAAGGTGAACTACAAGAGCCTCGGCACCTTCGAGTTCCTGGTCGAGGAGACGGCCGCCGGCGAGCAGAAGGACTTCGTCTTCATCGAGGCCAACCCGCGCCTGCAGGTCGAGCACACCATCACCGAGCAGGTGACGGGCGTCGACCTCGTGGCCTTGCAGCTCGGCCTCGCGAGCGGCCGCGACCTGCAGGACCTCGGCCTCGACCCGGCGTGGCCGCCGCCGCTGCGCGGCTTTGCCATCCAGGCACGCATCAATGCGGAGGCGATGGACGCGAGCGGCCTCGCCAAGCCCGCGCACGGCCGGCTCGAACGATTCGACCCGCCCACCGGCCCCGACGTGCGCGTCGACACCCACGGCTACACCGGCTACGCGCCCTCGCCCCACTTCGACACGCTGCTGGCCAAGCTGATCGTCACCAGCACCACGCCGCGCTTCGGCGATGCGGTGCGGCGGCTGCAGCGCGCGCTCGGCGAGTTCCGCATCGTCGGCGTGCCGACCAACCTCGACGTGCTGCGTGCGCTGGTGCAACGCGACGACTTCGCGGTGCAGGACGTGCACACGCGGCACTTCGAATCCATCGTGCCGGCGCTGGTGGAGGCGGCTGCGGCCATCGCCCAGGCCGAGCACGCCCGCGACGCACTGCTCGGCGATTCGGTGCGCCACTCGGTGCCCCTGGCGCCTGGTGCGGCCGACCTCGACGAGACCGTGGGTGAAGGCGCCGTCGCCATCCGCACACCGCTCGCCGGCCGCCTGGTCGAGCTTTCGGTGAAGGTCGACGACCTCGTGCAGCCTGGCCAGACGATTGCCGTGCTCGACGCCATGAAGATGGAGCACACCATCTCCGCCGAGCAGGGCGGGCGGGTGATCGACCTGCGCCTCGCGGCCGGCGAGCAGGTACAGGAGCACCAGATCCTCATCGTGCTGGAGCCGGCCGATGCCGACGCCGCCGCGCAGAGCGCCGCGCAGTCGCACGACCCCGATGCGATCCGCCCCGACCTGCAGCGTGTGCTCGACCGCCAGGCGCACCTTTTCGACGAGAACCGGCCCGATGCCGTGGCCCGCCGCCACGCACGCGGCCAGCGCACCGCCCGCGAGAACGTGGCCGACCTCTGCGACGCCGGCACCTTCGTCGAATACGGCGGCCTCGCGATCGCCGCGCAGGCGAGCCGCCGCAGCCTCGACGACCTGATCGCCAACACGCCGGCCGACGGCCTCGTCACCGGCATCGGCGACATCAACGGTGCGCTCGTCGGCAAGGCGAATGCGCGCAGCGCCGTGATGGCCTACGACGCCACCGTGCTCGCCGGCACGCAAGGCAAGCGCAACCACGTGAAGACCGATCGCATCGTCGACGTGGCGCTGCGCGACGAGCTGCCGCTGGTGCTCTTCGCCGAAGGCGGCGGCGGCCGGCCGGGCGACGTCGACATCCCGTCGATCTCGGGCCTCATCCAGCCCTCCTTCGCGGCCTTCGCCGAACTGAGCGGCGAGGTGCCGGTGCTGGGCATCGTCTCGGGCCGCTGCTTCGCGGGCAACGCGGCCTTCCTCGGCTGCTGCGACGTGATCATTTCCGACAAGAGCGCCAACATCGGCATGGCCGGCCCCGCCATGATCGAAGGCGGCGGGCTCGGCGTCTTCCGTCCCGAAGACGTGGGCCCGGCCTCGGTGCAGTACGCCAACGGCGTGATCGACATCCTGGTCGACAACGAAGCGCAGGCGGTGCGGGCGGCCAAGCACTACCTGTCGATGTTCCAGGGGCCGGTGAGCGAGTGGACGGCGCCCGACGTGCGCGCCTTGCGCCACGTGGTGCCGGAGAACCGGCTGCGCGTGTACGACACCCGCAAGGCGATCGAAGGCATCGCCGACGTCGGCAGCGTGCTCATGCTGCGCAGCGGCTTCGGCGCCGGCATCCACACCGCGCTTGCGCGCATCGAAGGCCGGCCGGTCGGCATCATGGCCAACAACCCGCACCACCTCGGCGGCGCCATCGATGCCGACGCGGCCGACAAGGCGGCGCGCTTCATGCAGCTCTGCGACGCGCACGCGTTGCCCATCGTGTCGCTGATCGACACCCCGGGCTTCATGGTCGGCCCCGAGGTCGAGGCCAAGGCCCAGGTGCGCCACGTCTCGCGCATGTTCCTCGCCGGCGCCAAGCTGCGGGTGTCGCTGCTGGCGGTGGCGCTGCGCAAGGGCTACGGCCTGGGCGCGATGGCGATGGCCGGTGGCGGCTTCCGCTCGGCCGACTTCAGCGTCTCGTGGCCCACCGGCGAGTTCGGCCCGATGGGGCTGGAAGGCGCGGTGCGCCTCGGTTTCAAGAAGGAGCTCGAGGCCCTGCCCGACGGCCCCGAGCGCCGCGCGCTCTACGACAAGCTCGTGGCCGAGTCCTACCAGCGCGGCCATGCCATCAGCGTGGGCCACGCGGCCGAGGTCGACGCGGTGATCGACCCGGCGCACACGCGCCAGTGGATCGCCCAGGGCATCACCGCCAGCGCCTTGCGCGCGCAGCGGCCGCGCCGTGGCTTCGTGGACGCGTGGTGATGGCGATGTCTGAACTCGCACTGCACGGCCTGCGTGTGCTGGAGGTCGGCACCGGCCCCGCACTCGCGTATGCGGGCAAGCTTTTCGCCGACTTCGGCGCCGAGGTCATCAAGGCCGAAGCACCTGACGGTGATGCGTGGCGGCAGATGCCGCCGCTCGTGGGCGGCGAGAGCGCCCTCTTCGCCTGGCTCAACACCCACAAGCGCAGCGTGCTGGCCCGCCCCAGCGCCATCGACGGCGCGTGGCTGGCGCGCCTCGCGCGCAGCTGCGACGTGGTGCTCGATGCCCGCGCGCTCACCCACGGCGTGGGGGTGCTCGCGCAGCCGGTGTGGGCGGCCGTGCCGGGCGAGCACACGCCGATCGCCGTCGACATCACCTGGTTCGGCGAGAGCGGCCCGTATGCCCGCTTCAACGGCAGCGAGGCCATCTGTCGCGCGCTATCGGGCGCCGCGCACGCGAGCGGCCCGAAGGACGGCCCGCCGCACCTGCCGCACGACGTGCAGACCGGCATCGTGGGCGGGCTCATCGCCTTCTCGGCGGCCGTCGGTGCCCTCATCGGCCGCACGGACGGCAGCCGCCGCTACACCGTGAGCCTGCACGAGGCCGCCTTCGGCACCGTGGAGATGGAAGCCGGCATCGTGCAGGACAAGCGCCACCCCGGCCGCCTGGGCGTGAACCGCTTCTGCGCCACGCACCCGACCGGCATCTTCGAGACGGCCGACGGCTGGATCGGCATCTTCAGCCACACGCTGCCGCAGTGGACGACGCTGTGCGAGACGCTCGGCCGCCCCGAGTGGGCGCGCGACCCGCGTTTCGCCAACGGGCAGGCGCGCATGGCGCATGCCGACGAGATCGACGCGTGGCTGATCGAGGCGTTCAAGACCAAGACTGCCGCACACTGGTTCCAGGTGCTCGGCGCGCAGAAGTTGCCGGCCGTCTTCGTGCCGACGATGGACGAGCTGCTGCAGCAGGCGGTGCACCGCGAGCGAGGGGCCTTCGTGCCGGTCCAATTCGGCGAACACACGGTCGAAGGCCCGGTCGTGCCGCTGCGCCTCGACACCGCCGGCCCGCTGCCGGGCGGCCGTGCGCCCTCGCTCGGCGAGCACGACGCGCACTACCGAGGCAGCGGCCTGCAGCACAGCCCGCAGAAACTCACCCCCGCGCCGAAGCAACGCCTGCCGCTCGAAGGCATCCGCATCGTCGACCTCACCATGGGCTGGGCCGGGCCGCTGGCCTCGCGCACCGCGGCCGACCTCGGCGCCGAGGTGATCAAGGTCGAGAGCACCGTCTACCCCGACTGGTGGCGCGGCACGAACTTCACCGACGAGTTCTACCGCGATCGCCTGTACGAGAAGAACAGCAACTTCAACCTGCTCAACCGCAACAAGCTCGGGGTCACGCTCGACCTGACACACCCCGACGGCAAGTCGCTGATGCTGCAACTGGTGGCTGGCGCCGATGCGGTGATCGAGAACTACTCGGCCGAGGTGCTGCCCAAGCTCGGGCTCGACTACGCGGCGCTGAAGCAGATCAACGAGCGGCTGGTGATGGTCTCGATGCCCGCCTTCGGCCTGCACAACGAATGGAGCGACACGCGCGCCTACGGCGGCACTCTGGAGCAGGCGAGCGGCCTGCCGCTCTACACCGGCCACCCCGAGGGCCCGCCGGCGATGACCTCGTATGCGTATGGTGACCCGACCGGCGGCTTCAACGCGGGCGCCGCGCTGCTGCTGGCGCTGTGGGCGCAGCAACGCACCGGCCAGGGCCGGCACCTCAACCTCTCGCAGGTGGAAGCGATGCTGCCCAACACCGCGCCCTACCTGCTGGAGCAGTCGGCGCACGGTGCGGTGTCAGCGCGCGAGAACAACCGCCACCCGGTGCATGCACCGCACGGTGTCTACCGCTGCGCGGGCGACGATGCCTGGCTGCTCGTCAGCGCCACGGGCGATGCCGCGTGGCAGTCGCTGTGCCGCGTGATCGGCCGGGCCGATCTCGGAGCCGACGCGACGCTCGCGACCGCCGCCGGCCGGCGCGCCGCGCACGACCGGCTCGATGACGCCATCGCCGCCTGGGCACGCAGCCGCAACGCGCACGACGCGATGCACACGCTGCAGCACGCGGGCGTGGCCGCCGGCGCAGTCGCTTCCATGGCCGAGGTGCTGCGCGACCCGCACCTGCGTGAGCGCGGCTTCTTCCAGCCGGTGGAACGTGCCCACGTGGGCACCTATCTCGCCACCACGCCCTACTTCCGCCCTGGCCCCGACGCCCTGCCGTTGCGCCGCGTGTCACCCACGCTCGGCGAACACACACGAGAGGTGCTCTCGCGCGTGCTCGGCGTCAACCCCGACCGCCTCGCCACGCTCGACGCGCTGGGCATCACCGGCACCGCCGCGCGGCCCAAGGCCCCCAAGACCACCCCCCGCCACACCCCAGATCAAAAGGAGACAAGATGAAGCCCGCATCCCTCAGCCGCCGCCTGGCCCTGGCCTCGGCGCTCGTGTTCGGCGCCAGCCTTGCGGCACCGGCCGTCGCGCAAGACAACTGGCCCAGCAAGCCGATCAAGATCATCGTGCCCTTCCCCGCAGGCTCGTTCACCGACACGGTGGCCCGCGTGATCTCCGACCACATGGCCAAGGCCCTCAACCAGACCGTGATCGTGGAGAACCTGGCCGGCGCCAACGGCGTGCTCGGCCTGTCGACCGCCGCACGCCTGCCCGGCGACGGCTACACCTTCGTCATCACCAACTCCAGCAGCATCACGATCAACCCGCAGATCTACAAGAAGATCTCGTACAAGACCAGCGACTTCACGCCGGTGACGATGGTGCTCGACGCGCCCTTCATCGTCGTGGCCAACCCCGAGTGGGCGCAGAAGCACAACGTGCAGTCGCTGAAGGACGTCGTGGCCTATGCGAAGAAGAACGAAGGCAAGCTCAGCTATGGCTCGGCCGGCCCGGGCAACATCGGCCACCTGTCGATGGCCATGCTCTCCAACAAGGCCGAGGTGAAGACCACGCACATCCCCTACAAGAGCGCGGCGGCGGCGCAGCTCGCCACGATGAGCGGCGAGATCGACCTGCTCTTCGACACCTGGGCCGGCGTGCCGCACATCAAAGCCGGCAAGCTCAAGCCGATTGCCGTGACGGCCACCAAGCGCATGGCGCAGCTGCCCGAGGTGCCCACCGTGGTGGAAGCCGGCTACCCCGACGTGGTGGTGACCTTCTGGACCGGCATGCTGGCGCCGGCCGGTACGCCGCCGCAGATCGTGCAGAAGGTCCACGCCGTCGCGCAGGCCGTGCTCAAGGACGAGAAGGCCCGCGCCGTGCTCGCCGCCAGTGGCGATCCGCTGATGTCGGACCCGGCCACCTTCGGCAAGCGCATCGAGCGCGAAGTGGCTTCCTGGGGTGCGGTCATTCAGCGCGAGGCCGTCTCTCTGGAGTGAATCGGGCTATGGTGATGTGCATGACGAAGCACATCACCCTCCCCGGCGGCGACCGTGTCGCCGCGCTCGGCCAAGGCACTTGGAACATCGGCGACGACCCGCGGCGCCGCGCCGACGAGATCGCCAGCCTGAGACGTGGCCTCGACCTCGGCCTCACGCTGATCGACACCGCCGAGATGTATGGCGACGGCCGCTCCGAAAGCCTCATCGGCGAGGCCATCGCCGGGCGGCGCGACGAGGTCTTCCTGGTCAGCAAGGTCTACCCGCACAACGCGTCGAAGCGCGCGATGCCGGCCTCGTGCGAGGCGAGCTTGAAGCGCCTGGGCACCGACCGCATCGACCTCTACCTGCTGCACTGGCCCGGCAGCGTGCCGCTCGCCGAGACGGTGCAGGCCTTCGAGGCTCTGCAGCGCGACGGCAAGATCCGCCACTGGGGCGTGAGCAACTTCGACCTGCGCAAGATGAAGCAGTTGCACGCGCTGGCCGGCGGCGCTGCGGTGCAGACCAACCAGGTGCTCTACCACCTGGGCGAGCGCGGCATCGAGTGGGACCTCGTGCCCTGGCAGCGCGAGCACGGCCTCCCGGTGATGGCCTATTCGCCCACCGACCAGGGCCGCCTGCTGCGCGACCCGGGCCTCGGGGCCTTCGCCCTGCGCACCGGCCGCACGCCGGCGCAGGTGGCGCTCGCCTGGCTGCTCGCGCGCGACGCGATCGTGATCCCCAAGACCAGCCATCCCGCGCGTGTGGAGGAAAACGCCGGGGCGCTCGACAAGCCGCTCACGCCCGACGAGCTGCACGAGCTCGACGCGCTCTTCCCGCCACCCGAAGGAGCGAGCTCCCTCGCCATGCTTTAGCGCATCACTGCAGGCCAATCTCGAGGTAGCCGCCTGCGCCCACCACCACCGACAGCGGGCCGCCCTGCATCACGAGAAGCGACACGCCGTCGCTCGATCGCACACCACTGCGGATGCCAGCCGGCTGATCCGCGTTGAGCGCCGACAAGACTGCTCCGTCGTTGAAGTTGGCGCCATTGGCGCGCAGGCCGGCAATGTCGTAGCTGCCTGCCGTCAGGGTCGTGGTCGCCCAGTTGCCCACGTTGCTGGCCCCGATGAAGGTCCCGCCCGCCAAGCCCGCAGCCTCAGGCAAGCCGATGCGGAAGGCCGGCACACCGCCGCTGGGCGTCTCGGCGCGCAGGTAGACCAGGGTGCTGCCCGAGCGCGCCACGCGGAAGCGGATCGTGGCATTGGCGTGCCCTGCGTCGACGCCCGTGATGTCGCTGCCGTTGAACGTCAGCGCGTAGGTGTAGACCGATCCCGCTGGGCAGGCGGCGATCGTGTAGATCGTGGCGTCGGTGCAGGTCTGTAGGGTGCTGCCGGAGGCAAAGCGAGAAGAAGCGCCGCCGGCGGTATGGGGGGTGCCGAGGTTGATGCCGAACTCGTTGAAGGTGTACGGCGTGAGACCGGCCGCCGAGGTGACGAACTGGCGCGCCGCGATGAAGCTCGTGACGCCGCTGCCGAAGTTGAAGCCGCCGGCCACCAGATCGGTGGCGGTGCGGAAGCGGGCGTTGCCGCCGATGATGTACGAGCCGCCGCCGGCCGTGAAGCTGCCCTGCGCATCGATGCCGTTGCCGGCCATGCGGTAGGTGCCGCTGTCGAAGTTGACGGTGAAGTCATAGATGCGGCCGTTCGCCGCATAGGCGAGGTAGGTGCCGTTTCGCGGGTCGCCGAAACCCGGGCCCGAGCCGCCACCGGCATCGCCGCCACCACCACACCCGGCCAGAGCCAGCACGACACAAGCACCCACCCATCGCATCCACTTCGTCACGCACAGCTCCTCGGTTGATCACGGTCATCGGGCCGGTCGGCCCGCAGCCGCCGGAGTCTACTGGGGCCACCGCACAGCCCTGCGCGCCCGGGAACGGTGGTTGCCGCACCGGCAGGGCCCGCCATTCGACAGGAGTTTGCCCATGCCTGCAGCCCTCACGCCCGCAGCCGAGCTGGCCCGCCATGCCAAGACCCCCTTCCCCGGCGCTTCGCCCGAGTACGACGACGCACGGCGCAAGCTGCTGCAGGAGGAGATCGAGTTCCGCCGCCACATGACGCGGCTCACCGAGCAGCGCCGCGCCCTGCCGCCCGGCCCGGTGATCAGCAAGGACTACCGCTTCAAGGACGAGCAGGGCTTCGAGTGCAAGCTCATCGATCTCTTCGGCGACAAGGACACGCTCGTCACCTACTACTGGATGTACGGTCCCGAGCGTGAGCGCCCCTGCCCGATGTGCACCAACTGGCTCGGCGCGGTGAACGGCAACGCCGCCGACATCAAGCAGCGCGTCGCGCTGAAGATCCTCAGCCGCTCGCCGGTGGGCCGGCAATACGCCTTCGCGCAGGAGCGAGGGTGGCGCGACCTCAACTTCGTGCAGACCGTGGGCGACGACTACGCGAAGGATCTCGGCCTGCTGCAGCCCGACGGCGAGTACCCGGCGCTCACCGTCTTCCAGCGCGACGGCGACCAGGTGCGACTCTTCTGGGCCAGCGAGATGACGAAGGAGATGGCCGACCCCGGCCAGGACCCGCGCGACGCGCCCGACATCGCTTCCCTCTGGTCCGTCCTCGACCTCACGCCAGGCGGCCGCGGCACCGACTGGTACCCGAAGCTGCAGTACTGAGCCCAGGGCCAGGCACACCGAGGCACATGGCGTGAAGTACGAAATCACCCAGCAGGGCGTGCGGGTCGAGGCCATCGGCGCGCACGGCGGCCACCGCGTGCGGCTCTCCACCGTGGCCCACTCGCCGCTGGGCTTGTGGCCGGTGAGCGTGCACGTGCGCGGCTCGGAGAGCGAAGACGAGGTGGCCGTCGACGTGCCGGACCGCCACCACGCGAGCGCCACGGACGCGCTCGACTTCGGCTACCACTGCGCCGTGCTGTGGATCGACGCGCGCGACGACCGGCTCACGCGTCGCGATTAGGGCCTCAGGAACGCGTCGCGCGCCTGCCGGCCGAGGAAGGGGTGGTCGGTGAAGAAGCCGTCGATCCCGAGCCGGAGGAAGGCACGCACCTGGCCGTCGAGCTGGCCGAGCGCGTTGGGGTCGGTGCCGACGTCGAAGTCGTTGGGCAGGAAGACGTTTTCGGCGCGGAAGGTCCAGCCGTGCACGATGAGGCCGGCCTTGTGCGCATCATCGACCAGCGTGGTCGGCGTGCCCAGGCGGCCGCCCACCAGCGGGATCATCAGGTTGGTGTTGGCGCCGATGCCTTGCGCGTAGCTGGCGATGTCGGCCAGGCCGGCGGGCTTGGCGAGGTCGGCATAGGTGCGGGGGTCACCGCTCACCACGAAGTCGTAGGGGCGGCCCGAGCCGTTGAGCAGCTGCACCAGCGGCAGCTGGGTCATGCGGCGCAGCTTGCGCAGGTTGGCCGTCTCGAAGGACTGGATGAACACCGCTGCGTGCCGGCCCTCGTGGCCGTGGCGGCGCAACGTGCGCACCAGCGGCTCTTCGAGCGGCAGGCCGATGGTCTGGAAGTAGGTCGGGTGCTTGGTCTCGGGGTAGACGCCGATCGGGCGCACGTCGGCGTGGCCCTTGTGGCCCTTGCCGTCGCGCTCGTCGCGGGCTTCCCTGCGGCGGCGCTCGTTGGCGGCCTTCACGAGCTCGAGCACCTCGTCGAGCGTGGGCACCTCGAACATGCCGTCGAAGCGCGTGTTGGCCACGCGCACCTGCGGCAGCCGCTCGCGGGCGCGCAGCGTCTTCAGCTCGGCAAGCGTGAAGTCTTCGGTGAACCAGCCGGTGATGCTCGTGCCGTCGATCAGCTTGGTGGTCTTGCGCGAGGCGAACTCGGGGCGCTCGTGCACGTCGGTGGTGGCTTCGCGCAGCGAGCCGTCGGCGTTGAGGATCGCGATCGCGTTCTCGTGGCGGGCGACCAGCACGCCGTCCTTGGTGATCACGAGGTCGGGCTCGATGTAATCGGCGCCCTGCTCGATGGCCAGCCAGTAGGCGGCGAGCGTGTGCTCGGGCACGTAGCCGCTGGCGCCGCGGTGGGCGATCACGATGGGGGCTGCGTCCGCCCCCGGCCCGCGCGGCGGGGTGGCGTGGGCGACGGTGGTGAGGTGGGCAGCGAGGATCAGGGCAGCGGCCAGGCCGCAGCGGCGCAAGAGGGTCATCGGCACGTCAGGCTCCATGGGGGCGAAGCGCCCGACTCTAGGCAGCGCACATGACCACGGCGTGACCGTGGGCACCCTTCGCCGCCTCAGGCCTGGGCGCTCGGCCGCGCCGACACGCGCGCATGCCAGGCGTGCAGGTGCGGCGTGTCGGCCGGCATGTCGAGGCCGATGAATCTGGCGAAGTCGACCGTCGTCAGGCCGATGATGTCGGCCATCGTGTACTCGCGTCCTGTCACGAACTCGCGGCCTTCCAGCTCGCGGTCCAGCCACTGCAGGGCCTTCGCATAACGCTCGCGGTTGGATTCGCCGTAGTCCTTGTACTGCGTGCCCAGGCGCGCGGTGAACGGGTGGGTGTGCACCCAGACCGCGCCCACCGCCGTCATCACTGTCAGCTCGATGCGGCGGATCCACATGTCGACCGTCGCGCGCTCGAGCGCCGTGCGGCCGAAGAGCGGCGGCGACGGGTGCAGCTCTTCGAGGTAGCGGCAGATGGCCACGCTCTCGCACAGGTGGCTGCCGTCGTCGAGCTCGAGCACCGGGAGCTGGCCGAGGCTGTTCTTCTGGCGGAACTCGGGCGACTTGTGCGCGCGGTCGCGGATCGACACGTCTTCGAGCGGCAGGCTCAGGCCCTTCTCGGCGAGGAAGATGCGCACGCGGCGCGGGTTGGGCGCGGGGATGGGGGCGTTGTAAAGCTTCATGCGTGTGTCTCCCGGTGTTGGCGTGGTGCAGGGCCGGGCCATGCTTGCAGCAAGCGGCTGCAGGCGCTGTCGCCGACGCGATGCGCGACACCCGTGCAACCCCCTACAAACGAAACACACCCCGCCTGCCCGAGAAACGCCGACGAAACGGCCGCCGCCCAGACTGCCGGCATGTCTACCCTTCCTGCCCTCCCCCTGTCGCCGGCCTATCCCGTGCGCCGCCTGGGCATGGTCTGCTGTGCGTACCTCGTGGTGTTCGCCGGCGCCGTGCTGGCCTGGCTCGCGTTCACCGGCATCCCCCTCAACCTCGAAGCCCTGGGCGCCTGCGCGCTGGTGCCGCTGGCAGGCCTGGCCCTGCTGTGGCGCGACATCGGCGATGCGCGCCGCTACACGCTGCACATGCTGGCCGCCACGCTCGCCTGCCCCATCGTGCTGCTCTTCTGGGCCGGCTCGATCGACCCACACGCCGAGCCGCCGCGGCCCGAGCGCCCCGTGCTCGATGCACAGCGCCTCGTGCGTGGCGCGGCCGACGTGCAGGACGCGCCGCTGCAAGGCGCCGGCATCGTGTTCGTGCGCTCGGCCCGTTTCAACGACCACACCGAACTGCGCCTCACCCGCTTCGACGACACCGAGGCGGCCGAGCGCTACCTCTCGATGCTCACGCAGGGCATCCCGTCCGAGCCCTTCTTCGAAGCCGGGCGCCGCGGCCGGCGGCTGGTGGGCGTCGGCTCGACCTTCGTGCTGCTCGAGCTGCACGGCCCCGACCTCCTGGACCTGCGTGCCCGCGACATGGCCAGCGGCCTCGCGCGCCTGGCGGCCCAGCAGGTGCCCGCACCGGCCGATCGCTACACCCGGGCCCCGGCCGAGCCCGCGCCGCGCTGGCCGTTCTTTGCTGTGATGGCGCTCCTGCACGGCGCGGTCTTCGTCGCGCTCATCGCCTGGGGCAGCGTGCACACCACCCGCGTGCCGGCACAGCGCGGCGCGCCGGTGGCCACGCCCGAGCAGCTTCAGGCCCGCCTGCTGTCGCTCGGCCGCCCCGGCGGGCCGTTCGAGATCAGCGAGGTGGCAGTGGCCGATGGTGCGCCGGCCCTGCGTGTCGACGCCTCGCCCGACCCGCACCGCACGCACCAGATCACCCTGCGCCTCGACCCCACCCGCGGCTGCGTGCACGTGCACGAGAAGCTGCGCGTGAACGGCGACGCACCGCGTGACGAGGACGAAGCCACCATGGCCTCCGTCGGCGAATCGAGCGACTGGCACAGCGCGGCCGGCCCCGATGCGCAGTACGTGTGGACCGCCACCTGGCAGGCCACCATGATCGAACCCCGACGACTGAACGCCGTGCCGCTGATGCTGCACGCGCACCACGCCGAGCTGCCGCGCCGCCATGCCGCCACGCTCGACGGCGAAGGCGTGCTCACCGTGCTGTGCGCGCTGGTCACCCGCTCGGGCTGGCACTGGCAGCCGAAACTCTGGGGCAGCCCGGCCTGAGGCCTGTCAATCGGCGGGGTCGCCGAAGGCCGCCACGAAGGCCTCGACGAATCGGGCCGAGCCGGTCAGGGTCAGCGTCACGCTGTGCCACGCCTTGCCATCGCGGCCGGCCTCTACCTGCACCTGCAGGTCGTGGTCCCAGTCCATGCCGTCGTCGGCCGCGCCGTGCGTGTGCGGGAACTCGCGCCACGCCCAGTCGAGCACCTGCTGCACCTCGGCCATCACCGCCTCGTGCTGCGCTGCCGGTGTGGAGGCCAGGGCTTCGAGCGTGGTCACGCCCTCGTCGTTGTCGCTCAGGTCGAAGGTGAGGTAGTGCATCGCGGTGGGGTGGAACGATCGGGTTGCAGCAGCGCCGGAATTGCGGCATGTTCCCTCAAGTGACCATTTCCGCCTTCTCCCACCACCGCGACCTGCCACGCAACGACGCGCTGCGTTCGCTGATCGAGCAGCACCTGCTGAGCTTCGAGCTGATGGCCGCAAGCGCCGAGACGCCACTGCACACCGCGGCGGTGGCGCTGGCGATCGTGGACGAAGGCCTGGGCGCCGAGTTGCGCGGCCTGCCGCGGCCCGACACCTGGAGCGAGCAGGCCGCCCTGCTGCTGACGCGCCGGTCGATGCAGCTGCGCCGGCATGCCGGCCAGTGGGCGCTGCCGGGCGGGCGCATCGACGCCGGCGAGTCGCCTGAAGAAGCCGCGCTGCGCGAGATGGCCGAAGAAGTGAACCTGCGGCTCGACGCGAGCGCCGTGCTGGGCCGCCTCGACGACTACGTCACGCGATCGGGCTTCGTCATCACGCCGGTGGTGGTGTGGGCGGGCGCGGCCCGCGAGCTCGTGCCCAACCCGCAGGAAGTGGCCAGCGTGCACCGCATCCGCATCGATGAATTCCTGCGCCCCGATGCGCCGCTGCTCGACCGCACCGACCACGGCGAGCACGTCGTGCTGCGCATGCCGGTGGGCACCGACTGGATCGCCGCGCCCACCGCGGCACTGCTGTACCAGTTCCGCGAGGTGTGCCTCGAAGGCCGCGCCACCCGCGTGGCGCATTTCGACCAGCCGATGTTCGCCTGGAAGTGACGCGCGGCCTCAGCCTTGCGCGGGCGGCTGCATCAGGTCGGCATCGAAATTCATCAGCACGCTCGCCAGCTCCAGCCGGCGCCAGAGGGCCGGCCGCATCTGCATGATGGCCTCGGGCGTCTTGGCCTGCGCCACCCACGCGTGGATCTCGGCGTGCTGGTCCGCCGTGAGCAGGTGCAGGGCCAACATCTCGTCCAGTGTCTGCATGGTGTGCCTCCTGACAACGGGTACAGCAAATCTCGGGCCTGCCGCATTTTGCGGTCGCGCCTGAAAGGGTGCAGAAGTACCGCTATTCGACGCATCGTCCGGCGACAGGCGCGTGAAGATTCACAGCATGGGGTTCCTCACCCGCCGACCACCGGAGATGTGCAGTGTTTCGCGAGCAAGCCCGACTTCGTGACCAGATCGTGTTCCTGGAAGTGGCCGAAGGCCACCACGTCGAGATGAACGCCTGGCGTTACCTGTGGGCCGCCCGCACGGCCCGCGTGATCGTCTCGCGCGAGCTGGGCGAAGTGCAGATGCGCAAGTTCGTGCTGCCGGCGCTGCCTGCGCTGCAGACCACCGCCGAGAACATCTACTTCGAGAGCTACGGCTGCTTCGCCGACCTCGACGGCAGCGGCCATGCCGCCGTCGCCGCGCAGCAGGCCGAGCGCCTGCTCGAGCGGCTGCGGGGCAACGCACACTCGCGCTGACCGGCCCTCAGGCCGCGACGGGATCGCCCGGCTCGGGCTGCGTCGCGTCGTTGGCCGCCTGCACCTGGTTGCGGCCGGCGCGCTTGGCGCGGTAGAGCGCCTCGTCGGCGCGCATCAGGAGGCGCGACGGCTCCTCGCTCGGCCCTTTCCATTCCGCCACGCCGAAACTCGCCGACAGGGCGAGCGGCTCGCCTTCGCGCGGCATCTGCTGCCCCGCCAGGCGCGAGCGCAGCGCCTCGGCCACCTGCGCCGCCTGCGCGAGCCCCACGCCGGGCAGCAGCACGATGAACTCCTCGCCGCCGAAGCGGCCCACGCGGTCGACCGAGCGCACGTGCGTCTGCAGCAGGGCCGCGGTGTGCTTCAGGGCCTGGTCGCCGGCGGCATGGCCGTGCTGGTCGTTGATGGACTTGAAGTGGTCGATGTCGACCATCACCACCGCGAAGGTGTCGCCGGCGCGGCGGCTGCGGTGCAGTTGCTCGTCGATGGCTTCCTGCATCGCACGGCGGTTCAGCAGGCCGGTCAGCCCGTCGTGCCGCGCGCGCCAGTGCAGCTGCTGGATCAGGCGCGCCACCACCAGCGCCATCAGCGTGGCGTGCAGCATCGTGATCATCGCCACCACCGCCATCGCGGTGCCGACGTTGAGCGAGCTGTGCGAGGCGATCTCGGTCGCCAGCGCCTCGGGCTTGAGCGCAGTGCGCAGCGCACGCCCGCCCGAGTTGAGCCCCGCCAGCAGCAGCGGCACCGTCATCAGGATGGGAAAGCGCACCTTCAGTGTGCCGCGCGCATAGCGGTAGAGGTCGACCGCGGTCCACAGGTAGAGCGTGGTCATCAGCGTGTAGTGCACCACCGCCTGCGCGCGGCGCCAGGCCGGGTCTTCGCCGACCCACGAGGCAAGCGCCGCCACCACCAGCATGGCCGCATGGGGCGCGAAGCGGCGCACCTGGCCGGTGAAGTGCCACACGCCATGCTGCAGCAGCATGAGCCCGACCATGCCGAGCAGCACGCCCGCCATGGGCAAGGCCTGCAGGTGCGTGCCGAGGTAGAGGAAGGTGGCGGCGCTGCAGGCCGCGTAGCCGGCCCAGTGGGCCGCGGCCGCACGCGCTTCGCGGAACCAACAGGCACCGATGCCCCACACCACCGCCGCGACGGCCTGCACCATCGCGAGCATCAGGAACGCAATTTCCGAAGGCGACAAACTGGACATGCCGCGTCACTCCCACCGACCCATGTTTCTGGGTGGCGGTATATCACGCAGCGCGGCCGGCTTCTAGCGCTCGGCCAATAGCGCGCGGATCACGGCTTCGGTGCGCTCGTACTCACCTTCGCCGAAGTGCTTGTAGCGGATGCGCCCCTTGGCATCGACGAGGTAGGTGGCCGGCCAGTACTGGTTGGCATAGGCCTTCCAGGTGGCGAAGCGGTTGTCCTGCGCGACCGGGTGGCGGATGCCCATGCGCTTCATCGCGGCGATCACGTTGTCGGCCGAGCGCTCGAAGGGGAACTCGGGCGTGTGCACGCCCACGAGCGTGAGCCCCTGTGGCGTGTAGGTCTCGGCCCAGCGGTTGACGTGCGGCATGGTGCGCTGGCAGTTGATGCAGGCGAAGGTCCAGAAGTCGATCATCACCACACGGCCGCGCAGGCCGGCCATGGTGAGCGCGCTGGAGTTGAGCCAGCGCTCGATGCCGGCAAATTCGGGCGCAGCGCCGAAGTCGGGGAGCTGCGCGGCCGAGACGGCGGCACGCGCAGGCAGCGTGGCGCCTGCCACGGCGCCGGCCATCGCGTGCAACACGTGGCGGCGGGAGAGTCGGAGGTTCATGTCATCTTCCTTTCGTTCGATTGATCAAAGCCCGGTGGCGAGGCTTGGGTAGAGATCGGCGAGCCACACCGTCAGTGCGCCATCCAGGTGGAACAGCAGCGCGAGCGCCACGACCATCACCACCACGCCGAAGCCCTGCTGCAGCCGCTGCAGGCCACCGGCCATGCGGCGCACCCAGCCGCTCGCCACCTGGCCGCCGTAGGCGATCAGCAGCATCGGCAGCGCAGCGCCGAGCGAATAGGTGACGAGCAGCAGCGCCGCACGGCCCGAGGCCGGCTCGGTGGCGATGAGGGTGAGGATGGACGCGAGCACCGGGCCGGCGCAGGGCGTCCACACCACGCCGAGGCTCGCGCCGAGCAGCAGGCCGCCGAGCGCGCTGTCGCGCACGCGCTCCGACGGCTGCCAGCCGGCGACCCCACTCAGCGCACCGCTCGCCTGGAGGCTGATGCGGTGATACAGCGACGGCCACACCATCAGCAGGCCGAAGCCGAGCAGCAGCACCGCCGCCACGTTGCGCAAGGTGTCGTGCGACAGGCCCAGCACGCGGGTGAAGCTCGAGAACAGCAGCACCACCGCCGCAAACGCGAGCGCGAAGCCAAGCGCGATGAAGAGCGGCCGCGTGCGCTGCTGCGAGCCGAGCGACGCGCCCAGCACGACCGGCAGCATGGGCAGCACGCAGGGCGCCGCGATCGTCAGCACGCCAGCCGAGAAGGCGAGCAGCGGCGAGCTCACCGCGCAGCCCCCGAGGCGGCCTCGGCCGGGGCGGCGGCTTCCGGCGCGGGCCGGCGCCACACCTGCGTCTTGCCGAAGAGCGGCAGGCCCACATAGCCGCGCACCAACAGCTGGGCCGGCTCGGCGGGCGTGAGCTTCACGCGGTAGTGCTTGGCGCTCTCGCGGTTGTAGATCGTGCCCTTGTAGGCGCCCTCACCCGCTGGCTGCAGACCCGTCAGCAGCGTCATGCCCAGCGCGGGTCGTGTGTCGGCCGGCTGCATCTCCTGGCCGGCGGCGCTCATCGAGCGGTTGGCCAGCACGCGCACCACCTTGCCGCACAGCGGGCCGGCCGGCGGCTCGGCACAGGGTGCGATCTCGATCTCCAGGTTGCCGCTCTCGGTGATCCAGCGGCCGAGCGGCGCAGCGGGTTGCGCCAGCGCGGGGCCGGCCAGGGTCAAGAGGAGGAGGGGATGGAGCTTCATGGGCGGGCCTCGTAGGTCGTGAGGGAGGAAGCCGCATTACAGGAAGCGCGCTTGTCGGCGGTGTGTTCGGAGGGCGGCTTTTTGTCGCGTCAGGTGTCGGCCGCGGGGCCAGACAAACTGGGATACAAACCAGCGCGCCCGCCCCCCGCGCCACCTGCCCACAATCCACGCCATGACAGAAGCTGCCGCCGACCACGTGCTCATCGTCGACGACGACGCCGACATCCGCGAGCTCACCGCCGAGTACATGCGCCGCCAGGGCCTGCAGGCGAGCGTGGCCGCCGATGCCCGCGAGATGCGCGCCGTGCTCGCCTCAAGCCGCATCGACCTCGTGGTGCTCGACCTGATGCTGCCGGGCACCGACGGCATCACGCTGTGCCGCGAGCTGCGCGCGCCCGGCCAGCCGCACCTGCCGATCGTGATGCTCACCGCGCGCAGCGACGAGGCCGACCGCATCCTCGGCCTGGAACTCGGCGCCGACGACTACCTCACCAAGCCTTTCGCGGCGCGCGAGTTGCTCGCCCGCATCCGCTCGGTGCTGCGCCGCACCCGCATGCTGCCGCCCAACCTGGCCGCGCAGGAGCCGGCGCGCGTGCTCGCATTCGGCGACTGGCGGCTCGACACCACCGCGCGCCACCTGCTGGATGCGAGCGGCGCCATCGTCGCCCTCTCGGGCGCGGAGTACCGGCTGCTGCGCGTGCTGCTGTCGCACCCGCAACGCGTTCTCACACGCGACCAGTTGCTCAACCTCACCCAAGGCCGCGAGGCCGAGGTGTTCGACCGCTCGATCGACCTGCTCGTCAGCCGCCTGCGCCAGCGCCTGGGCGACGGCGTGCGCGAGCCGCGCTACATCAAGACGGTGCGCAACGAGGGCTATGTGTTCAGTGAAGCGGTGACGCCGGCATGAGGCGGTGGTCGCTGCACGCGCGCATCCTGGCCGTGCTGCTCACGGGGCTGCTGCTCGCGCACGGGCTCACCTTCGCCTGGGTGCTGCTCGAGCGCAGCATGGTGATGCGCGGAATGATGGTGAGCTACCTGGCGAGCGACATCGCGAGCTCGGTCGCGGTGCTGGAGCGGCTGCCGGCCGATGAGCGCGGGCAGTGGCTGCAGCGCCTGTCGCGGCGCAACTACCGGCTGACCTTCGAGGCCTCGGCATCGGCCGCAGCGCCGGCGTCGTCGGCCCTCGCGCAGTCGGTGGCACGCGAACTCTCGCAGGCGCTTGGGCCCAGCCGGCCGCTCACCGTCGTCGAAGGCAACACCCCCGGCGCCGCGCTGCGCGTGCTGCTGCCGCTCGCCGGCGGCCCGCCGCTCGTGATCGAGCTCGACGAGCCGCGCCTGCGCATCTCGCCCTGGGCCTGGGCCGCGCTCGCGCTGCAGCTCGCGCTGCTCGCCGGCCTGAGCGTGTGGGCCGTGCGCACCGCCACCCGGCCGCTGCAGAAGCTCGCCGACGCGGCCGACCAGTTGCAGCCCGAGCAGCCCGCCACGCCGCTCGCCGAAGACGGCCCGAGCGAAGTGGCGCGCGCCGCCGCGGCCTTCAACCGCATGCAGCAGCGCATCGAGGCGCACCTGCAGGAGCGCATGCACATCCTCGCGGCCGTCTCGCACGACCTGCAGACGCCCATCACCCGCATGCGCCTGCGCGCCGACCTGCAGGCCGACGCCGCGCTGCGCAACAAGCTGCACGCCGACCTGGCCGAGATGCAATCGATGGTGGAAGAAGGCATTGCCTACGCGCGCTCGGCCCAGGCCGCGCACGAAGCACCGCAGCGCACCGACCTGCAGGCGCTGGTGCAGAGCATCGTGCTCGACTACGCCGATGCAGGCCGGCCCGTCGCGTTGCTTGCGGCGGCGCCACTGCACGCCCCCACCCGCCCGCAGGCGCTGCGCCGGCTGCTGTGCAATCTCATCGACAACGCGCTCAAGTTCGCCGGCAGCGCCGAGGTGCAGCTCACCGCACAGGCCGACGGCTGGACGCTCCAGGTGCTCGACCGCGGCCCCGGCATCCCCGCCGACCAGCTCGAGCGCGTGATGCAACCCTTCGTGCGCCTCGAGGATTCACGCCACCGCAGCACCGGCGGCACCGGCCTCGGCCTCGCCATCGCACACCAGCTCGCCCAGGGGCTCGGTGGGCGACTCGTGCTCGGCCCACGCGACGGCGGCGGGCTCGACGCACGCTTCGACAGCCGCGCCTGACGGGAGCGCGCGGGAGCAATCGGCGTTCCACGCTGCGCGCATGCCTTTTCCATTCCGTGTGGAGAGCCATGCGCCTATAAACAGCCCACGACCCACTACACGCATGGAGACCTGCATGCCCACCCCTTCCACCTCGTCGTCCTCCAAGCTGCGGCAGGTCACCGCTCCGCAGAGCGCGTCGTCCCCTGTCGTGCGCGCGATCGACGTGGGCTTCGGGCTCGTCAAGCTCACGGTGAACGACGACGATGGCGTCAACATCGTCCACTTTCCTTCGATGGCGATCCCGGCCGATGCGAGCGCGGTTCGCACGCTCGGCACGCGCCGCCGCGACACCTACGACGTGCCGGTCAACGGCGCGCTCTTCGAAGTGGGCCGCGACGTCGGCCTTGCGCAGGCCGGCGGCAGCTTCGGCCGCGACGTGACCGACGAGTTCTACCGCGGCACCATCTACGAGGCCCTCACCAAGGGCGCGCTGCGCTACATGGCCGAGGCCGGCGACACGCGCATCGACCTGCTGGTGCTCGGCCTGCCGGTCAACCAGTACAACGACGCCACGCGGCGCGACTACCTGCGCCAGCACTACGAAGGCGAGATCGACGTCGGCGACGGCCGGACGGTCACCGTGCGCAAGGTCATCGTGCAGGCGCAGCCCATGGGCGGCTATGCCGCCATCGGCGAAGAGCTCGAGGAGCTCAACACGGTGATCCGGCAGACCGGCGGCGCGCTCGAGCCGCTGGAGAGTGCCGACGACCTGGACGATCTCTCGGTGCTGATGGTCGACCCCGGCGAGCACACGCTCGACTGGCTGCTGATCCAGCAGGGCTCGATCAACCCGCGTGCGAGCGGCGCCGCCTCCGACGCCGGCCGCCACCGCGTGGTGCGCGCGGTGCAGGAGTCGCTCGCCGCCGAGGTGGGCCGCCCGCTCGGGCCCGCGGTGATGCCGCGCATCAACGAAGCGCTGCGCGCCGGCAAGCCGGTCAAGCTCTCGGGCACCGCGCACGACCTCGGCCGCTTCGAGCCGGTGGTGATGAGCGTGGTCGAGGATTCGATCAACCGCATGGTCGACGGCCTGCGCGATGCGCACGAGATCGTCGACCTGATCGTGCTGGTCGGGGGCCACCCGGAGCGCTACCGCGACGTGCTGCAGAAGCGCTTCCCAGCGATCCCGGTGTTCGTGATGCCGGAGTCGATGGCGGCCAACGTGCGGGGCTTCCAGATGATCGGCGAGGCGCTTGCCGAGAGCTGAGCGCCACCCCATGCGCCTGGAATTCGAGATCGACAGCGAGGTCTACCCCGAGCTCTACGCCGCCCTCTCTGCATTGAAGAGCACCCGCGCCCGCGCCGAGCGCCTGCGGCAGCTGGCCGCGGCCGGGCTCGTGTGGGAGAAGGTGCGCATCCACGGCGCGAGCGCCATGGCCCCGGCCCCGGTGGAGACACGGGCGGACCTCGTCACGCGGCAAGACGTCGTGCCGCCGCCACCGCCGGACACCGAGCCGCTGCCCGCACTCGCGCGGCGCGCCAAGCGTGCCCGCGCCGTGCCCGAGAAGCGCGTCGAGGCCGACTTCGTCGACCTTGCGATCAACGCCGAACCGGTGCCCGTGCCGCCCACGCGGCCCGAGCGCCGCAGCGGGCGCCCGAGCCGGCACGACCTGGAGCAGGTGATGCGCGAACTGCCGGTGTTGATGGATGTGGTGGCCGATGTGGACGTTGTGGCCGACGTCACGCCGCTGCGCGAGACCGCAGACGACGTGCACGACGAGCCCGCGCCATGGGCCGCGATGAACGCATACCCGGACGACACCCCTGCCGCACCGCACCACGACACCGACGACGATGAGGGCGACCTGCCCGAGGCCACGCTGCACGTGACCGCGCTGTCGCACAAGCCCGCCACCCGCTCGCGCCTGATGCGCATGAAGGAGCGCGGCCTGTTCAAGAACGGTTGAACCCCGCTTGTGGGCCTAGGCTGACGTGGACGGGTCCGCATCGCCTGCAAGGCAATCAGACCAGGGGGGATGGTCGATCGTCGGCCCGATTCCTAAGCTGGAGGCTCGTTCATCACTGAAGGAGTTGTCCATGTTGAACACCAACAAGACTACCGGCAAGACCTCTCATCCCGCGGCCACCGGCACGGGCGCCGTCGTCGGCGGCGTGGCGGGTGGCGTGGCGGGCGGTGCCGCCGCGGGCGCAGCCGTCGGCGGCATGACCGGCCCGGTCGGCGCGGCCGTCGGCGCCGTCGCCGGTGCCGTGGTCGGTGCCCTGTCTGGCAAGGCCGTGGCACGTGCGGTTGACCCCGCGGCAGAAGACACGTTCTGGCGCGACAACTACGCCGACCGTCCCTACGTCGACCGCGATGCGGCGTACGACGAGTACCAGCCGGCCTACGGCTACGGCGTCGACGCGTACAGCCGATACCCCGGCCGCACCTTCGACGAGGTGGAGCCCGAGCTCGGCCGCGGCTGGAGCGCACGCCGCGGCAAGTCGTCCCTGGAGTGGGACAACGCCAAGCACGCCTCGCGCGATGCGTGGCACCGTTTGAGCAACACGGTGGAAAACGTGATCCCGGGCGATTCCGATCGCGACGGCCACTGATCCTTCGTGCTGTTCATCCAGAAGGGGCGCTGCGGCGCCCCTTCTTCTTTGTCCGGCCATCCGGACTAGCCCCGGGAATTCCGGCAGGCGCGCTCGCTTGTTCACTGCGCGACAGCGGCCATCGACATTTGTGGTCATCATGGGTTGGCACTCCCTCCAACCGTTCTGCCAGAGGCAACACCCATGACTTCTTCGAACCGACAGGCCGTCATCGTTTCCTATGCCCGCACCGGTCTTGCCAAGGCCGCACGCGGCGGCTTCAACATCACGCCGAGCATGACGATGCTGGGCCATGCGATCCAGCACGCGGTCGACCGCTCGAAGGTCGACCCGAAGGAAGTGGAAGACGTGATCGCCGGCCAGGTGGCCGCCTCGGGCAACGTGGCGCGCGCCGCAGGCCTGCTCGCCGGCCTGCCGGTCACGACCAGCGGCATGACGCTCAACCGCGCCTGCTCGTCGGGCCTGAATGCGATTGCAGTGGCGGCCAACTACATCCTCCACGACGGCGCCAACATCATGGTGGCGGGCGGTGTCGATTCGATCAGCCACCAGGGCGGCGGTGGTGGCGGGCAGGACCCGACGCTCACCGACCTGCACCCCGCGATCTGGATGCCGATGATCGACACGGCCGACATCGTCGCGCAGCGTTACGGCATCAGCCGTGACTATCAAGACGAATACTCGCTGCGCTCGCAGCAGCTGATGGCCGCGGCACAGAAGGCCGGCAAGTTCAAGGACGAGATCATTTCGGTGAAGACCAAGATGAAGCTCGTCGACAAGGTGACCAAGGCCGAGACCATCGTCGACACCGTGGTCGACCGCGACGAGTGCAACCGCCCCGACACCACGCTCGAAGGCCTGGCCAAGCTCGAGCCGGTGCGTGGGCCGGGCAAATTCATCACCGCGGGCAACGCGAGCCAGCTCAGCGATGGCGCCGCCGCCGTGGTGCTGATGGAAGCGAAGGAAGCCGAGAAGCGGGGCCTGCAGCCGCTGGGGGCTTTCAAGGGCTGGGCCGTCGCCGGCTGCGAGCCCGACGAGATGGGCATCGGCCCGGTCTTCGCCATCCCGCGCCTGCTGGAGCGCCACGGTCTGAAGATCGACGACATCGACCTGTGGGAGCTGAACGAAGCCTTCGCGAGCCAGTGCCTCTACAGCCGCGACAAGCTCGGCATCAACCCCGACATCTACAACGTCAACGGCGGCTCCATCGCCATCGGCCACCCCTTCGGCATGACGGGCGCGCGCCTCACCGGCCACGCGCTGATGGAAGGCAAGCGCCGTGGCGCGAAGCACGTGGTCGTGTCGATGTGCATCGGCGGCGGCATGGGCGGCGCGGGCCTCTTCGAAGTGTTCTGACCCATTCCACCAACAGGACGGAGACAAACACATGACGATCACCAACAACGGCGCAATCAGCGACACCAGCGGCGCCGGCACCTTCACGGTCGAAGGCGACATCGGCATCCTCACCATCGACTACCCGCCAGTCAATGCGCTCTCGAAGGCGACGCGCCAAGGCATCGTGTCGGGCATGCAGGCCGCGGCCGCCAACCCCGACGTGAAGGCCGTGGTGCTGATCTGCGCCGGCCGCACCTTTCTCGCCGGCGCCGACATCACCGAGTTCGGCAAGCCACCGAAAGCCCCGAGCCTGCGCGAGGCGCAGGACCTGATCGAGAACTCGCCCAAGCCGGTGATTGCCGCCATTCACGGCACCGCGCTCGGCGGTGGGCTCGAAGTGGCGATGTGCTGCCACTACCGCGTGGGGGTGCCCAGCGCCAAGTGCGGCCTGCCCGAGGTGCTGATCGGCGTGCTGCCGGGCGCCGGTGGCACGCAGCGCCTGCCGCGCATCGTGGGCGTGGAGAAAGGCCTCGACATGATCGTCAACGGCACGCACGTGCCGGCGAAGGAATGCTTGGAGATGGGCCTGCTCGACGCGCTGGTGCCCGAAGGCGAGCTGCGGTCGAGCGCCATCGCGTTCGCGAAGAAGGTGCTGGCCGAGAAGCGCCCGCTGCGCAAGGTGCGCGACAACGACGACAAGCTTGCTGCCGCGCGCGGCAAGCCCGAGATCTTCGCGGCCGTGCGCAAGGCCAACGCGAAGAAGTTCCGTGGCCTGCCGGCGCCCGAGGCCTGCATCCAGTGCGTGGAAGCGGCGGTCAACGGTTCCTTCGAAGACGGCCTCGCCACCGAGCGGCGCCTCTTCCAGCAGCTCGTCACCGGCACCGAGTCGATCGCGCAACGCTACGCCTTCTTCGCGCAGCGCGAGGCCGCCAAGATTCCCGGCATCCCGGCTGACACGCCGCTCGTCGACGTGAAGAAGGTCGGCATCATCGGCGCCGGCACCATGGGCGGCGGCATCGCGATGAACTTCGCCAACGTCGGCGTTCCGGTCACCGTCGTCGAGACGGCCCAGGCCGCGCTGGACCGGGGCCTCGGCGTCATCCGCAAGAACTACGACAACTCGGCGAAGAAAGGCCGCTTCACGCAGGAGGAAGTCGAGAAGCGCATGGCCCTCATCACCGGCACGCTCGAGATGGAACAGCTCGCCGACTGCGACCTGGTGATCGAAGCCGTGTTCGAGAACATGGCGGTGAAGAAAGAGATCTTCGGCAAGCTCGACCGCATCGTGAAGCGCGGTGCCGTGCTCGCCACCAACACCTCGGCGCTCGACGTCAACGAGATCGCCTCGGCCGCCACCTCACGGCCCGAGGCGGTGGTCGGCATGCATTTCTTCTCGCCGGCCAACGTGATGAAACTGCTGGAAGTGGTGCGCGGCGAGAAGACCTCCGACACCGCGCTTGCCACCGCCATGCACGTCGGCAAGAAGATCGGCAAGGTGGCCGCCATCTCCGGCGTGTGCCCCGGCTTCATCGGCAACCGCATCCTCGCCGCGCGCTCGCAGCAGGCGCTGGCGATGCTGATGGAAGGCGCGATGCCCTGGGACATCGACCAGGTGCTCTACGACTTCGGCATGCCGATGGGCCCGTATGCGATGAGCGACCTGGCCGGCCTGGACCTCGGCTGGAGCAAGGACAAGAGCAGGAGCGCCACCATCCGCGAAGTGCTGTGCGAGATGGACCGCCGTGGCCAGAAGACCAGCGCCGGCTACTACGACTACGACGAACACCGCAACGCCAGGCCGAGCGAGGTCACGAAGAAGGTGATCCTCGACTTCATGGCCAAGGAAGGCCGCACGCCGCGCGAGATCGGCAAGGACGAGATCCTCGAGCGCTGCACCTACGCCATGGTCAACGAGGGCGCCAAGATCCTGGAAGAAGGCATCGCGCTCAGGGCTTCCGACATCGACGTGGTGTGGCTCAACGGCTATGGTTGGCCGGTGTACCGCGGTGGCCCGATGTTCTACGGCGACACCGTGGGGCTCGACAAGGTGGCGGCGAAACTGAAGGAATATGGCCCGCGCATGGGCGCCAACTTCAAGCTCTCGCCGCTGCTCGAGAAGATGGCCGCCGAAGGCCAGAAATTCGTGCGCACCTGAGACCACAAGGAGACAACGCAATGGACCTGAGCTACTCCCCCGAAGAGCTGGCCTTCCGCGACGAAGTGCGAACCTGGCTCGACACGAACCTGCCTGCCGACATCCGCGACAAGGTGCGCGAGCACCGCGAGCTCAGCAAGGACGACGTCATGCGTTGGCACCGCATCCTCGCGAAGAAGGGCTGGTCGGTGCCGCACTGGCCCGAGGAATGGGGCGGCACCGGCTGGAACATCACCCAGCGCTACCTCTATCAAGAGCAGTTCGGCCTCTCGGGCGCACCGGGACTGCCGGCCTTCGGCCCCAACATGTGCGCCTCGGTGCTGATGCGCTTTGGCACGCCGGGGCAGAAAGACTTCTTCCTGCCGCGCATCCGCGATGGCGTCGACTTCTGGGTGCAGGGCTATTCCGAGCCCGGCGCCGGCTCCGACCTCGCTGCGGTGAAGACGCGCGCCGAGCGCAAAGGCGACCACTACGTCGTCAACGGCCAGAAGATCTGGACCACGCTCGGCCACTGGGGCGACTGGATCTTCTGCCTGGTGCGCACCGACCCCACCGCCGAGAAGCGGCAGGAGGGCATCAGCTTCCTGCTGATCGACATGAAGACACCCGGCATCACCGTGCGCCCGCTGATCCTGATGGACGGCGGCCACGAGGTGAACGAAGTCTTCTTCGACGACGTGAAGGTGCCGGTGGAGAACCTGGTGTTCGAAGAGAACAAGGGCTGGACGGTCGCGAAATACCTGCTCGGCCACGAGCGCATGGGCTCGGGCAACGTGGGCGGCAGCAAGCGCATGCTGGTCGAGCTGAAGGAAATCGCCGCGCGCGAGCTGAAGAACGGCAAGCCCCTCCTCGACGACCTGCGCTTCCGCGACAAGCTCAGCCGCATCGAGATCGACCTGCAGGCGCTCGAGCTCACCTCGATGCGCTTCCTCGACAAGATGCGCCGCAGCGGCCAGCCACCCGGGGCCGACGTGTCGATGCTGAAGATCCGCGGCACCGAGATCGCGCAGGCCATCACCCTGCTCACCTCCGAAGCCCTGGGCCCGAACGCACAGCCCTTCCGGTCGACCGACGGCGAGGAGCTCGACCCGGTCGCGACCAGCGTCACGCCGCGCTACTTCAACTACCGCAAGGTCAGCATCTACGCCGGCTCGAACGAAGTGCAACGCAACATCATCGCCAAGGCCACGCTCGGCCTGTGAGGAGACAAGAACATGAACTTCGAACTCACCGACGAACAACAGCAGCTGGCCGACTCGCTGCGCAAGTACCTCGGCAACGCCTACGACTTCGAGAAGCGCAAGGCCATCCTCAACTCACCGAGCGGCGTGGGCGACACGGTGTGGGCCACCTTCGCCGAGCTCGGCCTCACCGCGATGACGCTGCCCGAGGCCGACGGCGGCTTCGGCGGTGGCGCGGTCGACCTGATGGCCGTGATGCAGGCCTGCGGCGAAGCGCTGGTGGTCGAGCCCCTGCTCGACAACATCGGCCTTGCCGGCCGCCTGCTCGCCAAGGCCGGCAACGAGGCACAACGCGGCGCCTGGCTGCCGGGTCTCGCCGATGGCTCGGTGCAGCTGGCCTTCGCCGGCACCGAGCGCGGCCACCGCTACGAGCTGGTGCCGCAGACGACCACGGCCACGGGCAACGCCGACGGCTGGCTGCTCAACGGCGAAAAGATCGTGGTGATCGGGGCCCCGACCGCCACGCGGCTGATCGTCTCGGCCCACAACGGCAACGGCGCGAGCCTCTTCCTCGTCGACCCGAAGGCCGCGGGCGTCACGCTCAAGGCCTACCGCACGGTCGATGGGATCCGCGCCGCCGACGTCAGCTTCAGCCACGTGAAGCTCGGCCCCGATGCGCTGCTCGGCACCGCCGGTGAGGCGCTGCCGCTGATTGAAGAAGCGGTCGACTTCGCCACCGCCCTGCTCTGCGCCGAGGCCGTGGGCGCGATGCAGTTCGCCTGCGATGCCACGCTCGAGTACCTGAAGACGCGCAAGCAGTTCGGCGTGGCGATTGGCTCGTTCCAGGCGCTGCAGCACCGCATGGTCGACATGGTGGTCGCGACCGAAGAGGCGCGCTCGATGGCCATCCTCGCCGCCGCCAAGGCCGACGACGCGAGCCTCACGCCGACCGAGCGCGCACGTGCCATCTCGGCCGCGAAGGTGAAGATCGCCGAGGCCGCGAAGCTCGTGCGCGAGGAGTCGGTGCAGTTGCACGGCGGCATGGGCATGACCGAGGAGCTCAAGGTGTCGCACACCTTCCGCCGGCTCACCATGGCCTCGCAGCGCTTCGGCGATGTGGACCATCACCTGGAGCGTTACGCGGCTTTGGCGTGAAGGCGTACCATCGGGCGGCACTCCACGAGCAAGACAGAGTGACACGCGACCAGGCCCCGAGCCTGTGACGACACCACCGCGGCCCTGCCGCGGTTTTTTATTTCTGGAGATTGCTCGATGAGAAACATGCAAGAGGCCACCGAGAGGATCTGCGAGCTCAAGGGCAACCTGGTCGCGCTCGAAGCGCTGGTGACGGCCATGATGAAGGTGATGCCCGCCGACGCGCAGGAAGAACTGAAGGGCGTGTTCGAGCAGCACGCCGAGGTGGCGCGCACCGTGCTGCTGCACGTGCCGATCTCCGAACACTCGATCAGCGCCTTCGAGGCCGACGTGGGCCGCACCGGCCGCCTCATCGAACGCGCCGAGACCGCACCCGCCGGTGGCTGCGACCCGGTGCTGCTCACCGTCGCGCGCGTGCTCACGTTCAACGGCACTTCAGCGCTCACGGCCGCCACCGGCTTCTTTTTCGAGACCGACGAGCGGCTGTACCTGGTGTCGAGCCGGCATGTGTTCATCGACGCGCCGAGCGGCCACCACCCCGATCGCATCGAGATCGAGCTGCACACCGATGCGGGCAACCTGACGCAGATGCAAAGGTTGTCGATCCCGCTCTACCGCAATGGCCTGGCCACCTGGCGCGAGACGCACGACTCCGCCGGCGTGGTCGACGTGGCCGTGATCGAAATCGACCCGCGCGTCATTCCGCCCGATTGCGCGCTGCAGGCATGGACACCCGCGCACATCGAGGACAAGCCGTCGAACGTGCCGGTGGGCTCGTCGCTCGTGGTGGTCGGGTTCCCGCTCGGCTTTCACGACACGCTGCACCACCTGCCGGTGATCCGCCAGGGGCAGGTGGCGTCATCGTTCGGGCTGCGCTTCCAGGGCCAGGGCTACTTCCTGACGGACGCGCGAACGCACAGGGGCACCAGCGGCGCGCCTGTGTTGAGTCACCAGCACGGAGGCTGGAAGCTTCTGGGGATTCACGCCGCGCGGCTCGACATGTCGGCGCGCGACCAGGGCGAAGACGAATCGCTCGGCCTGAACTCGGCCTGGTACGCCGACGTGCTGGCCCGGCTCACGGCGCACTGAGGCGCCGCGCTCCGCTCCGGCTAGCCGCTAGGTCATGCCGGCGGTCAACTGCTTGCACATGTTGTCGCCCACCTCCGTCAGACGGAGGCTGCCGCCATTCCACTCCAGCCAATTGAGGGCGACATAGGCATCGATGTCGCCTTCGGGCACCTCGGCCGCCCGGCACCTGCGCAGCAGGTCCACGGTGGCGAGCAAGGTGTCCCGCAGGGCTTCACGTCGTGAGGCGCTCAGCAGCGCGTGAGGAGCAACCATGGTGTGTGTCTCCTTGCGGCGGGCGTGTGCGGTGGGGTCAGATGCCGCGGATGCGCGACGCTTGCGGGCCCTTCTGGCCTTGGGTCACTTCGAACTGCACACGCTGGTTTTCGGTCAGCGTCTTGAAGCCGTCGCCCTGGATTTCCTTGAAGTGGGCGAAGAGGTCCTTGCCGCCGCTGTCGGGAGCGATGAAGCCAAAGCCCTTGCCTTCGTTGAACCATTTCACGGTTCCGGTTTCGATCGTCATGTTGAGTTTCCTTGTGGTGGGGAGAGAAATGCTCCAGCTGTGGCTGGTGCGTGCAAGCAGCGTCCGGAAGTGGGCGCTGAATTCTTGTGTCGTCATTCAGTGAGGGTCAGCGGCGCCCGAAGCGCGGCGCACCGGCGCCAGACCGCGCGGGCCCGGGGGTGCTGCGGCGTTCGAGGTGCCGGAAAGTGATGCGCCCCTTGCTCAGGTCGTAGGGCGAGAGTTCGAGCGACACGCTGTCGCCCGCGAGGATGCGGATGTGATGCTTGCGCATCTTGCCGCCGGTGTAGGCGATGAGCTGGTGCCCATTTTCGAGGGTCACGCGGAACCGCGAGTCCGGGAGGATCTCGTTGACGGTGCCGTTCATTTCAATCAGTTCTTCCTTGGCCATGAATGCTCTTGTGCAAGGGGTTGCAGGAGGTCGCACCACGGGCTTCATGCGCCGCAGTGCTGACGGAGGGAGAGGAAGGCGTGCTGCAGCGGCAGCGGCCGGGGTGTGGAGGGGAACGTGCCAGAGGCCCGTCAGCGGCGGATGAACTCGATCCCGCGGGTGGCTGGCAGGGGTAGATGCTGCGCGCCAGGAGCTGCCAGGGTGCCGGGATTGCGGGAAAGTCCGCGCAACGAGGTCTGGCCAGGAGGAGATCACTCGGATCTCAGCGCAGCGCAGAAGCTCTTGGGAGGAGCGTCACGATCGCCGCGGCGAGCCCGCAGTGTAGTCGCATGCGCAAAGACCTTTGCTTTTGAACGGCATGTACCCAAGCGCAGATGCAGTCGCTCCCAACTCTTGCTGTTCATGGCACGCACTTGCGGCAATCCACAAACCGCGAGCGATCGACGAGCGCCGAGGGCGCCTCGGCACGCGCATGGCCGGGTTCCAAGACCTACGATGCCTTCGTGAAGGACCTGAGATATTTCGACCCGCACCGGCACGCGACCTGGCTGGAGCTCTTCTTCGACCTGATCTTCGTCGTGGCCTTGCGCGACGTCGGCGAGATCCTGGCGGAAGCGCACGACGGCCACATCGCGCCACAGCAGTTCCTGCAGTTCGTGCTGGTGTTCCTGCCGGTGTGGTGGATCTGGGCAGGCCACACGATCTACGCCAATCGCTTCGACACCGACAGCCGCCAGCACAGGCTGTCGACGCTGCTCATGATGTTCCTGCTGGTCGTCATCTCGGCGCAGGTCTCGCACGCCACCCAGGACGCCGGCACGTACACGCTGGCCGTGGCCTGCTACTGCGGCGCGCGGCTGATCATCGCCGCGATGTACTTCGTCTCCAAGCGCAAGCACCACGACCGGGGCGGCATCGCGACGACGGTGGGCACCGTCTTCGCCATCGGCGCCGCGGTGAGCCTGTCCTCGGTCCTGCTGCCGCCTCCCTGGAGCTATGGGGTCTTCTACGCCGGGATCCTGTTCGACATGGCGGCCCTGGTGGTGCTCAACCGGCGCCTGCATGTGGTGCCCGCGCACACGTCGCACCTGGTCGAGCGGGTCGGCCTGCTGACCATCATCATGCTGGGCGAATCGGTGATCAGCATCTCCGCGGCCCTGGCGGACATCACCTGGAACCGCTCCAACGTCATGGCCGCCATCAGCGGATTCGTCATGGTGTCGGCGATCTGGTGGATCTACTACGACAGCTTCCACCTGCTGGAGCGTCGCAAGTTGACGACCGGACACTCGATCCTCTACTCGCACTTCTTCCTGTTCATCGGGCTGGCGATCCAGGCCTCGCTGATCCGGCACGCGATCCTGGGCGGGCTCGACCCGCATGATTTCCGCCTGCTCGCCGCCGTCGGCACCGTGCTGTTCTTCCTGGGCAAGCAGTACGGCTACTACAAGGAGGTGCCGGAACTGCGGCCCTACCTGCTGACCAACACGGCGGCGGTGTTCGCCCTGACGGCACTCGTGCTGATGTTGCCGCTGGGGCTCGAAGGCATGCTGGTGGGCATGACGGCGACGATGATCTGCTATGTGCTGCTCAACCTGCGCTACCGCCATCTGGTGCGCTCCGCCCACCTGGCCGCCTGAGCCTCGACCCTCGAGCCGCGCGGCCGTGCTCATCGCACCGCCACCCTGCGCCACGGACCGCAAGCGGATGGAAGTTCAGCGCGCGAGGGGCGCCTATGCTGGAACGAACAAGGAGCCGCCATGGACGCCTATCGCTCGATCCTGGTCCACATGGACGCGTCGCCGCGCTGCGCCATGCGGCTCGCGCTGGCGCGACAACTCGCGCGCGAACACGATGCCGCCGCGCTGCTGGCCCTGCTTGCGCTCGAGCCGGTTTCCTTCCCCGAGCCCGTGCCCGTGGACCTGGGAATGCCCGTCTTCCGCGATGAAGTCGATCCCGAACACCGCCGCCGCGCCCGCGAGACCTTCGACGCCGCGCTGGCGACAGGCGATCCCACCATGACCTGGGTCGAAGCGCCGCCGATGCCGCCCGCGTGGGGAATGTCGCAGGCTTCGCACTACGTCGACCTCGTGGTGCTCGGCCAGCGCGATCCCGAGGACCCGCTGACCGCCGACGTGCCACGCGACTTCGTCGAGTCGGTCGTGATGGCCAGCGGCAAGCCGGCGCTCGTCATTCCGTATGCAGGCCGCTTCGACAGCATCGGCCGCAACGTGCTGATTGCCTGGCGACCGACTCGCGAATGCGCGCGTGCCGTGGAGGCGGCCCTGCCGCTGCTGCAGCGTGCCGCCCGGGTGCACGTGGTGTGCTGGGGCGAGGACAGCTTCGGCCCCGCGGAGACCACCTTCGGCATCGTGCGCGCGCTGCGCTGGCACGGTGTCGAGTGCACGGCCCACCGCTACCCCAAGGAGCCCGAAAAGCTCGGGGAGGTGCTGCTCTCCACCGCCGCCGCGCAGGACAGCGAGTTGCTGGTGATGGGGGCCTATGGGCACCACCGCCTGCGCGAGCTGCTGCTCGGCGGCACGACACGCACCCTCTTGCGCTCGATGACGCTGCCGGTGCTCATGGCCCACTGAAGCAGGCCCTGGTCTCAGGACGCGGTCGCTGCGACCAGCAAGATCGCGGTGCGCAGGGAAGCGTGGTCGTGCCCGCCCCGGTAGCGCACGCCGTTGATGAAGAAGGTCGGCGTTCCCTGCACGCCGCTTCGCAGCCCGCCGTTCATGTCGCCGACGACCTTGGGCAGGAGCGCGTGGCCGGAGAGGTCGCTGGCGAAGCGCTTCGGGTCCAGGTGCAGGGCGATGGCGTACTTCAGCAGGTCGGTGGGCGCCAGTGCGTCCTGGTGCTCGTAGAGCATGTCGTGCATGTTCCAGAACCGGCCCTGGGCCCCTGCCGCTTCCGCCGCCTCGGCCGCGAGTTCCGCGTGCGGGTGCACGTTGACCAGCGGGAAATGGCGGAAGACGACGGCCAGCGTGTCCGGCATCTCCTTCTCCAGCTTCTTCAGGACCGGGTAGGCCGCACCGCAGTAAGGGCACTCGAAATCGCCGTATTCGATCGGCACCACCGGAGCGTCCGGTGAACCGCGCCGATGGTCGCGCTCGTGGAGGGGAACGGTCAGTGTGTTCATGGACCGACATTAGCCGCGCACCGCCATCGCTTCTTGCGGCTTCCTGCGGTTCCTGACGCAGGCCGGCTGACTCACGCGAGCTGCAGCACGACCTGCCTCCCACGTGGTGAGCGACGACGGCATCGACGCGACACCATGCTGCTCTGCTGTCGCTGCATTCCTGCGGCGGCATGACAGGAATCTGCGGCCAATGCGCGCGCCCGTGCTCGGGGACGGCCTGCGCAGTTCACCATGGCAACTTCAAGCCGGCTGGCGCTCCGCCGATGCCCGCAACAAGGAGATCACCATGTCCGCCACCCTCGAGTTGCCCGCCGCGACAAACCCTGCTTCCGAGTCCCGGCCCACGGAGCAACGGCTGCTGTTCCAGCCCATCAAAGTCGGGCGCTTCGAGTTGCCGCACCGCATCGTGATGGCGCCCCTCACGCGCTCGCGCGCGCGCCAACCGGGCAACGTGCCGTCGGCGTTGAACGCCTGCTACTACCAGCAGCGCGCCTCGGCCGCGCTGATCGTTTCCGAGGCGACGCAGATCTCGATGCAAGGCCAGGGCTACGCCTGGACCCCCGGCATCCACAGCCGTGAGCAGGTGGAGGGTTGGCGCCTGGTCACCGACGCCGTGCACGAAGCCGGCGGCCGCATCGTGCTGCAGATGTGGCACGTGGGCCGGATCTCCCATCCGGCGCTGCAACCCGATGGCATGCCGCCGGTCGCGCCCTCGCCCATCCGGCCCGAGAGCATGGCCTTCATCGAGAACGAGAAGGGCGAAGGCGAGCTGGCGCCCTTCGTGACGCCACGCGCGCTGCAGCCCGAGGAAATGCCTTACCTCGTGGCCCAGTACGAGCGCGCGGCGCGCCATGCGATCAAGGCAGGGTTCGACGGCGTGGAGGTCCACGGCGCCAACGGCTACCTGCTCGACCAGTTCCTGTGCACCGGCACCAACCGCCGGACCGACGCGTACGGGGGGCCGGTGGAGAACCGCGTGCGGCTCCTGCTGGAAGTCGTCGACGCCGTCACGAAGGTCTGGGACGCCGAAGCGGTGGGCGTGCGCCTGTCGCCGATGGGCGCGGCCAACGACATCCGGGACGACGATCCCCTCACCACCTTCACCCATGCCACGCGAGAGCTCAACGCGCGCAAGCTGGCCTACCTGCACGTTGTCAACCCGGCGATGGGCGCACTGGAAAACAAGACGACTCCCGACGCGGCGGCGATGCAGATGCTGCAGCGCATTCGCGAGGCCTGGCACGGCCCGCTCATGCTCGCAGGCGGCTTCGATGCCGACACGGCCGAACAATGGCTGAGGGAGGGCCGCGCCGACCTCGTCGCCATCGGCCGCAAGTTCATCGCCAACCCGGACCTGCCGGAACGGCTGCGCACGCACGCGCCACTGAATGCAGACGACGCGGCCACCTACTACGGCGGCGGCGAGAAGGGTTACACCGACTACCCGAGCCTGGCCCAGGAGCGCGGCCAGGCGCCCAAGGCTTGCGTGGACGAGAGCTGGCGTTAGCCTGAAGCGAGCGCCAGCGTGAAGCGCCACCCCGGCGGAACGTCGTTTGCCGGAGGCTGGCCATACAAGGAGCCATCACATGCTCAAGTGGGCCATCATCTTCTTCATCATCTCGCTCGTCGCCGGCTACTTCGGCTTCACCGGCGTCGCCTCGGGCTCGCGCAAGATCGCCAAGGTGCTGTTCGCGATTGCGCTGGTCATCTTCCTGATCGTGCTGATCTTTGGCGTGATGCTGGGAACGCTGGTCTTCTGAGCTGATCGTCGGCGCTCTGCCAACTTGTGCGCGCTTCGTCGCGCCAGGGGGCTTCGTGTTGCACCGCGATGGCCGATAGTGGGAGTGACGCCGCCGCTGTCTTCACCATGTCCATCGTCCAGGTCTTCTACATCAGCCGCTGTGACCACAGCGTCACGCCCACCGACGTGCACCGCATCGTCGGCAGCTCGCAGGTGCGCAACCGCCGCCGCCAGGTGACGGGCTTGCTGGCCTACAGCGGCCAGCATTTCGCCCAGGTGGTGGAAGGCAGCGCGGCCGAGGTCGACGGGCTGCTCGACAGCATCTCCGGCGACCCGCGGCACCAGCAGATGAAGGTGCTGCAGCGCCTGGAAGGCGTGCCGCGCCGTTTCGGCAACTGGTCGATGCACCTGGTCGACAGCGTGGCGCGCTCGGACGAGATCGAGAAGCTCTTCAACACGCCCGACGACAGCGTGCCCGCCGCGACGGCCGCGCAGCTGCTGGACGCGATCGCCGCCGACGTGCACTGGCACCACGCCGACGACCTGGCGCCCGAGGAGCGCAGCAGGTCGTGACCGGGTCGCGCGCCCTGCCCGGCGTGAAAGCCGGGCAGGCCCGCCACGCTCACAGCAGGTCGTAGCGGTCGAGGTTCATCACCTTCACCCACGACTTCACGAAGTCGCGCACCAGCACCTGCTGGCCGTCGTCGGCCGACGCATACACCTCCGCCAGCGCACGCAGCTGCGCGTTGGAGCCGAACACCAGGTCGACGGCGGTGGCCGTCCACTTGAGCTGGCCGGTCTTGCGGTCACGGCCTTCGAGCACGCCGTCGCCGCTCTCCGCCTTGGCCCACTGGGTGCGCATGTCGAGCAGGTTGACGAAGAAGTCGTTGCTCAGCGTGTCGCTCTTGGTGGTGAAGACCCCGTGCTTCGCCTGCCCGTGGCTGGCACCGAGCACCCGCAGGCCGCCGATGAGCGCCGTCATTTCCGGCGCACTGAGCGTGAGCATCTGGGCCTTGTCGATCAGCAGCTCGGCCACCGAGCCTTCGAGGCCCTTGCCCTTCTTCACGTAGTTGCGGAAGCCGTCGGCGATGGGCTCCAGGTACTGCATGGAGTCGACGTCGGTCTGGTCCTGCGATGCATCGGTGCGGCCCGGCGAGAAAGGCACGGTGAGCTTGACGCCCGCGTTCCTGGCAGCGGCTTCGACGGCAGCGGTGCCGCCCAGCACGATCATGTCGGCGATCGAGATCTTCTTGCCATCCTTCTGCGCGTCGTTGAACTCCTTGCGCACGGCCTCGAGCTTCGCCAGCACACGGCCGAGCTCGGCGGGCTGGTTCACTTCCCACTCCTTCTGCGGCGCCAGGCGGATGCGCGCGCCGTTGGCGCCGCCGCGCTTGTCGCCACCGCGGAAGGTGGAGGCCGAGGCCCAGGCCGTCGTCACGAGCTGCGAGATGCTCAGGCCCGAGGCGAGCACCTTGGCCTTGAGCGCGGTCACGTCTTCATCGCTGACCAGCGGGTGGTCGACCTCGGGCACCGGGTCCTGCCACAGCAGCACTTCCTTCGGCACGAGCTTGCCGAGGTAGCGCGAGCGCGGGCCCATGTCGCGGTGGGTCAGCTTGTACCAGGCGCGGGCGAAGGCGTCGGCGAGCTGGTCGGGGTTCTGCAGGAAGCGGCGCGAGATCTTCTCGTAGGCCGGGTCGAAGCGCAGGGCCAGGTCGGCGGTGGTCATCATCGGCGCGTGGCGCTTCGTGGGGTCGTGTGCGTCGGGCACGGTGCCGGCACCGGCGCCGCCCTTGGGCGTCCACTGGTGGGCGCCGGCGGGGCTCTTGGTCAGCTCCCATTCGTAGCCGAAGAGGGTCTCGAAGTAGCTGTTGTCCCACTTCGTCGGCGTCGGCGTCCACGCGCCTTCGATGCCGCTCGTGATGGTGTAGATGCCCATGCCGTTGCCGAAGGCGTTCTTCCAGCCCAGGCCCTGGTCTTCGACGGCGCCGCCTTCGGGGTCGCAGCCCACGTGCTTGGCCTCGCCGGCACCGTGTGCCTTGCCGAAGGTGTGGCCGCCGGCGACGAGCGCGACGGTCTCTTCGTCGTTCATCGCCATGCGCTTGAAGGTCTCGCGGATGTCGCGCGCCGATGCCAGCGGGTCGGGCTTGCCGTTCGGGCCTTCGGGGTTGACGTAGATGAGGCCCATCTGCACCGCCGCCAGCGGGTTGGCGAGGTCGCGATCACCGGCGTAGCGCTCGTCGCCGAGCCAGGTGGTCTCGGGGCCCCAGTAGATGTCGGTCTCGGGCTCCCAGATGTCGGCGCGGCCGCCGGCAAAGCCGAAGGTCTTGAAGCCCATCGATTCGAGGGCCACGTTGCCGGCGAGGATCATCAGGTCGGCCCACGAGAGCTTCTTGCCGTACTTCTGCTTGATGGGCCAGAGCAGGCGGCGCGCCTTGTCGAGGTTGCCGTTGTCGGGCCAGCTGTTGAGCGGGGCGAAGCGCTGCGCGCCGGTGCCGGCGCCGCCGCGGCCGTCCTGCACGCGGTAGGTGCCGGCCGAGTGCCACGCCATGCGGATGAAGAAGGGGCCGTAGTGGCCGTAGTCAGCCGGCCACCAGTCCTGCGAATCGGTCATCAGGGCGTTGAGGTCGCGGACGACGGCATCGAGGTCGAGCGTCTGGAACTCACGCGCGTACTTGAAGTCCTCGCCCATCGGATTGGCCTTGTCCGAATGCAGGTGGAGGATGGCGAGGTTGAGCTGGTCGGGCCACCAGTCACGGTTGCCCTTGGCGCCGGCGGCGGTGTGCTTGCGTTGCGGTTGTTGTTGAGCGCCCGAGAACGGGCATTTGGCTTCGGTCGACATGCTTGCCTCCTGTGTGAATCGACGACTGCGGGGTGAGCGGCTGTGATGGTCGGCGCCCGGCCCTCGGTCGGTCAATTTGGAGGTGGCAATGGGCTCGATAGCAGCCCTTGCAATGGGGCCGATAGGCAAAGGCCTCTCAGTGAGAACCCGTGGCGAGCGCTTCTTCGAGCAGCTGCAGCGCCGTCATCGCAAAGACGACCATGTTGGCCGCACGCTCAGCGCTGCCGGTGCGCAGCAGGCGGTCGAGCTGGACGGGGCCGTCGACCGCAATGCAGCAGTGGCCGGCCGGGTCGCCATAGGGGTTGCCGTCGGGCCCGGCGGCGCCGGTCTCGGCGATGCCCCAGCTCGCGCGAAAGCGCTCACGCTGATGGCGGGCCATGAGCTGCGCATAGGGCACGGTCGATGAACGCAGGCCAGCCATGTCATCGGCCGTCAGCGTGGTGAAGCGGCGGAAGGCGCGGCGCGTGTAGACCACCGCGCCGCCGAGGTAATACGCGGAGGCCCCGGCGCGCGACAGCAGCGCCGCCGAGATCAGCCCGCCGGCCGACGACTCGGCCACGGCGATGGTCTCGCCGCGCGCGACGAGCGCATCGCCGATGCGGGCGCCGAGGGCGAAGAGCTCGGGGAAGCTCACGGCCTCGGCGGATTCACTTACTTCGAGGCCGCCGGCGCAGCAGCCGACGCCGTTGCGGCCGGAGCCGAGGCGGCCGCCGCGATTTCGATCTTGGCTGCAGCCTTCAGGGCGTCGACGTGCTTCTTGATGTTCTGCTGCTGCAGCTGCTGGCTGAGCTGCGGCTTCACCGATTCCATCGGCGGCGGTTCGATCGGGCGCGAGTCTTCGAGCAGGATGACGTGGTAGCCGAACTGCGTCTTCACCGGCTCTTCGGTGAACTTGCCCTTCTCCAGCTTGCTCACCGCGGCGCCGAACTCCGGCACCATGCGCTGCGTGTCGAACCAGCCGAGGTCACCGCCGGTGGCCTTGGAGCCGGGGTCCTTGCTCTTTTCCTTGGCGAGCTTGTCGAAGGCGGCCGGCGTCTTCTTCAGCGTGGCGATGATGGCCTTGGCGTCGGCTTCCTTCTCGACCAGGATGTGCCGGGCCTTGAATTCGGTGCCGGCCGAGGCGGCCTTCAGGCGGTCGTATTCGGCCTTCAGCATCTCGTCGGTGACCGGGTTCTTCTTGATCCAGTCTTCGATGTAGGCATTGGCCAGCGCCGACTGGCGCACGGTCTCCATCTGGTTCACGAAGTCGGGCGACTTCTCCAGGCCCTGCTTCGCACCTTCCTGCGCGACCACCGCCTGCAGCACCAGGTTGTCGATGAGCGCCTTGCGCGCCTCGGGCGGCACCGGCTGGCCGCCGCTGCGCTGCTTGATGACGAGGTCGACCTGCCCTTGCGAGATCACGGCACCGTTGACGGTGGCCTCGGCGGGGCCGGTGGCAGCGGCGGGTTTGTCGTCCTTCTTGGCGGTGCATGCACCAAGGGCCAGGAGGGAGGCGGCGCTCAGCAGAAGGATGCCGGATCGGAAGGTACGCATGGGGTCTAGTCGGAGGTTGGAACAGCCTCGCAGTATCGCAAGTGTTCAGCGGTCCACACCGACCACCCTGCGGAACGCGACCTCGGGGTTTCCCCCTCAGATTTCGACGGAATCCTGCGCCGCCGCCCGGGTTTCCGGTGGCCCGGCAAGCGCCGCGGCCGGTTGCACCCGGTTGCGCCCCTCGCGCTTGGCCTGGTAGAGCGCCGCATCCGCGCGCCCCAGCAGTTCTTCCAGCGACTCGTCGCCCGCGCCCAGGCTGGCCACGCCGATGCTCGCGGTGACGGCGACCGTCGTGCCATCGTCCGCCGGCACGACCACCGAGGCCACGGCCTCGCGCACACGCTCGGCGACGACGAGCGCCGCGTCGAGCCCGGTCTCCGGGAGCAGGGCGATGAACTCCTCGCCGCCCCAGCGGCCGAAGCTGTCGATCTCGCGCAGGTGCGCGCGGCAGGCGGCCGACACCTGCTGCAGCACGCGGTCGCCGGCCTGGTGGCCATGGGTGTCGTTCACGCGCTTGAAGTGGTCGACGTCGAGCAGCAGGACGGCGAAGGGCTTGTGGCTGCGGCGGGCGCGTCGCAGCTCTGCCTGCGCGCTCTCGCTCACCGCGCGGCGGTTCAGCGCGCCGGTCAGCGGGTCGGTGGTGGCCAGGGCTTCGAGCTGGTCGCGGGTCTGCTTGAGCGCGCTCACGTCGGTCAGGCTGCACAGCCACGCGGGCTCTTCGTCGTGCAACGCCGGCACGCATCGCACCAGCAACCACAAGGGCGAGCCGTCGGCACGCTGCAGCGGGAGCTGCGCCATGGCGTCGACGTCGCTCAGCGTCTGCTCGGTGAGCGTCTGGATCAACTCGCGCAACTGGCGGTGCGCGATCTCGGCCACCGCCACGGGGTCGGCGCGGGTGGGCGAATCGAACAGGTGCATCAGCGCCTCGTTGGCCACGAGGATGGACATGTCGGACTGGCGCATCACCGCCACCGGCGCGGGCGCGGCCTGCAGCACTTCTTCGGCGGCCTTGCGGCGCAGCGCGACCACCGCATGGCGGCGGCGCGACTCGGCGTAGGCCAGCAGGCACAGCAGCATCACGACGCCGCAGGCCTCCACCCACAGGCCGCGCAGGGCCGTGAGGCGCAGTTCGGCGCGGTCGACCATGAGCACGTAGCGCCAGGGCGTGGCCTCGATGTCGAACACGGCGGCCGATTCGGCGCCCAGGTGGAGCCGGTTGTTGGCTGGCGCGGTGCTCAGCAAGGCCCAGCTGCCGGGCGCTGCACCCCGCGTCTGCGCCACCTCGTCGAGCGTGGGCGCCTGCGCGGTCGACACAGTCACCAGCGTGGGGTGGGCGATGACACGCTCGTCGTCGTTCAGCACGAAGGCGGTGGCGATGCCGAGCGCGGGCCGCCGCAGGTACTGCGAGAGGTTGTCGAGCTGGAAGTCCATCGCGGCCACGCCGCGGTAATGGCCTTCGGCGTCGTCGATGGGGATGGCCAGCGTGCTGATGAGGCCGTTGCCCTTCGGGTCGTCGTAGGCCACCGACCATGCGGGCAGGCGGCCCGGGTTGGAAGCGACGAGCCCGCTGCGGTAGGCCACGCCCTGCAGCATGTCGGGCGTGAAGAGCTGCAGGTCGTCTTGCGCGGGCGGGTAGACGAGGTGGAAGCCCTGGCCCGAGAGGTAGTACACCGCGACGGCGGCCGACTGCGTGTGCTTGGCGCGGACGAGTGCCGGGCTGAGCGAGAGGGCGAGCTCGATCTCGCGCGCGAGATCGCTGCCGCGCGCGGGCACCGCGCCCACCAGGCTGAAGGCGGGCCAGTCGCGGTGGATGGTGTTGGTGAGGCGCGCTTCGCGGTGCACCGCCATGGCGTTCGGCATGAGCACGAAGGTGCCCGGCAGGTCGAGCCGCTGGACGATCTGCGTGCGCCGTGCCTCGCTCATCTGGATGCCCGGCTGGCGAAAGAGCCCGTTGGCCACGCCCTGCAGCATGTAGACCGCATCGCGCGCCGAGCGGGTCGAGAGGCTCACCTCGCGCGCGGCGTCACGGCCGGCGTCGACCATGCCCTGCCACAACTGGTCCTGGCGGGACGACCAGGCCGCCGCAAACGCGCCGAGGGCTGACGCCGCCACGGCGAGATACGCAACCCACAACCAACGAGCGCTGACAGACTTGAGCACGGTGCCTCACTGCAGCCCTCACCACTGCGTTCCCCGGGATAGGGCGTGAGACTGCAACACTGGTATCGGCAGCCCGAAAGCGCTCTTGATACCGCTGCGCTCCCAAAGGCGCACCTTTCGCACGAAAACGGTGCGGACTACCTCACCCAACGCACCTTTCCGCGCAGCGCCGGTTCTGAGAACTCGCAGTGTTGCTCGAAGCGCATCTCAAGGGACGTGATTTCGTCGCCAGCGTAAGTGACGCTGTCGACCATGAACCATCCCCAAAGGTCGTTGCAGGCGCGACCTTCGCCAGACCACTCCATCCCTCCCTTCGCCGGGTTGTGGAACGGCGCGCGAAACACTCCGAAATAGAAACCAGGAGCAAGTCGCGGCAGCGAGCTCATGGGGTAGAACTCGCCGTCCCAGGATCGGTCATTGCCCACCAGGACGCGCACGCTCCGGTCTACATAAGCCGTGACCCGAATAGGGGACTCCGGCGCAGTGAACAAACGCGTCATACCTTGGCCGATGTAGTCGCCCGCATCGGACTCTAGGTAGACGTAGTTCCCCGTCCCGGGCGTGCTGCCTGCGGTAGGCTGCCAGAGCCCGGGGGGTGGCACCTGCGGCCCAGGCGGCTCAGTAGTATCGCTGGCCAACCACCTCGCCTGTCCTCGAAACACACTCACGTTGTTGACACACTGCTGTTCGAAGCGAAGACTGAGCGAGGACAGGGCTCCGCCGGTGTAGGTCACCTCGTCGATCACGACCCACCCGGAGGGCCGCTCGCACGCCTGAAGGCTGGAAAAGAAGCGGCCTCGCGCAGGGTTTCCGGCGAGCGAGACGCCGCGATAGAACCCTGGCTGCAACAGCGTCAGGTTCTGCATGGTCGTGAAATCGAGGTGCCACGTTTCATCGCCGTTCACACGGATCTCGAGTCGACGTCCGTCCGCGTCCACTTGCATGACCGAATCCGAGCGCGTGAAGAGGCGTGTGGCGGCGTTGCCGAGCACGGGATCGGACGGAGCCCGGTGCAGGTACAGGAAGCTGCCGTCGGCCGGCACCGCACCCGATGGCGCGCGCCAGAGACCGGTAGGCGGCGGAACGATCGGAGCCGGCGGCTGCGTCGAATCTCGGGCGACCCATCGAACGCGCCCGCGCAAGGCCGCGGCTGAACCCTCGCATCGCTGCTCGAAGCGAAGGTCGATCAGCGTCGGCGTCGATCCGCTGTAGGTCACCTGATCCACGACGATCGAACCGTTGACCGAGCTGCAACTCCGCCCTTCCCCGGACCAGAACAAGCCGCCTGCCGCCGAGGGAACGGTCAGCCTATTAAGGTTCAGATAGGTGCCAGGCGCGAACTGGGCGAGATTTCCAGGCAATTGGAAGCGCCCATCCCACAGTTCGTCAGCGATCACCCTGACGCTGAGGGTGGAGCTGTCCGGCTCGAACACGAGCATCGCGTTCGCCTGGTCGTACACGTGCCGCTCACCTTGCAGCACGAAGTCTCCCGGGTCGCTCTCCAGCACGACCAAACTGCCGGGGTTCGCAGGAATGGCGACTCGAGCGCTCGCCACCGCGCTGTTGTCGTAGACGAAAGGGTCACCCAGGGCGCTGACGTACAGCTTGTTGGTGACCGGGCCGACCGTTCCCGGCCAGGGCAGCGCCGTGACGGAGAAGTGCAGGCTTGCGCCCACGGGCAGCTCCGGAACGCTCATCGCCGCGCCGACGACAGCAGGGCAGGTGGCGCCCCCGTCCGCTGTGCAGGTGACGCCTTGCAACAACTGCTCGGCATCCACGAAGTTGTGGATCGCCACGCGCACCGCTGGATCCGGTCCCGCATTGGTGACGGACATCGTGTAGGAGATCGGCGCGCCAGCGCTCGTTTCCAGAGCCGGCGCAGTCCCGCTGACCTGTAAGTCGGCGGAGTAAGCCCGCAGGTCGATGTGCGCCGAATCGTTGCTTCGGACAAGCATGTCATTGGCAGCGGTGACCCGTGCTGTGAACCGCGTCGAACCTCGTTGGTTCTGCCGCACGAACACCCGATACCGAAGGACTCCGCCCACCGGGAGCGCGGCCACCCGCAGGGTCTCGGCAGACGCCGGACAGGTGGCCCCTTGAGATGCGAAGCACATCACATCGATCGGCGACAGCGCATCGGGACGGTGTGTCTGCACGCTCACGTCGCTCGCCTCGTCAGGCCCCTCATTGGTCACGACCATGTCGAACCAGTGCGGCTCCGCGACGGGTGCCGGATTCGCGCCCGGTTCGATCGCAATCGACACATCGGCAACCGAAGCCCGAGGCGGCGGGGTCGATGCCCCAGGCGAGTCCCCGCTTCCACCGCCACCCCCACAGGCGCCGAGTGCCCACACTGCGGCTACGGCCGCGATCGTCCAAAGTTTCATTTCTTGTGTCCCTGCTGCACACAGATCCGTGCACAGACCCCTCACCTGGCTGGATGTCAGCCGCCTCCCGGAAGGATAGCGCCGAGTGACCTGCTCAACGCGCCAACACCGGCCGCAAGGCCGCCCCGGTGTGGCTCGCCTTCACCTTCACCAGCGAGGCCGGGTCGGTGGCCGAGACCACCGTGCCGCCGGCCGCGCCGCCTTCGGGGCCCATGTCGATCACCCAATCGGCCTCGGCGATCACGTCGAGGTCGTGCTCGATGACGATCACGCTGTGGCCGCCGTCGACCAGGCGGTGCAGCACGCGGATGAGCTTCTCCACGTCGGCCATGTGCAGGCCCACCGTCGGCTCGTCGAGCACGTAGAGCGTGTGCGGCGCCTTCTGGCCTCGTCGGGTGACGTCGTCTCGCACCTTGGTCAGCTCGGTGACGAGCTTGATGCGCTGCGCCTCGCCGCCGGAGAGCGTCGGTGACGGCTGGCCGAGCGTGAGGTAGCCGAGGCCCACGTCCTTCATCAGCTGCAGCGGGTGCGCGATGTTGGGCATGCTGGCGAAGAACTCCACCGCTTCGTCGATCTCCATCTGCAGCACGTCGCCGATGCTCTTGCCGCGCCAGGTCACCGCCAGCGTCTCGGGGTTGAAGCGGGCACCGTGGCACACGTCGCAGGGCACCTTCACGTCGGGCAGGAAGCTCATCTCGATGGTGCGCATGCCCTGCCCTTCGCAGGCGGGGCAGCGGCCCTCGCCGGTGTTGAAGCTGAAGCGGTTCGGCGCGTAGCCGCGGGCACGCGACTCCAGCGTGTCGGCGAAGAGCTTGCGGATCACGTCCCAGAAGCCGATGTAGGTCGCCGGGCAGGAGCGCGGAGTCTTGCCGATGGGCGTCTGGTCGACTTCGAGCACGCGGTCGATCTGCTGCCAGCCGTCGATGCCGTCGCAGCCCTGCCACTTCGGTTTCGCACCGCGGGTGTTGATGAACTGCAGGTTGGCGAGCAGCACATCGCGCGCGAGCGTGCTCTTGCCGCTGCCGCTCACGCCCGTCACCGCGACGAGGCGGTGCAGCGGGAACGGCACGTCGACCTGCTGCAGGTTGTGCAGGCTCGCGCCGCGCAGCAGCAGCTGCGGTTGCTCGGCGCCGACGTCGCGCCGCGCTTGCAGCGGGTGCAGCAAGGGCTTGGCGAGGAAGCGGCCCGTCAGCGAGTCGGGGTGCGAGGCGAGCTCGGTCACCGTGCCTTGCGCGACGAGGCGGCCGCCACGTTTGCCGGCGCTCGGGCCGATGTCGATGATGTGGTCGGCACGCCGGATGGTGTCTTCGTCGTGCTCCACCACCACCAGCGTGTTGCCCTTGTCACCCAGCTTGTGCAGCGCGTTGAGCAGCACCTGGTTGTCGCGCGGGTGCAGGCCGATGGTGGGCTCGTCAAGCACATAGCAGACGCCTTGCAGGTTGCTGCCGAGCTGCGCGGCGAGGCGGATGCGTTGCGCTTCGCCGCCGCTGAGCGTGGGCGCCGCGCGGTCGAGCGTGAGGTAGCCGAGGCCGACCTCTTCCAGGAACTCCAGGCGGTTCTTGATCTCGATGACGACGTCGCGGGCGATCTCGGCATCACGCCCGGTCAGCTTCAGGTCTTCGATCCACTCGCGGCACTGGCTCACCGACCACTGCGCGATCCAGGCGATGGAATGTTCGTCGAAGGTCACGGCGCGCGAGACGGGGTTGAGGCGCGTGCCGGCGCAGATCTCGCACGGCGCGTCGACCACGCCTTCGACTTCTGCCTCTTCGGCCGGGAAGCTCTGCTCGCGGCCCTGCTCGTCGCGCTCGATCACCGAGTCGTCGTAGGCCTTGCGCTGCTCCTTGGTCAGCGCAAGGCCGGTGCCCACGCAGCCGGGGCACCAGCCGTGCTTGCTGTTGTAGCTGAACATGCGCGGGTCGAGCTCGGGGTAACTCGTGCCGCAGGTCGGGCAGGCGCGCTTGGTGGAGAAGACCTTCACGCCGCCGATGCGCTTGGTGCTGCTGCCCGCCATCAGCGCGCCCTTCAGGCCGTCGAGCGGGGTGAGCAGGTGCATCACGCCCTTGCCGAGGTCGAGGGCCTGCGTGAGCAGTGCACGCAGCTCGGCTTCGTTGTTGACGCTCACGACGAGGTCGCCGACCGGCAGCTCCAGCGTGTGCTCCTTGAAGCGGTCGAGACGCGGGAATGGGTCGACCGGCAGGAACTCGTCGTCCACCCGCAGGTGTGAATGGCCGCGCTGCTTGGCCCATTTCGCGAGGTCGGTGTAGACGCCCTTGCGGTTGACCACCAGCGGCGCGAGCAGGCCCACGTGCTGGCCCTTGTGGTCGCGCACGATCTGCGCGGCGATGCTCTCGGCGCTCTGCGGCTTGACCGGCGAACCGTCCTTCACGCAATGCTGGATGCCGAGCTTCACGTACAGGAGGCGCAGGAAGTGCCACACCTCGGTGGTGGTGGCGACCGTGCTCTTGCGGCCGCCGCGGCTCAGGCGCTGCTCGATGGCGACGGTCGGCGGGATGCCGTACACCGCATCCACCTCGGGCCGGCCCGCGGGCTGCACGATGCTGCGGGCGTAGGCGTTGAGCGACTCAAGGTAACGGCGCTGGCCTTCGTTGAAGAGGATGTCGAAGGCGAGCGTGCTCTTGCCCGAGCCCGAGACGCCGGTGATCACGCTGAACTTGCCGCGCGGGATGCTGACGTCCATTGACTTCAGGTTGTGCTCGCGCGCGTTGACGATGCGGATCGATTCGTCGATCGGCTGGCGCAGCACGGTCTGCAGCGGGCGGCCTTCTTCCACACGCAGTGCGCCATTGAGGCCGAGTGCGCGGTCATAGGCGGCCAGGGCACGGCCGGTGTGCGAGCTCGGGTGCTGCTTGACGTCTTCGGGCGAACCGACGCACACCACCTCACCGCCGCCTTCGCCGCCTTCGGGGCCGAGGTCGATCAGCCAGTCGCTGGCGCGGATCACGTCGAGGTTGTGCTCGATCACGATCAGCGAGTGGCCGGCTTCGAGCAGCTTGCGGAAGGCGCGCATCAGCTTGGCGATGTCGTCGAAGTGCAGGCCGGTGGTCGGCTCGTCGAACATGAAGAGCGTGCCCTTCTTGGCCACCGCCTGCTTGCTCGCGGTCGCGCTCTGCGCCGCTTCGGCCAGGAAGCCGGCGAGCTTGAGGCGCTGCGCTTCGCCACCGCTCAAGGTCGGCACCGGCTGGCCGAGCTTCACGTACTCCAGGCCCACGTCGAGGATGGGCTGCAGCACACGCAGCACCTCGCGGTCCTGCGCGAAGAGTTGCACGGCTTCGCTCACGGTGAGCTCCAGCACATCGGCCACGCTCAGCTCGCGCATCGCCTCGCCGGGCAGGCGGCGGTCGATCTTTACCTCCAGCGTTTCGGCGCGATAGCGCGTGCCGTCGCAGTCGGGGCAGCGCAGGTAGATGTCGGAGAGGAATTGCATCTCCACATGCTCGAAGCCCGAGCCGCCGCAGGTCGGGCAGCGCCCGTCGCCGGCGTTGAAGCTGAACATCGCCGCCGTGTACCCGCGCTGCTGCGCGAGCGGCGATTGCGCGAAGAGCTTGCGGATCTCGTCGAAGGCGCCGACGTAGCTCGCCGGGTTGGAGCGCGCCGTCTTGCCGATGGGCGACTGGTCGACGAAGACGGCATCGCTCAACCAGTCGCCGCCCAGCAGGCGGTCGTGCTCACCGGGCGTTTCGGTCGCCTTGCCGAAGTGGCGGGCCAAGGCGGGGTAGAGCACGTCCTGCATCAGCGTGCTCTTGCCGGAGCCGGAGACGCCGGTCACGCACACCAGGCGCTGCAGCGGGAACTCGACCGTCACGTTCTTCAGGTTGTGGTCACGCGCGCCTTCGAGGATGAGCCGCGGCGTGCTGTCGGTCACCAGCCGCTTCATGCCCATGCCGACCTGCTTGCGTGCGCCGAGGTAGGCACCGGTCAGCGTGTCGGCGTCGCGGATGGCCGCGGGCGTGCCGTCGAACACGATCTGACCGCCGCGCTCGCCGGGGCCGGGGCCCATGTCGATCAGGCGATCGGCGGCGAGCATCACCGCGGGGTCGTGTTCGACGACGACCAGCGTGTTGCCGGCATTGCGCAAGCGGTGCATCGCTTCGACGATGCGGTCCATGTCGCGCGGGTGCAGGCCGATGCTGGGCTCGTCGAGCACGAACATGGTGTTGACCAGCGAAGTGCCGAGCGCGGTGGTGAGGTTGATGCGCTGCACCTCACCGCCGCTGAGCGTGCGGCTCTGGCGGTCGAGCGTGAGGTAGCCGAGGCCGACGTCGCAGAGGTACTTCAAGCGCGTGCGGATCTCGTCGAGCAGCAGCTTGAGCGCGTCGTCGAGCATGCTGCTGGGCAGCGAGATGCCGTCGAAGAAGCGCCGGATGCGGTCGATGGGCATCAGCATCAGGTCGTGCACCGTGAGGCCGGGCAGCGCTTCGAGCTGCTCGCGCGACCAATCGACGCCCTGCGGCATGAAGCGCTTCTCCGGCGCGAGCACACCATCGGCATCGGCCTTGGTGCCCATGCGCCACAGCAGCGCCTCGGTCTTCAAGCGCGCGCCATTGCAGGTTGGGCAGGTGGTGTAGCTGCGGTACTTCGACAAGAGCACGCGGATGTGCATCTTGTAGGCCTTCGATTCGAGGTACTCGAAGAAGCGCTTGATGCCGTACCACTGCTTGTTCCACTGGCCCTTCCAGTTGGGCGAGCCGTTGATGACCCAGTCGCGCTGCGATTCGCTGAGCTGCGACCAGGGTGTGTCGCGCGGGATGCCGGCGTCGCCGGCGTACTTCAGCAGGTCGTCCTGCGATTCCTTCCATGCGGGCGTCTGGATGGTCTTGATCGCGCCGGCACGGAGCGTCTTGCGGTGGTCGGGGATCACGAGGCCCCAGTCGACGCCGATCACGCGGCCGAAGCCGCGGCAGGCGTCGCAGGCGCCCATCGCGCTGTTGAAGGAGAAGAGCGCGGGCTGCGGGTCGGCGTAGCGGATGTCGCTGTCGGGGCAGTGCAGGCCGGTGGAGTAGCGCCAGAGCTGCGGCTCGGGGCCTTCCTCGGCCGGCAGCACGTAGACGTTGACCCGGCCGCTGCCGCGCTTGAGCGCCATCTCGATGGCCTCGATCGCCCGCACCTTCTCCGTGCCCTGAAGGCGAAACCGGTCGGCCACCACGTCGAGCACCTTGCGCGGGCCGGTGGGCGACGCGACCTCGCGCTCGGCCTGCACACGGGTGAAGCCGCTCGCGGCCAGCCACTGGTCGATCTCGGTGGCGGTGGTGTTGGCGGGCAGCTCCACCGGGAAGGTGACGACCAGACGAGGGTCGTCTGGCTTCGTGCGCGCCATCAGCTCCGCATGGATCGTCTCCGGCGAGTCGTGCCGCACGAGCTGCGCCGTCTTCTTGTCGAACAACTCCGAGGCGCGCGCAAAGAGCAGCTTCAGGTGGTCGTTGAGCTCGGTCATCGTGCCCACCGTCGAGCGCGACGTGCGCACGGGGTTGGTCTGGTCGATGGCGATCGCCGGCGGCACCCCGTCGACACGCTCCACCGCCGGCCGGTCCATGCGGTCGAGGAACTGGCGCGCGTAGGCGCTGAAGGTCTCAACGTAGCGGCGCTGCCCTTCGGCATACAGCGTGTCGAACACCAGGCTGGACTTGCCCGAGCCGCTGGGCCCGGTCACCACCGTCATCTCGCCGGTGCGAATGTCGAGGTCGAGGTTCTTGAGGTTGTGCTGGCGGGCGCCGCGGATGCGGATGAGGCCGGAGGTCATGGGGGGAGGAGGCGCGCAGACGGGGAGGGGCGGGAATTCTAGGAAAGCGCTCCTGCCAGACAGCCGACAAGGGCCATCACAATACAAGTCCAGTTGCCGCCTGCCTGTAGACCCCCATGCCCGACACCCTGCACCACCTGCTTTCCCGCGGCGCCGACGAGGCCATCGCCATCTCGGCCCCCGGTCGCCCTGCCCTGCGCTACCGCGAGCTGCGCGCGCTCGTCGAAGCGACGCTCGCGAGCCTCAACGCCCTGGGCGTGGGCCGCAACGACCGTGTGGGCATCGTGCTCCCCAACGGCCCCGAGATGGCCACCTGCTACATGGCCTGCGCCTCGGGCACGACCAGCGCGCCGCTGAACCCGGCCTACCGCGCCGACGAGTTCGAGTTCTATTTGTCGGACCTGAACGCCAAGGCGCTGATCGTCGAGCAGGGCAGCACCTCGCCCGCCATCGACGTGGCCCGGAAGCTCGGCGTGCGGGTGGTCGACCTCGTCGTGCCGGCCGGCGCCCCCGCGGGCAGCTTCACGTTGCAGCCGCGCGAAGCGGGCACCGCGACGCCGACCCCCGATGGCGGCTACAGCCAACCGGAAGATGTCGGCATGGTGCTGCACACCTCGGGCACCACCTCGCGGCCGAAGATCGTGCCGCTGTCGGTGGGCAACCTCGTCGCCTCGGCCGGCAACATCCGCACGACGCTGCAGTTCACCGAGAAGGACGTCGGCCTGAACATCATGCCGCTCTTCCACATCCACGGGCTCATCGCCGGGGTGCTGGCGCCGCTGTCGGCGGGCTCGCAGGTCTTCTGCACGCCGGGCTTCAACGCGCTCAAGTTCTTCGCGTGGATGGACGAGGCCAGGCCCACCTGGTACACCGCGGTGCCGACCATGCACCAGGCCATCATCGGCCGCGCCAAGGGCAACCTCGACGTGATCGCGCGCCACCCGCTGCGCTTCCTGCGCTCGAGCTCGTCGTCGATGCCGCCGCAGGTCATCAAGGAGCTGGAAGAGATCTTCAAGGCGCCGCTGATCGAGGCCTACGGCATGACCGAGGCCACGCACCAGATGGCCTCCAACCCGCTGCCGCCGCTTCCTCGCAAGCCCGGCACTGTGGGCCTGGCCGCCGGCCCCGAGGTGCAGATCATGGGCGAAGACGGCCGGCTGCTCGGCCCGGGCGAGATCGGCGAGATCGTCATCAAGGGCCCCAACGTCACGCTCGGCTACGAGAACAACCCCAAGGCGAATGCCGAGGGCTACCTCAACGGCTGGTTCCGCACCGGCGACCAGGGCACGAAAGACGCCGACGGCTACATCAGCCTGACCGGTCGCCTGAAGGAGATCATCAACCGCGGCGGCGAGAAGGTGAGCCCACGCGAAGTCGACGAGATCCTGATGGACCACCCCGCGGTGAACCAGGTCGTCTGCTTCGGCATGCCCCACCCCAAGCTCGGCGAGGAAGTGGCCGCGGTGGTGGTGCTGAAGGAAGGCCAGGCCACCACCGAGCGCGAGCTGCAGGAGTTCGTCGGCACGCGCGCCGCCGAGTTCAAGGTGCCGAAGAAGATCCTCTTCATGGAGGAGATTCCCAAGGGCGCCACCGGCAAGCTGCAACGCATCGGGCTGGCACAGAAGCTCGGGCTGGCATGAAGATCGCGATCGTCGGTGCGGGCGCCATCGGCGGCTACCTCGGCGCGAAGCTGTCGCTGGCCGGAGAAGACGTCACCTTCATCGCCCGCAACCAGAACCTCGCGGCCATCAACGCCCGCGGCTTCAGGCTGATCCTCGAAGACGGCCGCGAGCAGCACGCCCCCGCGGTGCGCGCCGTGCAGGCGATGGCCGAGGCGGGCCCGCAAGACGCGGTGCTGCTCACGGTGAAGGCGCACCAGGTGAAGGACCTGCTGCCCGGGCTGCGCGCCCTCTTCGGCCCCGACACCATGGTCGTCAGCATGATCAACGGCCTGCCCTGGTGGTATTTCCACAAGCTCCCCGGCCCGTACGAAGGCCGCCAACTGGAAAGCGTGGACCCGGGCGGCGTCATCGCGCGGCACATCGAGCCCGAACGTGTGATCGGCAGCGTGGTCTACCCGGCGGCCGAGCTGGTGGCGCCCGGCGTGGTGAAGGTGATCGAAGGCAACCGCTTCACGCTCGGTGAACCCGACGGCAGCCGCAGCCCACGCGTCGAGGCCTTGTCGCAGGCCATGATGAAAGCCGGCTTCAAGGCGCCGGTCAGCAAGGACATCCGCGGCGAGATCTGGGTGAAGCTGTGGGGCAACCTGAGCTTCAACCCGATCAGCGCGCTGACGCACGCGACGCTGCAGGACATCTGCCGCGACCCCGGCACCCGCGAGCTCGCGGCGAACATGATGCGCGAGGCCCAGGCGCTGGGCGAGAAACTGGGCGTCGAGTTCAAGGTCTCGCTCGAGAAGCGGATCGCCGGCGCCGAGGCGGTCGGCGCGCACAAGACTTCGATGCTGCAGGACGTGGAGGCCGGGCGTGCGCTGGAGCTCGAGGCGCTGGTGGGCAGTGTCCGCGAGCTGGGCCGCATCACCGGCACGCCGACGCCGACCATCGATGTGGTCTATGCGCTCGCCCGCCTGCTCGGCCAGACCCTTGCCGACCAGAAAGGTCGCCTGCCGGTGCAGCCTCTGGGCTGAGTGGCATCACTCCAAGGTGCCGTAACCGGCTTGTCACCGGCAATATCTCTCACCACACGCCCATTCGACCTGAAACCGTACGTAGTTGCACTGGCGTCAGGTAGCGATCACTGCCTAACATCGCGCTCTCTCTTACCGGAGGGTCGACATGAAGAAGCAGTGGCTGACAGCCGTGTGGGCAGTGGTTTCGGCGCTGGGCATCACCAGCACGCCGGCGTGGGCGCAACTCAGGATCGGCCAGACGGCCGGGTTCAGCGGCGCGGTGGCCGCCTCGGTCAAGGAAGCGACCGATGGCGCCAAGCTGTACTTTGATGCGATAAACGCACGCGGCGGCATCAACGGCCAGCCGATCGAGCTGGTGTCGCTCGACGACAAGTTCGACCCCAAGCTCGCCGCGGCCAATGCGAAGGAGCTGATCGACAAGGGCGTGCTCTGCCTCTTCCTCAACCGCGGCACGCCGCACACGCAGGGCATCATGCCCCTGCTCACCGAGCACAAGATTCCGCTTATCGGCCCGTCGACCGGCGCCATGGTGCTGCACCAGCCGGTGCACCCGTGGCTCTTCAACGTGCGCGCCACCTACCAGCGCGAGGCCGAGCGCGCGATCTCGCACCTGAGCCTGATCGGCGTCGACCGCATCGCCATCGTGCAGGTGGACGACAGCTTCGGTGCCGACGCGGTGCAAGGCGCGCTCAAGGGCCTGAAGTCGGTCAACAAGGAGCCGCTGGCGCTGGAGAAATACGACCGCGCCAAGCCTGACTTCAGCGGCATCGCCCCTCGCGTGGCCCAGAAGGAGCCGCAGGCGGTGATGTTCATCGGCTCGGGCACCGCGATCATCGAGGGCATGCGGGCGGTGCGCGCCGCCGGCTCGAAGGCGCAGCTCGTCACGCTGTCGAACAACGCCTCGACCGGCTTCATCAAGGACCTCGGCCCCATCGCCCACGGCGTGGTGGTGAGCCAGGTGTTCCCCTACGAGCGCTCGATCGCCTCACCGGTGGTGAAGGAAGCCATGGAGCTCGCGAAGGCGAAGAACCTCGAGCTCTCGCCCATCACGCTCGAAGGCTTCGTCTCCGCGAAAGTGGTGGTGGAAGGCCTGCGCCGCGCCGGGCCCAACCCCAACCGCGAGAAGCTGCGCCGTGCGCTCGAGACCTTCAACCGCTATGACCTGGGCGGGCTGGAGCTGAGCTACTCGCCGACCGACCATTCCGGCCTCGACTACGCCGACCTCTCCATCATCGGACCGGACGGCCGCTTCCGTCGCTGAGCCGCGCCGGCCGCGCACGGCCCTCGTGACCGCCGGCTGACCCCGGCCCCCCTCGCTTCTGCTGCAGGCGCCTGACCCTGGCGCTTGCGGCGTTCCCGCGCCCACCCGGCGCATCCTGACCGACCGCTCCCATGAGCTCCACCCTTTCTCTCGCGCGCCGCCTCGCCGTGGCGCTCGGCACCCTCGTCTTCGCCGCGGCGGCGCAAGCCCAGATCGTGATCGGCCAGACGGCCGCCTTCACCGGGCCGGTGGCCGCCGGCGTGGAGGAGACCACCGCCGGCGCGCGGCTCTACCTCGACGCCATCAACGCCGCCGGCGGCGTGCACGGCAAGACCGTGCAGCTCGTGTCGCTCGACGACAAGTTCGACCCGAAGCTCGCCGGCGAGAACGCCCGCAAGCTGATCGTCGAGCACCGCGCGGTGGCGCTCTTCCTGAGCCGCGGCACACCGCACACGCAGGCCATGCTGCCGGCGCTCAACGAGTTCAAGGTCCCGCTGGTCGGCCCGTCGACCGGCGCGATGGCGCTGCACAAGCCGGTGCACCCCTATGTGTTCAACGTGCGCGCCACCTACCAGCGCGAAGCCGAACGTGCGGTCAAGCACCTGAGCCTGATCGGCATGGACCGCATCGCGGTCTGGCACGTCGACGATGCCTTCGGCGCCGATGCCGCGGCCGGTGCGGCCAAGGGCTTCGACGACGTGAAGAAGCAGCCGCTGGCGGTGGAGAAGTTCGACCGCAACAAGCCCGACTTCAGCACCATCGCGCCGCGGCTGGCCGCTGCCGAGGGGCAGGCGGTGCTGATCATCGGCACGGCGGCGGCACTGGTGGAAGGCACCAAGGCGATCCGCGCCGCCGGCTCGCGCGCGCAGGTGGTCACGCTCTCGAACAACGCCTCGGGCGGCTTCATCAAGCAGATGGGCCCGCTCGCCGCCGGCGTGATCGTGACGCAGGTCTTCCCCTACGAACGCTCGCTCGCAGCGCCCATCGTCAAGGAAGCCGTGGACCATGCCCAGGCGAAAGGCCTGCAGGGGGTGTCGCCGGCCATGATGGAAGGCTACGCCGCCGCCAAGGTCCTGGTGCTCGGCCTGCGCCGCGCCGGGCCGAACCTCACGCCGGCGAAGCTCGTGGAAGCGCTCAACGGGCTCGGCAAGGTCGAACTCGGCGGCATGGACCTGCACTACGCGCGCGACGACCACACCGGGCTGGTGTTCACCGACCTGTCCATCATCGGACAGGACGGCAAGTTCAGGCGCTAGCCGTCAGGAACCGTTCGACCAGGGCGAACTGCGACGGCGTGTTGAGCGCCGGGGCATGCCCGCAGCCGGGGATGGTCGCCACCACGGCGCGAGGGCCGCGCTGGCGCATGCGCTCGGTCACGTCGACCGGCAGCAGGTCGGAGGTCTCGCCACGCAGGCAGAGCACGGGGATGTCGAGGCTGTCCCACGCGTCCCACTGGTCGTAGTCGTGCGGGAAGGTCGAGAACTGCATCGCCATCGCCGGGTCGTAGTGCGGCGTCACGCGGCCGTCGGGCAGGCGGCGCACCGAGGTCTCGGTGAGGCGGCGCCACTGCGCGTCGCTCAGCCAGCCGTAGGGCTCGTAGATGGTGCGGAAGTACTTCTCGAGCTCGGTCACCGTGCCGAAGGCCGAAGGCGAGCCGGCGTAGGCGCGGATGCGGTCGGTGGCGGCCTTGGCGATCTCGGGGCCGACGTCGTTCATCACCAGGCGCAGCACGCGGCCGCGCAAGGTGGTGGCCGCCGCGCGCAGGCCGATCGCGCCGCCCATCGAGGTGCCGAGCCAATGGAACCGGTCGAGGCCGAGCTGGTTGACGAGCGAGGTGGCCTGGCGCACGTAGAACTCGAGCGAGTACTCCACCTCGGGCTTGGGGCTCCACTGGCTCAGGCCGCGGCCAAGCGTGTCGGGGCAGATCACGCGGTAGCGCTGCGACAGGTGCGCGGCGATGTCGTCCATGTCGCGCCCGGTGCGCGCGAGGCCGTGCCAGGCCAGCACCGTCTCCTGATGCTGTGCACCCCACTCGGTGTAGTGCAGCTCGCGGCCTTCGCAGACCAGGTAGTGGGAGGTCATGTGGGAAGAGAGGCTCATGGTCAGCGCCCTTTGGATCGCAGCGCCCGCAGCCGCCCCACTACCCCGGTCGGGAAGTGGTAGACCGAGAGCACGAAGAGCAAGCCCAGCCACAGCAGCCAGCGGTCGGGCGAGACGAGTTGCGACACGACGGGCACGCCTTCAACGGCTCCGGCGCCGAGCTTGAGCAGGTCTTGCAGGTAGTTCTGGGCGATGACGAAGAGCACGCTGCCCACGACTGCGCCATACACCGTGCCCATGCCGCCGATCACGACGATCAGCAGGATGTCGAGCATGATCTCGAAGCTGAGCGAGGTGTCGGGCCCGTTGTAGCGCAGCCAGATCGCGAGCAGGCAGCCCGCGAGCGTGGCGAAGAGCGCCGACAGCACGTTGCTCAGCGTGCGGTACACGACGACGCGGTAGCCGATGGCCTCGGCGCGGAAGTCGTTCTCGCGGATGGCCTGCAGCACGCGGCCAAAGGGCGAGTTGACGATGCGCAGCATCACGAGCACCAGCACCACCGTCGCGACGAAGAGCAGGTAGTAGCTCAGGAAGCGGCCATCGATGCTTGCGCCGAGGAAGGGCTCTTCCAGGTATTGCGTGCCGGGCTGCAGCGCCTCGGGCACCTTGAAGTTGAGGCCGTCTTCGCCACCGGTGAGGTCCGACAGCTGCGAGGCGAGCGACAGGAAGGCCGAGGCCACCGCCAGCGTGATCATCGCGAAGAAGATTGCCTTCACCCGCAGGCTGAAAAGGCCGATCACGAGCGAGAGCGCAAGCGCCAGCACGAGCGCCACGCCCACGCCGAGCGCCAGCGAGCCCCAGCCGGGGCCGAGGCGCGTGCTGGCGATGGCGACACCATATGCCCCGATGCCGAAGAACATGGTGTGCGCGAAGCTCACGATGCCGGTGTAGCCGAGCAGCAGGTCGAAGCTCGCCACGAGCACGATGAACACGAGGATCTTCGCGCCGACGTTGAGCGCCTTGGTGCTCGGGAAGAGAAACGGCGTGAGCGCGAGGCCCAGCACGATCACGATCAGGATGGCCGCGAGCCAGCGGTTGCGCGGCAGGTCGTTGGAGAGGAGTCTGCTGAACATCATGCTCACCGGTTTGCCACGGGATAGAGGCCCTGCGGCCTCCAAAGCAGGATCGCGACCATCAGCCCGATGTTGGAGAACATCGCGGCCTTCGGCGCGAGGAAGCCCACGTAGTTGGCGAGCAGGCCCACGAGCAGCGCCCCCACGAAGCAGCCGAAGGTGGAGCCCAGTCCGCCGATGATGATGACGATGAAGATCAGCGTGTTGACCTGCGCGCCGATCTGCGGGATCACGTTCTGCTGGTACAGGCCCCACAGCACGCCGCCCAGGCCCGCAAGCGCGGAGCCGGCGACGAACACGCCGACGAACAGGCGGCGGATGCGGTAGCCCAGGCTCTCGACCATCTCGCGGTCCTGCACGCCGGCGCGGATGAGCAGGCCGAGCTTGGTGCGGTTGAGCGTGAAGAGCATCGCGAGCAGCACCACGGCGCCGATCACGACCGCGACGAGGCGGTATTTCTCGACCACCGCATCGCCCCACAGCAGCGAGCCGCGCAGCGTGGTGGGCAGGGGCAGCGGGATCTGCTGCGGGCCCCACACGACCTTGATCAGCTCTTCGCCGATGATCATGCCGCCCATGGTCACGAGGATCTGCTTCAGGTGCTGGCCGTAGACGGGCCGCACCATCACCCGCTCGAAGCCCCAGCCGATGGCCGCGGTGATGCTCATCGCCGCGAGCATCGCGCAGAAGAGCACCGCCAGGTTCTTCAGCATGCTGTCGGCGTCCGACCAGCCGATCATCGCGCCGAACACGCTGGTCGCCACGAAGGCGCCGAAGGCGATGAACACGCCGTGGCCGAAGTTCAGCACGTCCATCAGGCCGAAGACGAGCGTGAGGCCCGAGGCGATGATGAAGATGATCATGCCCATCGCGAGGCCCGCGACCGTGAGCGTGAGCCACGACGACGGCGAGCCGATGGCGGGGAGCGCGACCAATGCCAGCAGCGGCACGAGCGCGAGCGGGATCCAGTCGAACGCGGCTTTCGGGATCGCCTCGGCCTTGGCGGCCGGCGCGGCGGTGGGGGTGGTCGTGGTGGTGTTCATTGATGCGCTCCCAGCGAGAGGCCGAGAAGGCGTTGCTGAAGTTCGTCGTTGTCGGCCAGCTCCTGCATCGGGCCGGTGTGCACGACGCGGCCGTCGTCCATCACCGCGACACGGTCGCCCAGCGCCTTGGCCATCGCGAAGTTCTGCTCGACGAGCAGCACCGTGGTCTGCGTGCGCTTGAGCTCGCGCAGGGCTTCGATCAGGTTCTGCACGATGGCGGGGGCGAGGCCCTTGCTGGGCTCGTCGATCAGCAGCAGGCGGCGCGGCTCGACCATCGCGCGGGCGATGGCCAGCATCTGCTTCTGCCCGCCCGAGAGCTTGCCGGCCGGGTAGAGCCAGAACTTCTTCACCGCGGGGAAGAGGCCGAACAGCCACTCGAGGCGCTGCGTGTCCATCTGCTCGGCCGTGCGCGCGCCGCGCGCGGCGAGCAGCAGGTTTTCCTTCACCGAGAGGTCGCTGAAGATGCCCATGTTCTCGGGCACGTAGGCGATGCCGAGCTGCGCGATGTCGGGCGTCGGCTTGCCGGCGATCGGCTGGCCGTCGAAGGTGATCGTGCCCTGCGACGCGGCCCACAGGCCCATGATCGTGCGCAGCGTGGTGGTCTTGCCAGCCCCGTTGCGACCGAGCAGCATGGTCACCTGGCCGGTGGGCACCTCGACGTCGACGCCGTGGAGGATGTGGTACTGGCCGATGTGCGTGTGCACGCCTTGCAGCTTCAACAAGGTGCTCATGCGGCCTCCTTCGTCGCGGTGCCGAGATAGGCCTGCTGCACGACCGGCGAGGCGATCACCGTCGCCGGGTCGCCATCGGCCACGAGCTGGCCGTTGTGCAGCACGATGATGCGGTCGGCCAGCTCGCGCACCACGTCCATCTTGTGCTCGACGAGCAGGATGGTCGCGTCGCGCCGCGCCTTCAGCCGGCGGATGAGGTCGAGGATCACCGGCACCTCGTCGACGCTCATGCCGGCGGTGGGCTCGTCGAACATGAAGACCTGCGGGTCGAGCGCCATCAGCATCGCCACCTCGAGCTTGCGCTGGTCGCCATGCGGCAGGCTGCTCGCGGTGGCATGGGCCTTGTCGCCCAGCTGCACCTGCTCGACGAGCTCGTGGGCGCGCGCGAGTGTCTCCTTGCGATCAAGCCACACCGACCACAGGTTGAGCCCTTCGCGGCGGCGCGACTGCACGACCAGGCGCACGTTTTCCACCACCGTGAGATTGGGGAAGAGCTGCGTGAGCTGGAAGGCACGCCCGAGGCCGCGGTGCGTGCGCGTCGAGGCGGGCTCGGCGGTGATGTCCTGCCCGCCCAGCAACACCTGCCCTTCGGTCGCGCGCAGCTGGCCGGAGATCAGGTTGAAGTAGGTGGTCTTGCCGGCGCCGTTGGGGCCGACGATGGCGGTGAGCGTGCCGGGCTGGAAGGCACAGCTCACGTGGTCCACCGCCACGTGGCCGCCGAAGCGGATGGTGAGGTTGCGGGTTTCGAGCATGTCGGGGCGGTAGAGGGCCAGCCAGCCTCGGTCACGAGGCTGGCATGTCGCGTGGCGTCGAGGCGATCAGCGCTTGTTGCGGATCGGGATGTTCATCTCTTCCGGCTTGATCTCGCGCACGAGCTCCGGCACGCCCCAGGAGAAGGCCGGGTCCACCTTGATGCGGAAGTGGTACATCGACTGCATGGCCTGGTGGTCTTCCTTGCGGAAGGTCATCTTGCCCTTGGGCGTCTCGAAGCTCATGCCTTCCATCGTCTTGATCAGCTTCTCGGTGTTGGTGTCACCGTTGGTCTTTTTCAGCGCTTCGACGATCGCGATGCCGGCACTCATGCCACCGGCGGTGAAGAAGTCGGGCGGAGTCTGGTACTTCTTGTAGTGGTTGGCGACCAGCCATTCGTTGGCCGGGTTCTTGGGCATGCCGAAGTAGTAGTAGGCCGCGCCTTCCATGCCGGGGAACTGCTTGTAGGCAATCATCGCGGGCAGGATGTTGCCGCCGCTGCCCACCTCGATGCCGTAGCGCTTCTTGAGGTCGAGCGCGGCCAGGGCGTTGAAGGGCGGCGTGGCGCCGGCCCACACGACCGAGATGACCTTGCGGCCCGGCTTGTCCTTCAGCGCATCGACGATGCGCTGGATGCCGGCGGTGAAGTCGGTCGTGTTCGGCGGCAGGTATTCCTCGTGCACGATCTTCGACTTCTTCAGCGCTTCCTTGAAGGCCTTGACGCCGTCGCGGCCGAAGGCCCAGTCCTGGGCCAGCATCGCAATCGACATCGCCTCGGAGTCCGCGACGACCGCGTTGGCGATGGCGTCCTGCGAGCTGTTGCGGCCGGTGCGGAAGATGTACTTGTTCCACTTGTCGCCGGTGATGGAGTCGGCCACCGCGGGCTCGACCAGCAGGATCTTCTTGTACTCCTCGGCCACCGGCAGCATGGCCAGCGCCACGCCCGAGCCGGTGGTGCCGACGGCGAGGTCGGCCTTGTCGTCGCCGTAGGCGGTGGCGAGCAGGTTCTTGCCCACGTCGGGCTTGCCCTGGTCGTCTTTCTCGATCACCACCAGCTTCTTGCCGGCCACCGTCATCGTGCCGCCGGTCGCGTATTCGAGGCCCATCATCAGGCCGGTGTGCGACTGCTTGGCGTAGGCCTCGAGCGGGCCGGTCTTGCCGTAGACGTGGGCGATACGGACCTCGGTCTTCGACTGGGCCTGCGCAAGCGGCGCGGCCAGGGCCAGCGCGGCGGCGGCGGCAACGGTGGTGAGGCCGGTGTGGACAACGCGGCGGCGGGTGGCGAAGTGCATGGTGTCTCCTGGGTTTTCTGGCGGCGCCGGTGCCGCCCGTGGGCGATCAAAGCGCAAAGCCTGTGCCCAGAAGCACCATGTCAGGGCAAACACTGAGTTCGCCTGGGAATGTCTGCGAGATTCCACACTTTGGGGCGCAACATGGCGCCTGAAGTCCAGACAGTGGCGTCCGGCGCGTGTCCACAGTCGAGACACTGCCTGAAGTTGAGACAGTCCTAGAGCTTCATTTCCAGACGCAGTTGCCAGTTGATGTAGGACTGGGTGTCGGTCTCACTGGTCTCGCGGATGGCGCCATTGTCGAAGCGGCTGCCGGTCACGTAGTCGCGTGCGGCGAGGTTGCTGCCCGACAAGCGCAGCTGCACGCCCGGCCGCAGGATGTAGAGCACGAAGGCGTCGACCACCCGCTTGTGGTCCTGCACGACCCACTGGCTCTCGCTGATGCGCGTGGTGTAGCCCGGCTGCCAGCTGACGTTGCCGCCCACGCTGATCGGCGTGCCGCGGAAGCGGTGGTCGGCGCCGAGGTTGACGATGCCGCCCGGCTGCTGGTCGAGCCGGTTGTCGGGGCCGGGCACATCCTTGACCCGGGATCGAAAGACGCTGCCGTTGAGGCGCAACTCGACCGGCGGCGCGTCGGCGATGGCGTCGCTGAGCCGGAACTTGGCCTCCAGCTCGATGCCCTGGGTGCGAGCCTTCCCCAGGTTCTGCATGCGGGAGACATAGCGTGTGCCCTCGAGCGAGGTCACGCTGCGCATGTAGCCCTCGATCTCGCGGTGGAAGACATTGGCGCTCAGGACACCACCGGCGGGCAGATAGCGTTCGATGGCCAAGTCGAGCCCGGTGGCTAGCTCGGGCTTGAGGTTGGGGTTGCCCGCCCGGTCTGGCCGCGTGGGCGAGTTGTCGTCGACGGTGCGGGGCCGGCCGATGAGGTTCTGCACGGTGGGGGCCTTGTAGCTGCGCGTGAGGCTCAGGCGGACCTGGTCGCGGCTGCGCGCATCGGGCTTCCACATGGTGTGCAGCAGCGGCGTCCAGACGCTGCTGCGGTTGGCGCTGTCGTCGAGCGACGTGCCGGCGAGCGACGCGCGGCTCCGCGTGCGAATGCCCTCCCAGCGCAGCCCCGCGTGCACCGCCCAGTTGGGGGTCGGGTTCCACTCGTCCTGGCCATACACCGCGGTGCGCAGCGTCGTCGCGGAGAACTGGTCGCCTTCCGACACCTCGCTGTGCGCTTCGTCGCCACGGTGATGCTCCAGCTCCGCGCCGGTGACGATGCTGTGGTCGTTCGCCGCCAGCGTGACGAGCTTGGAGCCGAGCGTCGCGGTGGTGCCGCGGCTGCTGTTGACGTCGTCGAACTGCGTCGCGCTGCGCTGCGTGCGCCCGCTCCAGCGGCCCTGCCCGAGGCCCCCTCGCAGCTCCAGCCGGCCCAGCGTCTCCAGCGTCTGGTTCCACTGCGCGTTGAGCCTGGCGTTCGCGTAGTGGCCGGTGGTGGTGATGACGTTGCGGTCATACGGCGGCGTGCCCACGTCCTGCGTGAGAACCGTCGTGCCCTCGTTGTCGTGCTGCGTGTAGAGCAGGAGCGGCGACAGCACCAGCGACGAGCCCTTCTCTCCACGCCACTGCAGCCGGCCGGTCGCGTGCATCCCGGTGCGCTTCTCGCGCGAGTCGGTCGCCTCGCGCTGGACGGTGCCACCGGCCTCTTCGCGCACGGTGCTGCTTTCGCTCAGCCTGTCGCTGCGGAAGACGGACAGCGAGAGGTTGTAGATCAGGTCGTCGACGCTGTCGTTGCGCGTCCACGAGAGCCCGGGCTGCAGGTGGCCGTTTTCCAGCCCCGTGCCGAGACGCAGGTCGTTCAGCCGCTTCTTGAACCCCTCGCGGGTGATGATGTTGATGGTGCCGGCGATCGCGCGCGCGCCGGTCTCGGCGGTGGGCGCGCGCAGGATCTCGATGCGCTCGATCTGCTCGGGCGTGAGGGTGTCGATCGAGAAGCCCGGCGGCAGGCGCTCGCCGTCGATCAGGATCTGCGTGTACCCACTGCCCAGGCCGCGCATGCGGATCGCGCCACCGCGGCCCGGCGGGCCCTGCAGCGTGATGCCGGGCAGGCGCTTCAGCACCTCGCCCAGCGTGCTGTCGCCGAAGCGGTCGATCTCCTCGCGCCCGATGACGATCTTGGCGGCAGTGGACTGGCGGCGCTCGGCCTGGTCGTTGTTGCGCGTGCCGGTGATCTCGACACGCTCCAGCTGCGGCGCCGGCGGCGGTGGAGCGGCGGGAGCCGGTGCGGGCGAAGGCGCAGGTGCAGGTGCGGGAGGGGGCTCGGCGACGGGTGCCTGCGCGTTGGCGGTCAGCGAGGCCACCGCGAGGGCCATCAAGGTGAGCGAGGTGGGAACGAGGTGACCAGCGGCGTGACGGACAGGCATGACAGGGCAGACACGAAAAGACCCTGAAGCATGCCCGGCTTCCGTGACCCCTGCATCGGTGACACCTCGGGCTTTGGTTTCCGCGAGGTAAAGATGCTCAGCCGGAGCCGAGCTTCTCGTACAGCGTGGCGCGCGAGATGCCCAGCAGCCGCGAGGCGGCGAGCTTGTTGCCGCCGGTCGCTTCGAGGGCCTCGCGGATGGCGCGCTGCTCCAGCTCGGCAATCGCCTGCGGCAGGGGCTTGATGGTGGCGGCCGCCGCGTCGGCCGCGCCCGCACGCGGCACGGCTTCTGCCGCCGGCACGGGGATCGGCGGGCTCAGGCGCGGCACGCCGTCGATCAGGCTCTGGAAATGCGAGGCGTTGAGCACCGCGTCGTCGGTCATCAGCGTGGCCTGCTCCAGCACGTTGCGCAGCTCGCGGATGTTGCCGGGCCACGACTGGCGCGCGAGCAGCTCCAGCGCATCGGCCGACACGCTCTTGTGCGGCAGGCCGCTGCGGCGGGCGATGTCTTCGGCCAGCGCGTCGACCAGTGCTTCGAGGTCGGGCAGGCGCTCGCGCAACGCGGGCAGGCGGATCGGCAGCACGTTGAGCCGGTAGTAGAGGTCGGCGCGGAAGCTGCCCGCGGCCACCATCGCCGGCAGGTCGCGGCTGGTGGCGGCGATGATGCGCACGTCGACACGCTCGACCTTGTTGCTGCCGAGCGGCTCGATCTCCTGCTCCTGCAGCACGCGCAGCAGCTTGCTCTGCAACGCGAGCGGCATGTCGCCGATCTCGTCGAGGAAGAGCGTGCCGCCGTCGGCCAGCTTGAACTTGCCGTCGCGGCCCTTGCGGTCGGCGCCGGTGTAGGCGCCGGGGGCCACGCCGAAGAACTCGGCTTCGAGCAGGGTGTCGGGCACGGCCGCGATGTTGACGCCGACGAAGGCGCGTGCGGCGCGCGTGCTCGCGGCGTGGATGGCGTGGGCCAGCAGCTCCTTGCCGGTGCCGGTCTCGCCGAGCAGCAGCACGGTGCTGTCGGTCTGGGCCACGCGGCGCGCCTGGCGCTTGGTCTCCATCGCCACCGGGCTCGAGCCGATGAAGCTCGCGATCGTGTACTTGGGCCGGCGCTGCGCGGCAAGCTGCTGGCGTGCGTCGTCGAGCTCGCGCTGCAGGCGGCTGAATTTCGTCATCAGCGGCTGCATCGTGGTCTCGGGGTGGTCGAGCAGCACGAGGCCGAGCGCGCCGATCACCTCGCCTTTCGCATCGCGCAGCGGCAGGCGGCTCACGAGGAAGGTGCCAGCCTGGTTGGTCAGCAGGTCCACCAGCATCGACTGGCCGGTGTCGACCACGTGGGCCATCAGCGTGTTGGGCACCACCTCCTCGACACGGCGGCCGACGAAGTCGTTTTCCTCATGGCCGAGGCCTGGCAGGAAGCGCTTGTAGCCTTCGCTGATCCACACGATGCGGTGCTGGCGATCGACCACCATCATGCCCATCGCGGCCTGGGCGAGTGTGTCGAACATGCTTTGCGCGGCGAGCTTGAGAACGCCGTCGGCGTCGGCTGGAAGTGTGGTCGTCGTCATGGGGCAGTGTCGTGTGCCGGACACTTTACGCCCCACGCAAGCGCTCAGCCCTCAGGGACTTCCTTGTTGGCGGAGACGGGTTCGACCACGGCAAAGACGCCGCTGCAGCGCACCACGACCTTGTCGCCGACCTTCAGCTCGCACTCGGCGAACGAGAGCCGCGCGCCGTGCTTGCGGATCGTCACGTGCGCCTCCAGCCAGTCGCCCACCTTGGCCGCGCCGAGGAAGTCGGTCGACAGGTTGACCGACACCATCGGCGCCGAGGGCTTGCGCGTGAGGTGCATGTTGCGGCCGAGCGCGCTGTCGGCCAGCGTGACCAGCATGCCGCCGTGGGCGATGCCGCGCATGTTGGTGTGCTTCTGCGCGAGGCGCAGGGCGATGATCACGCCGCCGTTGGGCGCGTCCTTCTGGTACAGCGGGCCGGCGTGGGTGAGCCAGGTGCCGCCGGGGACGAGCGGCACGAAACCCTCGGGGACGTTGTCTTCGGTGCTCATCAGAACCACGCGTCCTGCATCGTCAGGGTCGAATCGTTGAGGCTGCGCAGCAGCTCATGCTGAGGCTTGCAGCGCGGCAGCTCCCAGTCGAAGAACCAGGCGCTGGTGTGCAGCTTGCCACGGTAGAAGTTGACCTCGTCGTCACCCTTGGCATCTTTCAGGGCGCGCGTGGCGACCACTGCCTGGCGCAGCCACTGCCACGCGACCACCGTGTGGCCGAAAGCCTCGAGGAAGACGACCGAGTTCGCCAGTGCAAGCTCGCCCTTCTCCTTCAGGAGCGGCGCCAGCGCCTTGACCGTCTGCACGACGTTGGACCAGGCGATGCTCAGCGCATCGGCATTCGCGCTCAGGGTCTCGTAGACCGACGCGTCCTTCACCGTCGCGGCGATCTCGCGGCCCAGCAGCTCCAGGGCGGCGCCTTGCTGCATGACGACCTTGCGGCCCAAGAGGTCGATCGACTGGATGGCGTGCGTGCCCTCGTGGATCATGTTCAGCCGGTTGTCGCGGTAGAACTGCTCGACCGGGTACTCGCGTGTGTAGCCGTAGCCGCCGTGGATCTGGATCGCGAGGCTGTTGGCCTCCAGGCACCACTGCGAAGGCCAGCTCTTGACGATGGGCGTGAGCAGCTCCAGCAGCAGGCCGGCTTCTTCGCGCCTGGTCTCGTCGGGGCCGGTCTTCTGCTCGTCGACCAGGCGCGCGGCGTAGAGGCCCAACGCGAGGCCCCCTTCGACATACGCCTTCTGCGCGATGAGCATGCGGCGGATGTCCGCGTGCTCGATCAGCTTGATCTGCGGTTCGTTCGGGTCCTTGCTGCCGGCGCGGCGGCCTTGCGGGCGTTCACGCGCATATTGCAGCGAGGCGAGGTAGCCGCGGTAGCCCAGCATCACCGCGCCCATGCCGACGCCGATGCGGGCCTCGTTCATCATGTGGAACATCGCGGCGAGGCCCTGGTTCGGCTGGCCGATCGACTCGCCGTAGCACTGGCCCTTTTCACCAAAGGACAGCATGGTCGAGGTGGTGCCACGCCAGCCCATCTTGTGGATGAGGCCGGCGAGTGCCACGTCGTTGCGCGCACCCAGCGAACCGTCGTCGTTCACCATGAACTTCGGCACGATGAAGAGCGAAATGCCCTTCACGCCGGCCGGTGCGCCGGGCAGGCGGGCGAGCACGAGGTGGATGATGTTCTCGGAGAGCTCGTGGTCGCCGCCCGAGATGAAGATCTTGTTGCCGGTCAGGCGGTAGCTGCCGTCGGCCTGCGGCACGGCGGTGGTGGTGATGTCCGACAGGCTGGAGCCGGCCTGCGGCTCGGTGAGGCACATGGTGCCGAAGAAGCGGCCGCTGAGCATGTGCGGCAGGTAGCGCTTCTTCTGTGACTCGGTGCCGAAGCGGTTGATGACGTTGGCATTGGCGATGGTCAGGCCGACGTACGAGTTCGTCGCTGCGTTCGCGCTCTTGAAGATGGCCGAGAAGGCCTGGCCCATCAGCACCGGCAGCTGCATGCCGCCGAGTTCGTAGTCCTGCGTCGGCGCGATGAAGCCGGCTTCGCAGTAGGCCTGCAGCGCGTCTTTCACCTGCGGAATGATCTCGACCTGCTTGCCGTCGAATTCGGGCTCCTGCTCGTCGCTCTCGCGGTTGTGGGTGAAGAACTTGTCGGCGGCAATCGCCATCGCGGCGTCGAGCGCGGCAACGAAGGTCTCGCGGCTGTGGTCGGCGTGGCGCTCGCGCTGCGTCAGCGCTTCGGCATCGTTGACCTCGAAGATCTGGAAGTCGAGGTCGCGGCGGTTGAGGATGAGGTCAGCGGTCATGTTGTTCTGGATCTGATTGAAGAAGGGCCCGCAGCGTGTGGCATGCGGGCCCTTGGTCGAGAGCGAGGCGCGTCAGGCTGCGAGCAGCGTGTCGCTGAACTTGCCCAGGTGGTGGTCGACGTCACCGAAGGTCTGGTTGATGACCGTCAGGCGCTTGAAGAGGTGTGCCGCCATCAGCTCGTCGGTCACGCCCATGCCGCCGTGCATCTGCACCGCGCCCTGACCGACCGTGCGCGCCGACTGGCCGATGTAGGCCTTGGCGGCCGACACATGGCGACGGCGCTCGGCCGCATCCTTCGAGTCGACCTTCACCGCGGCGAGCAGCGCCATCGCGCGGCCGTACTCAGCGGCCATTGCCATGTCGGCCATGCGGTGCTGCAGCACCTGGAACTTGCCGATGGGCTGGTCGAATTGCTTGCGGTTCTTCAGGTACTCAAGCGTCTGCGCGTTCAGCGTGGCCATCACGCCCACGGCTTCGGCGCACAGCGCGGCAATGCCCCGGTCGAGCGCCCATTCGATCGCCGGCAGGGCCTGGTTGACCTGGCCCACAAGCGCATCGGCGCCGACCTTCACGTCCTTCAGGATCACGTCGGCGGCGCGCTGGCCGTCTTGCGTGCCGTAGGGGCGCAGGGTCAGGCCAGAGGCCTTGGCGTCGACGACGAAAAGCGAGATGCCGTTGGCGTCGAAGGCCGAGCCCGAGGTGCGGGCCGAGACCAGCAGCTTGTTCGCCGACGCGGCGGCCAGCACCACGGCCTTGTGGCCGCTCAGCGACCAGCCGTCGCCGTCTTTCTTCGCGGTGGTCGCAACGTGGTGGGTGTTGTAGCGCGCGCCCGGCTCCTGGTGGGCCAGCGTGGCAATGGTCGTGCCTTGCGTGATGCCGCCCAGCAGCGTGTCTTTCTGCGCCGCGTTGCCGATGTCGTTGATCAGGCTGCCCGAGATCACGATCGAGGGGATGAAGGGCTCGAGCGCGAGTGCGGTGCCCAGCGTCTCGGCGATCAGCATCGTGTCGATCGCGTTGCCGCCCAGGCCGCCCACCTCTTCGGGGAACGGCAGGGCCAAGAGGCCCAGCTCGGCGTAAGTGGACCAGGCCTCGGCGCTGTGGCCGAGCTCGCTCTTGGTGAGCGCGCGGCGGTGCTCGAAGCCGTAGTCCTTGGCGAGGTAGCGCTTCAGGCTGTCCTGGATCGCGGTCTGTTCTTCGCTGAGATTGAAATCCATGGTGATTCCTTTCGTGTTCTGTGATGCTTCAGAGGCCCAGGATCATCTGGCTGATGATGTTCTTCTGGACTTCGCTGGAGCCGCCATAGATCGTCGTCTTGCGGGTGTTGTAGTACGCGCCGGACAGCAGCGTCTCGCGGGCGGCGAAGAACTCCGTCAGCGGCTGCGGGTTGCCCGACAGGTCCTGCTGCTCGCGCAGCCAGGGCACGCCATAGGGGCCGAGCGCCATCATCGAGAGCTCGGTCAGCATCTGCTGGATCTCGGAGCCCTTGATCTTCAGCATCGAGGCCTCAGGGCCGGGCGCGTGGGACTTGCCCTCTTGCGACACGACCTTGAGGTTGGTGATCTCGAGCGCCATCAGCTCCATCTCCACTTGCGCAAGGCGGTCGCGGAAGCGCACGTCTTCGATCAGCGGCTTGCCGTTGTCGCCCGGCACCTTGCGGGCCAGCGTCTTCAGGCGCTTGATTGCCACCTTGGAGCGGCCCACGCCCGCGATGCCGGTGCGCTCGTGGCCGAGCAGGAACTTGGCGTAGGTCCAGCCCTTGTTCTCTTCGCCGATGCGGTTCTCGACCGGCACGCGCACGTTGTCGAACCAGACTTCGTTCACCTCGTGGCCACCGTCGAGCATGATGATCGGCTTGACCGTGATGCCCGGCGTCTTCATGTCGATCAGGAGGAAGCTGATGCCTTCCTGCTTGCGGCCTTCAGTGCTGGTGCGCACCAGGCAGAAGATCCAGTCGGCGTACTGGCCGAGCGTGTTCCAGGTCTTCTGGCCGTTGACGATGTAGTGCTCGCCCTTTTCGTCGGTGCCGCGCACGGCACGGGTCTTGAGCGAGGCGAGGTCGGAGCCGGCGCCCGGCTCGCTGTAGCCCTGGCACCACCAGTCTTCACCCGACAGGATGCGCGGCAGGTAGTAGGCCTTCTGCGCGGCATTGCCGAAACGCATGATCACCGGCGCGACCATCTTGATGCTGAAGGCCAGCTGCATCGGCGTGCCGGCCTCGGCGCACTCCTCGTCGAAGATGTGCTTCTGCACCGCGTTCCAGCCCGTGCCACCGAACTCCACCGGCCAGCTCGAGCCACCCCAGCCCTTCTTGTAGAGGATGTTCTGCCACTTGGTGATGTCTTCGGCCAGGTGACGCTCGCCCGAGGCGCCGCGATTGCGGATCTCCTGCGGCAGGTTCTCGGCGATGAAGCTGCGCACTTCCTCGCGGAATTTCTGTTCTTCTGGGCTGTATTCGAGATCCATGAAAAGTCTCCTGCGGCTGAGCCGTATTGCGGATGAGCGAAAAATGGATGCACATTCTGCATCGCAAAACGCCAAAGTATAAATTGGAACTTCTACCAAGCACCTTGCCCGCAACCCATCCTAAACCCTGTCACGCGGGCGACAACCCCGGGGAACACGCCCCGGTTCGGTCGGGATTCACCTTGTTTACAGTCAGGCCCTCAGCGGCTACGATGGTCGCCTTTGCAAAATAGTGTTCTGCATCGCGGAACTACAAATCACGCATCAACCTTCCCGCCTGGGGAGCGCCATGCGGCCATCGCTGTCCCTCCCGTGCCTTTCAGGAGCCAATCCCCATGAGCAATCAACCGACCTCCACCCAGTACGACGTTCGCGGCTCGGTGGCCGTGGTCACGCTGAACAACCCGCCGGTCAACGGTCTTGGGTATGGCCTGCGCAGCGGCATCGTTGCCGGCCTGGACAAGGCGCTGGCCGACCCCATGGTCACGGCCGTGGTGCTGATCGGCAGCGACCGTGCGTTCTCGGGTGGGGCGGACGTGAAGGAATTCGGCACGGCCAATGCCGGCAAGTCGCCCAACCTGCCCGACGTCATCAAGGCCCTGGAGAACTCGCCCAAGCCCGTGGTCGCCGCAATCGGCGGCATGGCCCTCGGCGGCGGCCTCGAGCTCGCGATGGGCGCGCACTTCCGCGTCGCCAAGGGTGACGCCAACCTCGGCCTGCCCGAAGTCAAGCTCGGCCTCCTGCCCGGTGCCGGCGGCACGCAGCGCCTGCCGCGCCTGATCGGCCTCGAATCCGCCCTGAACATGATCGTCTCCGGCGCGCCGGTGCCGGCCAAGAAGTTCGAAGGATCGCCGCTCATCGACGCCATCATCGAAGGTGACCTGGTGGAAGGCGCCCTCAAGTTTGCGGAGAAGGCCGTCGCCGACAAGCTGCCGCTCAAGCGTGCACGCGACCTGAAGGTCAAGCCCGTCGCCCCGGGCACCGAAGCCTTCCTGCAATTCGCCCGCAACACCGTGGGCGCAACGGCCAAGAACTACCCCGCCCCGCTCAAGTGCGTGGAAGCCGTGGCCGCCGCAGCGACCAAGCCCTTCGACGAAGGCCTGACCTACGAGCGCGAACTCTTCCAGGGGCTGATGCTCACGTCGGAGTCGCGCGCGCTGCGCCATGTGTTCAATGCCGAGCGCGCGGCCGGCAAGATCCCCGATGTGCCCGAAGACACGAAGCAGCGCGAGATCAGACGCGTTGGCGTCATCGGCGCCGGCACCATGGGCGGCGGCATCACGATGAACTTCCTGAACGTCGGCATCCCCGTCGTGCTGCTCGAGATGAAGCAGGAGGCCCTGGACCGCGGCCTCGGCACCATCCGCAAGAACTACGAGAACTCCGCCGCCAAGGGCAAGCTGACCGCCGAGCAGGTCGAGCAGCGCATGGCGCTGATCACCCCGACGCTGACCTACGACCCGATGAAGGACGTCGACCTCGTCATCGAGGCCGTGTTCGAGAGCATGGACGTCAAGGAGCAGGTCTTCAAGACGCTCGACGAGGTGTGCAAGCCGGGCGCGATCCTCGCGTCCAACACCTCCTACCTCAACATCGACAAGATCGCGTCGTTCACCAAGCGCCCGCAGGACGTGATCGGCCTGCACTTCTTCAGCCCGGCCAACGTCATGCGCCTGCTGGAAATCGTGCGCGGCGCCAAGACCGCCGATGACGTGCTGGTCACCAGCCTCGCGCTCGGCAAGAAGATCAAGAAGGTCGCGGTCATCTCCGGCGTGTGCGACGGCTTCATCGGCAACCGCATGCTGGCGCGCTACGGCGCTGCCGCCCAGGGGCTGATCAACACCGGAGCCCTCCCGCAGCAGATCGACGGCGCGCTGCAGAAGTACGGCATGGCGATGGGTCCGTTCCGCATGGGCGACCTGGCCGGCCTCGACATCGGCTGGGCCACCCGCAAGCGCAAGGCCGCAGAAGCCGGCGTCGAGCTCAAGCCCATCGTGGCCGACAAGCTGTGCGAAGCCGGGCGCTTCGGCCAGAAGACCGGTGCCGGCTGGTACCGCTACGAAGCCGGCAAGCGCGACCCGATTCCCGATGCGATGACCGAGCAGCTGATCAACGAATACCGCGCCGCCAGCGGCATCACCCCGCGCAAGGTCGAGGACAGCGAGGTCGTGGAGCGCTGCATCTTCGCGCTGGTCAACGAAGGCGCCCGCATCCTCGAAGAAGGCATCGCCGCCCGCGCCTCCGACATCGACCTCGTCTACCTCAACGGCTACGGCTTCCCCGCCCACCGCGGCGGCCCCATGCTGTACGCCGACATCGTGGGCCTGCCCAACGTCGTGCGCGCGCTGCGCCGCTTCGCCGCTGAACCGGGTGCCGATCCGTCCTGGCAACCCGCTCCGCTGCTGGTGAAGCTCGCCGAAGAAGGCAAGACCTTCAACTGAGCCCCCGCCGACCGCAGAACACACAGACAAGGAACCATCATGACCGACGCAGTCATCGTCTCCACCGCGCGCACCGGCCTGGCCAAGTCCTGGAAGGGCGCCTTCAACATGACCTACGGCGCCACGCTCGCCGCCCACTCGATCGAGCACGCCGTCAAGCGCGCCGGCATCGACCCGGCTGAAGTCGAGGACGTGTTCCTCGGCGGCTCGCTGTCCGAAGGCACCACCGGCGGCAACATCGCCCGCGTGGCCGCGCTGCGTGCCGGCCTGCCCGTGACCACCGCCGGCGTCACGATCAACCGCTTCTGCTCGTCGGGCCTGCAGGCGATCGCAATGGCGGCCCACTCGATCATCGTCGACGGCGTGCAGGTCGCCATCGGCGGCGGCGTGGAGTCGATCTCGTGCGTGCAGAACGAGACCAACCGCCACATGCGTGCCGACCCGGCCATGCTCGAGAAGAAGCCCGAGATCTACTGGAGCATGCTGCAGACCGCCGAGATGGTGGCCAAGCGCTACAACATCTCGAAGCAGTCGCAGGACGAATACGGCGTGCGCAGCCAGCTGCGTGCCGCCGCCGCGCTCGAAGCCGGCAAGTTCAAGGACGAGATCGCCCCGATGACCACCATCATGGGCGTCGTCGACAAGGCCACCGGCCGCCTGACCACCAAGGAAGTGACGATTGCCGCCGACGAAGGCATCCGCCCCGACACCACGCTGGAAGGCGTGGCGAAGATCCGCTCGGCCCTGCCGGGTGGCGTGGTGACCGCCGGCAACGCGAGCCAGTTCTCCGACGGCTCGTCGGCCTGCGTGCTGATGAACGGCAAGCTGGCCGAGCAGCGCGGCATCAAGCCGATGGGCATCTTCCGCGGCTTCGCGGTCGCCGGCTGCGAGCCCGATGAAATGGGCATCGGCCCGGTGTTCGCGATCCCCAAGCTGCTGAAGCAGACCGGCCTCAAGATCGACGACATCGGCCTGTGGGAGCTGAACGAAGCCTTCGCCTGCCAGGTGATCTACAGCCGCGACAAGCTCGGCATCCCCGACGACCGCCTGAACGTGAACGGCGGCGCCATTGCGGTGGGCCACCCCTACGGCGTGACCGGCTCGCGCCTGACCGGCCATGCGCTGATCGAAGGCAAGCGCCGTGGCGCGAAGTACGTGGTCGTGACCATGTGCATCGGCGGCGGCCAGGGTGCGGCAGGCCTGTTCGAGGTGGTCTGAGCCAAGCGCCCCCACAGCATGAGCAAAGACACGTCGGCCCTCCAGTTCAGCGGCACCAAGGCGGTCGCCCCGCAGCACGCGTTCGACGTGCAGAAGCTCGACGCCTACATGCGCCAGCACGTGGCCGGCTTCAGCGGCGACCTGCACGTCGAGCAGTTCAAGGGCGGGCAATCCAACCCGACCTTCAAGCTGACGGCCGGCGGCAAGAGCTATGTGATGCGCCGCAAGCCGCCCGGCGTGCTGCTGCCCTCGGCCCACGCGGTGGACCGCGAATACAAGGTGATCAGCGCGCTCGCCCGGACCGACGTGCCCGTCGCCAAGGCCTACGCGCTGTGCGAAGACCCGTCCGTGATCGGCACCGCCTTCTACATCATGGACTGCGTGGAAGGCCGCATCCTCTGGGACCCGCTGCTGCCCGACTACGACAACGCGCAGCGCGGCGAGCTCTACAGCGAGCTCAACCGCGTGATGGCCGCGCTGCACCGCGTCGACCCGAACGCCATCGGCCTTGGCGACTACGGCAAGCCCGGCAACTACATCGAGCGCCAGGTCGCCCGCTGGACCAAGCAGTACAAGGCCGCCGAGACCGAGACGATCGACGCGGCCGACCGGCTGATCGAATGGCTGCCCAAGTACATCCCGCAAGGCGACGAAGTGGCCATCGTCCACGGCGACTACCGCTTCGACAACGTGATCTTCCACCCCACCGAGCCGCGCATCCTCGCGGTGCTCGACTGGGAGCTGTCGACGCTCGGCCACCCGCTGGTCGACTTCGCCTACCACTGCATGACCTGGCGCATGGGCGGCGGGCAAGGCGGGCGCGGCATGGCCGGTGCCGACATCAAGTCCCTTGGCATCCCCAGCGAAGCCGAGTACGTGAAGCTCTACATGGAGCGCACCGGCCGCAAGGTCGCCGTGTCGCCCGCCGAGTGGAACTACTACATGGTGTTCAACATGTTCCGCCTCGTCGGCATCCTGCAAGGCATTGCCCACCGTGCGGTGCAAGGCAACGCATCGAGCGAACATGCGGTAGCGTCGGGCAAGCGTGCGCGCCCGCTCGCCGAGCAAGCCTGGGCCCTGGCCCAGCAGATCGACGCCTCGCGCTGATTTTCCTGTCGTACCCCTTCACATGAGAGCGCCGCCATGTCGGACCGCCACCTTGCCCACTGGCCGCCGGGGCTGCCCAAGCACCTGACCCTGCCCGAGACCAGCGTCTTCCACAACGCCGAGGTCTCGGCGCAGCGTTTCCCGAACAAGCCGTTCATCGTCTTCTACGACACGCCGGTCACCTTCGCCGAGTTCAAGGACGAGGCCGAGCGCATCGCCGGCTACCTGCAGCAGGTCTGCGGCGTGAAGGCCGGCGACCGCGTGCTGCTCTACATGCAGAACAGCCCGCAATGGGTGCTGGCCTTCTACGGCATCCTGCGTGCGAATGCGGTCGTCGTGCCCGTCAACCCGATGAACATGACGGAGGAGCTCAGGCACTACGTCCAGGACACCGGCGCGACCACGGCCTTCGTGCCGCAGGACCTCTACGCGCAGATGCAGCCGCTCATGGGCGAGCACGGCCTGCAGCACCTGATCGTCGTCACCTACAGCGACTACCTGAAGCGCCCGACCGACCTCACGGTGCCGCCCTTCGTCGCCGAGCGGCGCAAGACCTTCGACGACAAGGGCAGCATCGCCTGGGCCGAGGTCCTCGCGAAGAACCTGCGCCCCGGCCCGCTGACCGCCGGCCCCGACGACCTTTGCGTGATGCCCTACACCTCGGGCACCACCGGCCACCCCAAGGGCTGCATGCACACGCACCGCAGCACCCAGAGCACGCTGGTCGGCGGCGTGCACTGGTTCGGACGCACGCAGGACGCGGTGTTCCTCTCGGTTCTGCCCTATTTCCACGTCACCGGCATGGCCGGCAGCATGAACGGGCCGATGTACGTGGGCGGCACCATCGTCATCCTGCCCCGCTGGGACCGCGATGCCGCGGCGCAGCTGATGCAGCGCTACAAGGTGACGGTGTGGCAGGTCATCTCGACCATGATGATCGATTTCCTGTCGAACCCGAAGCTCGGGCAATACGACCTGTCGAGCCTGCAAGGCATCCGCGGCGGTGGCGCGGCGATGCCCGAGGCCATTTGCGCCAAGTTGAAAGAACTCACCGGCCTCGATTACGTCGAAGGCTATGGCATGAGCGAAACCCTGGCCGCGACCCACATCAACCCGCCGCACCGCCCCAAGAAGCAGTGCCTGGGCATCCCCGTGTTCGACGTCGACGCGCGGGTGGTCGACCCCGAAACCCTGCGTGAACTGGGCGTGGGCGAAACCGGCGAGATCGTGGTCCACGCGCCGCAGGTGATGCGCGGCTACTGGAACAACGAGAAGGCGACGCAGGAGACCTTCGTCGAGATCGACGGCAAGCGCTTCCTGCGCACCGGCGACCTCGCGCAGGTCGACGAAGACGGCTACTTCTTCATGGTCGACCGGCTCAAGCGAATGATCAACGCCGCTGGCTTCAAGGTGTGGCCCGCCGAGGTGGAAGCCCTGATGTACCACCACCCCGCGATCCACGAAGCTTGCGTGATCGGCGTGCGCGATGCGCGCCGCGGCGAGACCGTCAAGGCGCTCGTCGTGCTGAAGCCAGAATACAAAGGGAAGGTAAGCGAACAGGAGATCATCACCTGGTCGCATGACCACATGGCGGCTTACAAGAGCCCGCGCATCGTGGAATTTGTGGAGTCGCTGCCCAAGTCCGGATCGGGCAAGGTGCAGTGGCGCGAACTTCAAGAGCAAGAGGCTGCACGACAAGCAGCCCAGGCATGAGTTTTCCCCAACCCCTATCGGAGACATCCAGGATGACCCCCTCTCTGCAACGCCTGCGCCGTGCCCTCGTGCTGGCCACTGCCAGCGCCGCACTGGCTGCCCCCTTCGGCACTGCATTGGCGCAGGCCTACCCCAGCAAGCCCATCACGCTGATCGTGCCCTGGCCCGCCGGCGGCTCGACCGACCGCCACCACCGTGCACTGGCCGAGATCGCCAGCAAGCACCTGGGCCAGCAGATCATCGTCGAGAACAAGCCCGGCGCCGGCGGCACGCTCGGCCCGAGCAGCATGGCCATGACCGCCAAGCCCGACGGCTACACCATCTCGCAGTACCCGATGGGCATGCTGCGCATCCCGCACATGAACAAGGTGCAGTGGAGCCCCATCAACGACTTCACCTTCATCATCGGTGTGTCGGGCTACACCTTCGGCTTCGTGGTGAAGAGCGACTCGCCGCACAAGAGCTTCAAGGAATACATCGAAGCCGCGCGCAAGCAGCCGGGCAAGATCGACTACGGCTCCACCGGCATCGGCACCAGCCCGCACCTGCTGCTGGAAGAGCTGGCCGACAAGGCCGGCGTGCAGCTCAACCACATCCCGTTCAAGGGCAACGCCGACCTGATGCAGGCGCTGCTCGGCGGCCACGTGATGGCGGCGAGCGACGCGTCGGGCTGGGACAAGTTCGTCGACGGCGGCCAGATGCGCCTGCTCGTCACCTTCGGCGAGAACCGCACCAAGCGCTGGCCCAACGTGCCCACCGCCAAGGAGCTGGGCTACGGCATCGTGTCGCAGTCGCCCTACGGCCTGGTCGGCCCCAAGGGCATGGACCCGGCCATCGTGAAGACGCTGCACGATGCGTTCAAGAAGGCAATGGACGACCCGAAGCACGCCGAAGTGCTGGCCACGCTGAACCAGGACATGTGGTACCGCACCGGCGAGCAGTACAAGTCGTGGGCCATCGCGACCTACGCGAAGGACAAGCTCCTGATCGACCGCCTCGGCCTCGCCGCGAAGTAAGCCGTTTCACCCCACCCGGCGCGGGAGGTCGTGCCGGGTGGACTCTCATTTTTCAAACCTAGAAAGTGACTGTTGACATGAAAGTGCTGGTAGCCGTCAAGCGAGTGGTGGACTACAACGTGAAGGTGCGTGTGAAGAGTGACGGCAGCGGTGTGGACATCGCCAACGTCAAGATGAGCATGAACCCCTTCGACGAGATTGCGGTGGAAGAGGCCGTGCGTCTGAAGGAAAAAGGCGTGGTCACCGAAGTGATCGCCGTCTCTGCCGGCCCGGCCCAGTGCCAGGAGACCCTGCGCACCGCCATGGCCATCGGTGCCGACCGCGGCATCCTGGTCGAGACCCTTGATGGTCCAGGAAACGAGCTCCAGCCGCTGGCGGTCGCCAAGATCCTCAAGGCACTCGTCGACAAGGAACAGCCCGGCCTCGTCATCCTCGGCAAGCAGGCCATCGACGACGACTGCAACCAGACCGGCCAGATGCTCGCCGCCCTCGCCGACCTGCCGCAAGCCACCTTCGCCAGCAAGGTCGAGCTCACCGCGGACTCGGCCACCGTCACCCGCGAAGTCGACGGCGGCCTGGAGACCCTGAAGCTCAGCCTGCCGGCCGTGGTCACCACCGACCTGCGCCTGAACGAGCCGCGCTACGTCACGCTGCCCAACATCATGAAGGCCAAGAAGAAGCCGCTGGAGACCGTCAAGCCCGACGCCTTGGGTGTGGACGTCGCCCCGCGCATCAAGACCCTGAAGGTCAGCGAGCCCCCCAAGCGCAGCGCCGGCATCAAGGTGCCCGATGTCGCCACGCTGGTCGACAAGCTCAAGAACGTCTCCAAGGTCATCTAAGGGAAGCAGGAGAACACAACATGACCACGCTCGTCATTGCTGAACACGACAACAAGTCCGTCAAGGGTGCGACCCTGAACACCGTCACCGCTGCCGCCGCCATCGGGGGCGACGTGCACGTGCTCATCGCCGGCAACAGCGCCGGTGACGCCGCCAAGGCCGCCAGCCAGATCGCCGGTGTGGCCAAGGTGATCCACGCCGACGGCGCCCAGCTCGACCACGGCCTGGCCGAGAACGTCGCCGCCCAGGTCTTGACCATCGCCGGCCACTACAGCCACATCCTCTTCCCGGCCACTGCCAGCGGCAAGAACGTTGCCCCGCGCGTGGCCGCCAAGCTCGACGTCGGCCAGATCAGCGACATCACCAAGGTGGTGAGCCCGGACACCTTCGAGCGTCCGATCTACGCCGGCAACGCGATTGCCACCGTGCAGAGCGCCGACAAGGTGAAGGTGATCACCGTGCGCACCACCGGCTTCGATGCCGCGGCCGCCACCGGTGGCAGCGCCGCCGTCGAGACGGCAGCAGCCGCCGCCGACTCCGGCAAGAGCAGCTTCCAGGGCAGCGAGATCGCCAAGAACGACCGCCCCGAGCTGACCGCCGCCAAGATCATCGTCTCCGGTGGCCGCGCACTCGGCTCGAGCGAGAAGTTCGTCGAGGTGATGACGCCGCTGGCCGACAAGCTGGGTGCGGCCATCGGGGCCAGCCGTGCTGCGGTGGATGCGGGCTACGCCCCCAACGACCTGCAGGTCGGCCAGACCGGCAAGATCGTCGCGCCGCAGCTGTACATTGCCGCCGGCATCTCGGGGGCCATCCAGCACCTGGCCGGCATGAAGGACAGCAAGGTGATCGTGGCCATCAACAAAGACCCCGAGGCACCGATCTTCTCGGTCGCTGACTACAGTCTCGAAGCCGACCTCTTCACCGCCGTGCCCGAGCTGGTGAAGGCGCTCTGAATCGCGCGGCAATCACCCAGGTGACAGAGCGGAGCAAGCGATGCGGTCGCACCAGCGTCCACTTCGACAAGCCCCGCTCCAGTCGCTATAAAACCGGGTTCCACTCAACAGGAGACATGACATGAATGCACCGCTTGAATTTGCGTCGCTCAAGAACCAGGTCTCCGAAGCAGAGTGGCAGACACGGGTGGACCTGGCCGCTGCCTACCGGCTGGTGGCCTTGTTCGGCTGGGACGACCTGGTCTTCACCCACATCTCGGCCCGCGTGCCCGGCGAGCCCGACAACTTCCTGATCAACCCCTACGGTCTCTTCTTCGACGAGATCACGGCCTCCAGCCTGGTGAAGGTCGACCACCACGGCGCGAAGGTGTCGGCCTCCAAGTACGACATCAACCCGGCCGGCTTCACGATCCACAGCGCCGTGCACGAGGCGCGCCCCGAGGTCAACTGCGTTCTACACACCCACACGCTGCACGGCGTGGCGGTGTCGGCGCAGAAGCACGGCCTGCTGCCGCTGTCGCAGCACTCCACGCTGCCGCTCAACCAGATCGCGTACCACGACTACGAAGGCATCGCGCTGCGCGACGACGAGAAGCCCCGCCTGTGCGCCAACCTCGGCAAGGCCAACTGCCTGATCCTGCGCAACCACGGCCTGCTGACCTGCGGCCGTTCGGTGGCCGAAGCCTTCCAGGGCATGTACATGCTCGAAGCAGCCTGCCGCATGCAGATCCTCGCGCAGTCGGGCGGTGTGGAGCTCAACCACATCCCGCAAGACGTGGTCGAGCTCAACATGCAGCAGGCCCGCGATGCCTCACGTGGCCAGGGCTCCAACCTCGTGTGGCCGGGCCTCCTGCGCCGGCTCGATCGCCGCAACCCGGGGTACGACGCTTAAACGCAGAAAGAGTCCATGGCCATCCTGGTGCTGTCGAACCCTCTTCCGTCGGCACCGTTCGCCGCCGCTCTGCGACAAGCCTCCGGGGGCATCCCGGTCTGGACCGAACAAGACACCCCACCGCCCGAAGCGGTGGAATGCATCCTCGCCTGGCGCATGCGCGCCGGCATCCTGCCGCAGTACCCCAACCTGCGCGTGCTCTGCTCCACCGGCGCCGGCGCCGAGAAGCTGCTGGTCGACGACCTGCCCGAGCACGTGCCCGTCACGCGCGTGGTCGACCCGATGCAGGGCATCGAGATCGCGCAGTACGTGGTCGCGACCACGCTGCAGTTCACGCGTGACCTGGGCCTCTACGCCGAGCAGCAGATGCGCGCCGAGTGGAAGCGCCACCCGGTGCGCACCGCGGTGCGCTGCCGTGTCGGGGTGATGGGCCTGGGCGCCGTCGGCCAGGCCATCGCACGCGCCTTCCTCCCGCTCGGCTACCCGGTCGGCGGCTGGAGCCGCACGCCGCGCCAGGTGCCGGGGGTCGCCACCTTCGCCGGCCTGGACGAGCTGCCCGAGTTCCTCTCGCAGGCCGACATCCTCGTCTGCGCGCTGCCGCTCACCGACGAGACGCGCGGCCTGCTCAACCACCACACGCTGGCGCAGCTGCCGCGCGGCGCCTACTTCATCAACATCGGCCGCGGCGAGCAGGTGGTCGAGCCCGACCTGCGTGCGCTGCTCGATGGCGGCTACCTCGCCGGCGCGGCGCTCGATGTCTTCGAACGCGAGCCACCGCCGCCCGACAACTGGGTCTGGTCGCACCCGCAGGTGGTGGCCACGCCGCACATCGCCGCGCAGGCCTCCTTCGACACCGTGGCCCAGCAGTGCGTCGATGCGCTTCGACGCGCGCGCGACGGGCTGCCGCAACCCTTCGCAGTAGACCGACAACGCGGCTACTGACGCTCTTCCCCTTCCGCAAAAACAAAACAGGAGACAAGCCCATGACCCAATACCCCTCAACCTTGCGACGCACGCTCCTGGCCACCCTCGCGGCGAGCGCCGTGCTGCTCGCCGGCTGCGCCACAAGTGGTGGCGAGGCGGGCAAGACCCCCGGCACCATGAACGCCGCCGCGTTGCAGAAGCTCGACGACCTCGTGACCCGCGACGCCGCCGCCGGCCGTCTGCCGGGCGCGGTGATCCTGCTCTACCGCGATGGCAAGGTCGTGCATGAGAAGGCCATCGGCGTGCGCAACCCGCAAGCGCCCTCGCCGATGACGCCCGACACGATCTTCCGCATCTACTCGATGACCAAGCCCATCGTCTCGGTCGGCACGATGATGCTGGTGGAAGACGGCAAGGTCATCCTGCAGGCGCCCATCTCGCGCTACCTGCCCGAGTTCAAGGACCTGAAGCTCGCCGTCGAGAAGAAAGACGCCGCCGGCAACCCGGTGCTCGAGCTCGTGCCGTCGCCGCGCCAGCCCACCGTGCAGGACCTGCTGCGCCACACCTCGGGCCTGACCTATGGCGTGTTCGGCAAGTCGCTGGTGAAGAGCGAGTACCTGAAGGCCGGCGTCGAAGGCACCAACCTCAGCAACACCGACTTCTCCAAGCGCATCGCCACGATGCCGCTGGCCTACGTGCCCGGCACCACCTGGGAGTACAGCCGCTCGACCGATGTGCTGGGCGCACTCATCGAGCGGGTGTCGGGCCAGACGCTCGGCGCCTATCTGCAGCAGCGCATCCTCGGGCCGCTGGGCATGAAGGACAGCGGCTTCTCGGTGCCGGCCGACAAGCACGGCCGCATCGCCGAGCCCTACAAGGTCGATCCCGACAGCAAGCAGCCCGTGGAGCTGATCGACATCACCAAGCCCCCGGTCTATGAATCGGGCGGCGGCGGCATGGTGTCGACCGCAGCCGACTACCTGCGCTTCGCTCGGATGATGCTCAACGGCGGCGAGCTCGATGGCGTGCGCATCCTCTCGCCCAAGACGGTGGCCTCGATGATGAGCAACCACCTGAGCGACGACATGCTGCGCGCGAGCCGCGTGCCCGGCGCCACCACCGGCTACCTGCCCGGTCCGGGCTACGGCTTCGGCCTCGGCTTCGCGGTGCGCATGGCGCCCGGCGAATCGGCCAGCGCCAGCAGCGTGGGCGAATCCAACTGGGGCGGCTTCGGCGGCACCGCCTTCTGGATCGACCCGAAGGAAAAGCTCATCGCGATCTGGATGATGCAGGCACCGGGGCAGCGCGAGTACTACCGCGCGGTGTTCCGCAACATGGTGTATGGGGCGTTCTGACGACGCGCCTCGGCATGACCGCAACGGAGACACCATGACCCGCTGGAAACGCCGCCCCGAAGGATCGACCTGGGGCGACTTCGGGCCCGACGACCAGTTGGGCCGCCTGAACCTGCTGACGCCCGAGAAGGTGAAGCAAGGCATCGCCGAGGTGAAGGAAGGTCGCTCTTTCTGCCTTTCGCTCCCGCTCGACTACCCCGGTGGCGCCAAGCTCAACCCGCGCCGCAAGCCGCCCGACCTGCGCCCCACCGACCTGAGCGGCGACCCGTTCATGAACATGCCGCTGAAGCGCTTCGACAAGCGCAACACCGACATCGTCTGCGATGACCAGGTCAACATCACGCTGCAGTACTCCACGCAGTGGGACACCTTCGCCCACGTCGGCTCGTGGTTCGATGCCGATGGGGATGGCGAGCCGGAGAAGGTCTACTACAACGGCTTCCGTGCGCATGAAGACGTGCTCGGCCCGGGCGACCTGAAGCTCGCGGCCTGCGGCTGCGGCGAAGGCAACTCCTATGCGCTGAAGCTCGGCGTCGAGAACTTCGCAGTGAAAGCGATCCAGGGCCGCGGCGTGCTCGTGAACCTGCATGCGCACATCGGCAACACCCGCGAGCGGGTGGGCTACGAGCACCTGATGCGCATCCTCGACGCCGACAAGGTGCAGGTCGAGCCAGGCGACATGCTGCTCTTCTACACGGGCTTCGCCGACCTCATCCTCTCGATGAACAAGGAGCCCGACATGAAGGTGCTCAACAACGCCTGCGCCACGCTCGATGGCCGCGACGAGAAGCTCCTGCAATGGGTGACCGACAGCGGCGTGGCCGCGCTCATCGCCGACAACTACGCCGTCGAGGCCTACCCCGCGCGCGATACCGAAGGCGACGCCGAGCGCGCCGCGCTGCCGCTGCACGAGCACTGCCTCTTCAAGCTGGGCGTGCCCTTGGGCGAACTGTGGTACCTGACAGAACTCGCCAGCTGGCTGCGCGCCCACAATCGATCGCGTTTCCTGCTCACGGCACCGCCGCTGCGGCTGCCGGGTGCCGTCGGCTCGCCGGTGACCGCAGTCGCCACTGTCTGACCTTTCTATCCTCTCGCTCTCGTTCCCACATGGACCCGATCGCTGCCCCCTTCGAAAAAGACTTCGGCGTCATCGCCGACCAGGTGCGCGCGCACGCCAAGCGCGACCCGCAACACCTTGCCGTGGTCGACAAGACCGCGAGCGTCACCTACGCCCAGCTCGACGCGATGATGGACCGCGTGGCCGCCGCGCTGAAACGCGACGGCGTGAAGCCGCAGCAGGCGATCGCGATCTGTGCGTATTCGTCGGTGCATTACGCGGCGATCTTCCTCGGTGCGCTGCGCGCCGGCGTGGTGGTGGCCCCGCTCGCCCCGGGGTCGACCCCCGAGCAGTTGAAGGGCATGCTGACCGATGCCGAGGCGAAGATCCTCTTCACCGAAGAAGCCACCGCCGAGGCGGTGAACGGGGCCGAAGCGCTCGGCATCCGTCGCGTGTCACTCGACGGCTCGGCGGTCGGCGAGCAGCTCGTCGACTGGGTCGCGCCCTTCGGCACGACGTTCAAGGAAGTGAAGCCCGACCCCGACTGGGCCTTCAACATCATCTATTCCTCCGGCACCACCGGCACGCCCAAGGGCATCGTCCAGCCGCACAAGATGCGCTGGGCGCACGTGCGCCGCGGCGGCGATGCCTACCAATACGGCCCGGGCGGCACCACCATCCTCGCCACGCCGCTGTATTCCAACACCACGCTCGTCGTCTTCTTCCCCACCATCGCCTGGGGCGGCACCGTGGTGCTGATGCCGAAGTTCGATGCCAAGGGCTACCTCGAACTGGCACAGAAGCACCGCGTGACCCACACCATGCTCGTGCCGGTGCAGTACTCGCGCATCATGGCCGTGCCGGAGTTCGACTCCTTCGACCTGTCGAGCTTCAAGTTCAAGTTCTGCACCAGCGCGCCCTTCGGCGCCACGCTCAAGGCCGACATCCTCAAGCGCTGGCCAGGTGGCCTGGTCGAGTTCTACGGCATGACCGAAGGCGGCGGCACCTGCATCCTGGAAGCGCACACCTATCCGAACAAGCTGCACACCGTGGGCAAGCCCGCCGAGGGCCACGACATCCGCCTGATCGACGAGCACGGCAAGGTGGTGCCGCAAGGCGAGATGGGGGAAGTGGTGGGCAGGAGCGTCTCGATGATGAGCGGCTACCACCAGCAGCCCGGCAAGACACGCGACGCCGAGTGGTACAGCCCCGAGGGTGAACGCTTCATCCGCACCGGCGATGTGGGCCGCTTCGACGAAGACGGCTTCCTCACGCTGATGGACCGCAAGAAGGACATGATCATCAGCGGCGGCTTCAACATCTACCCGAGCGACCTCGAAGCGGTGATGCGCCAGCACGCCGCGGTGGCCGACGTCGCAGTGGTGGGCGTGCCGTCCGAAGCCTGGGGCGAGACGCCCGTCGCGTATGTCGTCAAGAAGCCCGGCGAGCCCATCACGGCAGAGGCGCTGCAGGACTGGTTCGCCCACCAAGTGGGCAAGACCCAGCGTGTGTCCGCGGTGCACTACATCGACGAACTGCCGCGCAGCGCGATCGGCAAGGTGTTGAAGCGCGAGCTGCGCGACCAGCACGTCAAGGGCCACGCGTGAGCGGCCAGCGCATCGGCTCGATCGACGAGCTGCTCAGCCTCTATGGCGAGCCCAGCGAGCGGGCGATGCGCAAGCAGCTCACGTCGCTCGAGAAACACACCCGCCGCTTCATCGAGCTCGCGCCCTTCGTCGTCGTCGCCACCAGCAGCGCGCAAGGCATGCCCGATGCGTCGCCGCGCGGCGGTGCGCCCGGTTTCATCAAGCCGTGGGACGACCGCACCCTGCTGATCCCCGATTCGCCCGGCAACAACCGCCTCGACTCCATGCGCAACATCGTCGAGACCGGCAAGATCGGCCTGATCTTCATGATCCCCGGCGTCGACGAGACGCTGCGCATCAACGGCGCCGCCCACCTCTCGCGCGACCCGGCGCACCTGGCGGCCCTGCCCGACGACAAGCGCCCGCCCAAGCTCGCGATCGTGGTCAGCACCGACGAGGTCTACCTGCACTGCCCCAAGGCCTTCATGCGCTCGAAGTTGTGGGAAGCGAGCGCGCAGATCCCGCGCGCCACCCTGCCCTCGCTCGGCGAGATGATCCGCGACCAGAGCGGCATGGAAGGGCCGGTCGAGACACAAGAACAGATGATCGAGCGCTACAGAGCGAATCTGTAGGCTCGACGAGAAGGGAAGGAGGGGAGAAGCCCGCCGCGGCGCGGGCAGCACACGCGTCATCGATGCGCGCGCACCCATGCAGGTGCGGCAGCCGCATCGCCACGCCCCAACAAAAGCGGAGCTGCAAGCTCCATCCAACACGTCAATGGAGGGTTGACCCATGTCCTACGAATTCATGTCCCGCGTGCTGAAGATCGCCACGCTCATCATCGGCGCTGCCGTGCTGCAAGGCTGCGTCACGGCGCAGTTCAAGCCGGCCGCACCCGGCACCACGCTCGCGATCCGCGGTGCGAGCGACAAGCAGGAACTGCCTCGCAGCGAAGACCTCGCCGCCAAGACCACCGGCCAATACGAGTTCATGGCCGTCTCGCCCAAGGGCGACAAGATGTACGGCCTCCTGCCGCTCAAGGTGAACCCCGGGAAGATCGTGATGAGCGCGCTGTTCTTCGCGCCAGCGATCTTCATCGCAGGCATCCGCGACCCGTTCAACTTCTACGAAATGGACCCGGCAGCCAACACCTTGCGCTACAAGACGAACGAAGCCGATGAGTGGACGGCCTACGTGCCGACCAAGTCGGAGTCCGATCGCGCGAGGCAGTACTTCGAAGCAGTGGCTCGCGGCTGCACGTTCCAGTGGGTGAACGGACAACAGACGGCCGTGTGCCCGCCTGCGGCGGCACCGGGCCTCCCCACGTCCCCCCCGGCCGGCGCGCCAACGGCGAACACGGCGGCCACGCCCACGAAGTAAGACGGGGGCCGGGGCGCAGACGCCCCGGTCACCCTGGTTCCCATGGGATCCAGGGTCGTGCCGATTGACGGTCTCCATTCATATCTATAGCCTTAACAGATATATCTGATAAGGCCATGACCGAACCGATCGTCACCACGTCCCTGGGCCCTGTGCGCGGCCGCAGCGCCGCACGGAGCATCGCCTTCAAGGGCATCCCGTACGCGGCTTCCACCGCCGGCGCCAACCGCTTCCTGCCACCGCAGCCTGCCATCCCATGGCAGGGCATCCGCGATGCCACGGCCTACGGCCCGAGCTGCCCCCAGCTCGTCACGCCACGCACGCGCATCTTTGAATGGCTCTCGAGCGAGGCCGCGCTCGGCGAAGAGTGCCTCGTGCTCAATGTCTTCACGCCGGCTGCCGACACCGCCCGGCGCCCGGTGATGGTCTACCTCCACGGCGGCGCGTTCGCCCTCGGCTCGGGCAGCTCGCACGTGTACGACGGCGGGGCGCTCACGCAAGGGGAAGACGTGGTGGTCGTCACCGTCAACCACCGGCTCAACCTCTTCGGCTACCTGACGCCGCTCGCGAACACGCACCCGCGTTTCGCCGACGCCGGCAACGCCGGCATGCTCGACCTCGTGGCCGCGCTGCAATGGGTGCGCGACAACATCGCGCGCTTCGGCGGCGACCCGGGCTGCGTGACGATCTTCGGCCAGTCGGGCGGCGGTGCGAAGGTCGCCATCCTGATGGCGATGGACGAAGCGAAAGGCCTCTTCCACCGCGCCATCGTGCAGAGCTCGTCTTCGGGCTTTCGCGTGCAGCCGCGCGAGGAGTGCGAGGCCGCCACGCGCAAGCTCTTCCAGAAGCTGGAGCTGGCTGAAGGTGACTTCGACGCATTGCAGGCCGTGCCGGCACAGACCTTGTTGCATGCCATGCAATCGGTGGTCGGTGCGAGCGGCGGGCAGGACAGCTTCCGCCCGGTGATCGACGGCCGCACGCTGAAGCGCCACCCATTCCACCCCACCGCACCCGAGGTGTCAGCGAGCGTGCCGCTGATGATTGGCCACACCCGCACCGAAGCGACCTTCTTCCTCGCCGCCGACCCGACGAACTTCACCGTCGACGGCGACGAAGCGCGCCAGCGCATCCGGCGTTTCCTGCGCGTCGACCCCGCGCAGGCCGATGCGGTGATCGCCGTCTATGAGCAGCACCACCCCGGCGCACCGGGCAGCGAACTGCTGGCCTACATCGCGAGCGACTACCTCTACCGCCTCAACAACATCACCGGCGCCGAGCAGAAGGTGAAGCAGGGCACGGCGCCCGTCTTCGCCTACGAGTTCGCGTGGGAGAGCTCCGTGTTGGGTGGCAAGTTCATGTCACCGCACACCGCCGAGATCCCCTTCGTGTTCGGCAACGTCGCGCTTGCCCGCGCCTTCACCGGTGACGGGCCGGAGCTTCCGAAGCTGGAGCGCCAGGTGATGAAGGCCTGGGCCCAGTTCGCCCGCAGCGGCAACCCGCAACACGACGAGCTGCCAGCCTGGCCCACCTACTCGCTCGAGACACGGGCCACGATGGTCTTCTCGGCCGACACGCAGGTCGTGAACGACCCGCGCGGCGCCGAGCGCATCGCCATCGCGCAGGTGCCTGCCTTTCACCCCGGCAGCTCGCTCTACGCGCGCTGAACAAGAGCCATGACGACCGCCCTGCCCCTCTCGCGCTACACCGTGCTGGACCTCACCATCGCCCGCGCCGGGCCCACGGCCGTGCGCCTGCTCGCCGACTGGGGCGCGCGCGTGATCCGCATCGAAGCGCCCCCCCGGCAGTCGACCGGCAACATCACCGGCGCCCTGCGCCGCAACGCCGACGAGCAGAACCTGCACCGCAACAAGCGCAGCCTGTGCATCGACCTCAAGCACCCGAAAGGCGTGGCGCTGCTGCACGAGCTCGTCAGGAAGGCCGACGTGGTGGTCGAGAACTTCCGCGCCGACGTGAAGACGCGCCTGGGCCTCGACTACGCGCAGCTGAAGGCCATCAACCCGCGCATCATCCTCGCGAGCATCTCCGGCTTCGGCCAGGACGGCCCGTATCGCGACCGCCCCGGTGTCGACCAGATCGTGCAGGGCCTCGCCGGCCTGATGTCGATCACCGGCGAGCCGGGCCGCGGGCCGATGCGTGCCGGCATCGCGGTGAGCGACACCTCGGCCGGCATGTTCCTCGGCCAGGGCATCCTGCTGGCCCTCCTGCACCGCGAGCACACGGGCGAGGGCCAATGGGTGCACACCTCGCTGCTGGAGGCCATGCTCAACAAGCTCGACTTCCAGGGCGCGCGCTACACCATGAGCGGCGAGGTGCCGCGCCAGCAGGGCAACTTCCACCCGACGGCCGTGCCGATGGGCGTGTTCGAGTCGAAGGACGGCCTCGTCAACCTGGCGGCGAGCACGCAGAAGATGTGGGCGGCCCTGTGCAAGACGCTCGGCGCCGACGATCTTTTCACCGACGCCGACTACGTGGACGTGCGCTCGCGCGTCAAGCATCGCGAGCGGCTCAACGTCGACGTCAACACCTTGACGCGCCGCTTCTCGACCGATGAGCTCGTCGAGAAACTCAACGCCGTCGGCGTGCCCTGCGGCCCGATCAACGACATCGGCCAGGCCTTCAACGACCCGCAGACGCAGCACCTGCGCATGACACGCCCGGCCCGGCACCCGGTGCTCGGCGAGGTGACGCTCGTGCGCTCGCCGATCAACCTCTCGGGCTTCCCGCACCCAGAGGCCTTCCACCATGCCGCGCCCGATGCCGGCGAGCACTCGCGCGAGCTGCTGGCCGAGCTGGGCTTCGACGCCGACACCATCGACCAGATGAAAGAACAAGGAGCCATCGCGTGAGCGCCATCCCCCTCAAGACCGACAAGCTCATTGCCACCGTCGAAGGCGGCATCGGCTGGCTCACCTTCAACAACCCCGAGCGCCGCAACGCGATCTCGCTGGAAATGTGGGCCGGACTCGGCGATGCGCTGGCCGCCTTCCAGCACGACGACGACGTGCGCGTGGTGGTGATGAAAGGCGCCGGCGGCAAGGCCTTCGCCTCGGGCGCCGACATCTCCGAGTTCGGCGAGAAGCGCGCCAACGCCGAGCAACGCAAGCAGTACGGCGAGGTGGCCGAGGCCGGCCGCCAGTGGCTGTCGAAACTCGACAAGCCGCTGATTGCGATGATCCAGGGCTTCTGCATCGGTGGCGGTCTCGCGGTCTCGCTGAGCGCCGACGTGCGCTTCGCGTCCGAAGGCTCGACCTTCGGCATCCCCGCCGCGAAGCTGGGCCTCGGCTACGACTACAGCGGCGTCGCCGCCCTGGCACGACTCGTGGGCCCCTCTTCCGCCCGCGACATCCTCTTCAGCGCCCGCTTCTTCGACGCCCAGGAAGCCCTGCGCATGGGCCTGCTCAACGCCGTGCTGCCCGAGGCCACGCTCGAAGAGCACGTGCGCCAGTACGCCGGCACCATCGCCCGCAACGCGCCGCTCACGATCCGCGCCGCCAAGGCGGCGGTCAACACCTTCGAGCGCTACTCGCGCACCGACGCCTCGCACGTGGCCGCGATGATCGACCAGTGCTTCAACAGCGAGGACTACATCGAGGGCCGCCAGGCCTTCATGGAAAAGCGCAAGCCGGAGTTCAAGGGCCGCTAGAGACGTGGGCCCCTCGGCCCGGCACGCACCTTCGCGCAGAATCGGGGCATGACACCCGAGCTCACGATCCGCGACCATGTCGCCACCATCACGCTGCGCCGCCCGCAGCAGGCGAACCGGCTCGCCCCCGAAGACCTGGCCGCACTCTCGGAGCACGTGGCCGCCATCAACGCACGCGACGAAGTGCTGGTGCTGCGCCTGCAGGCCGACGGCAAGTACTTCTGCAGCGGCTACGACATCGGCCAGATCGGCAGTGCCCGCGACGTGAGCTTCGACCAGATGGTCGACGCGCTGGAAGACGCGCGGCCCGTCACCATCGCCATCCTGCAAGGCGGCGTGTACGGCGGCGGCACCGACATGGCCCTGGCCTGCGACTTCCGCATCGGCTGCGACACGGTCGACATGTTCATGCCCGCTGCGCGCCTGGGCTTGCACTTCTACCAGCGCGGCATGGAGCGCTACGTGAGCCGGCTCGGCATCAACATGGCCAAGCGCCTCTTCCTCACCGCCGAGCGCATCGGCGCGCGCGAGATGCACGCCTGCGGCTTCCTCACGCACCTGGTGCCGGCCTATGAACTCACGCACACCGCCGACCAGCTGACGAACACGCTGTCGAGCATGGCACCGCTCGCGCTCCTCGGCATGAAGAAGCACCTGACGCGCATCGCCCGCGGCACGCTCGACGCCACCGACCTGCAGCGCGACATCGCGCGCGCCGCGCAGTCGGACGACCTGAAGGAAGGCGCCGCGGCCTGGGCCGAGAAGCGCACGCCGCAGTTCAAGGGCCGCTGATGCAGACGGCCAGCAGCTCCACCGCCCGCCACGAGGGACTGGACCGGCTGAAAGCCGGGCTGACGCTGCTGGTCATCTTCCACCACACCTCCATCACCTACGGCGGCGCGGGCGGCTGGTTCTACCGCGAGGTAGGGCAAGGCGACACACCCTCGTCGATCCTGCTCACCTTCTTCTGCGCGGTGAACCAGGCCTATTTCATGGGCCTCTTCTTCCTCATCGCCGGCTACTTCACGCCGCGTGCCTTGCAGGAGAAGCGCCCGGCGCAGTTCCTGCGCGACAAGTTCGTGCGACTGGGCATTCCGCTGCTGGTCTTCGGCTGGCTGCTCGGGCCGATGACCATCGCGCTGGTGCAGTCGGTGCAGCGCGAACTGCCACTCACCGACGTGCTGCTCTCGCTGTGGCGGCGCGCTGTATTCGAGCAGGGGCCGCTGTGGTTTGCGAAGGCGCTGCTGGTGATGGCGCTGGTGAGCCTGCTCGTGCACCGGCTGCTTGGCTGGCCCCGCGAGGGCTCGCGCCCGTTTCCGTCGAACGGGCAGCTGCTCGCCGCCGCGCTCGTGTGCGGCGCCGTGGCCTTTGCGTTGCGGCTGGTGTGGCCGGTGGGCCGCGAGTTCTGGGGCCTGCAGCTCGGCTACTTCGCCAGCTACGTGATCCTCTACATCGCGGGCGGCCTGGCGGCACAGCGCGGCTGGCTGCAGCAGCTCTCGCAGCCGGCGCCCGAGGCGCAGGTGCGCCGCTGGCGCCGCATCGCGTGGATCACGCTGCCGCTGCTCGCACCACTCGCGCTGCTGAAGGATGCCTCGCCGCTGTTCCAGGGCAACCCGATGGGCGGCTGGAACGTGCCGGCGCTGATGTATGCCTTCTGGGAGCCGTTCGTCGCCTGGGGCGTGATCCTCCTGCTGCTGGCGCGTGCGCAGCGGCCGGTGGCGTCGTCACCGCTGTGGCAGAAGCTGTCGCGGCGTGCGTATGCGATGTACGTCATCCACCCCTTGCCGGTGGTGGCGATCGCGCTGGCCACGCGCATGGTGCCGGCCCCGGCGCTGGTCAAGTTCGCCGTCGTCGGCAGCCTCAGCTGCATCGCCTGCTACCTGATCGCCGGGGCGCTGTTGCGCCTGCCCGGGGTGCGGCGCGTGCTGTAATTCCGGCACCCCACTCCGGGCCCGTCGCCACACCATGCCAGCCAAGAAGACCGCCGCTGCCGCCGTGCCCGGCCCTGCCGAAGGCGCCTTGCGCGAGGAGCAACTCATCACCATCGCGGCCCACCTCTTCGCGCAGAAGGGCTACGAAGGCACCTCGCTGCGCGACATCGCCGAGCAAGCCGGCGTCACCAAGGCCGCGCTGTACTACTGGTTCCCCGAGAAGGAAGCGCTGTTCCAGCGCGTGGTGGCCGGGCGCATGGCCGCCCTGGTGCAGATGGCCACCGAAGCGGTGGCGTCGGCGGCCACGCCGGTCGAGAAGATCCGCGCCTTTCTCATCTGCAGCGCCGAGCAGATCGACCACGACCGCCCGGGCTGGATCAGCACGTCCAACACCTTCTGGTCCAACTTCGACCCCGAACAGCGCAAGGCCATCGTGCCCGAGCGAGACCGCTTCGAGCGCCTGTTGCGCCAGTGCGTGAGCGATGCGGTCGCCGATGGCAGCTTTCGCGACGTCGACCCCGCACTCGCCACCCGGCTGCTGCTGTCGGGCCTGAACCAGCTGCCGCGCTGGCACAAGCCCGGGGGGCCGCTCACCGCGGTGCAGGTGGTCGAGCAGTACCTCGACATGCTGCTCGCGGGCCTGGCCGCGCCGCGAAAAGACTGAGACCCCCCATGAAGCTCATCGACTGCACCGAAGACCGCCACGCCGCCGCCATCCTCGAGATCTTCAACGACGCCATCGTGAGCTCGACCGCGCTCTACGACTACAAGCCGCGCGCGCCCGAGTCGATGGTGGCCTGGTTCGCCACCAAGCGCGCCAATGGCTTCCCGGTCATCGGCGTGAAAGACGAGGCCGGCACGCTGCTGGGCTTTGCGAGCTACGGCACCTTCCGCGCGTGGCCGGCCTACAAGTACAGCGTGGAGCATTCGATCTACATCCACCGCGATCACCGCGGTCGGGGCCTCGGCCGCACCCTGCTGCAGGCCATCGTCGACGCCGCGCGCGAGCGCCAGGTGCACACGCTGATCGGCGGCATCGACGCGGCCAACGACGCGAGCATCGCGCTGCACCGCGCGATGGGCTTCGAGCACGCCGGCACCATCCGCCAGGCCGGCTTCAAGTTCGGCCGCTGGCTCGACCTGGCCTTCTACCAGCGCATCCTCGAGACGCCAGCGCAGCCGGTCGACGGCTGACCGAGCGCCGCGCGGCGGCCCTGTGGCGGCCCCCGACCTGAAAAGCCGCGCCTGTCCTACAGCCTGCGGCCGCGGCAGCGCCTACTGTGTGGACTCTCGCTGGCATCGCACGAGGTCACCCCATGGCACAAGCAGCACTGAGACTCTCCCGCCCCGCGTGGGCCGCCCTCGCCGGCGCGCTGGCGCTCACCGCCGCCGGCGTGGCGCGGCACGTCCTCCGGCAGCGCGGGCGCCGCACCGTGGCCGGCCCCGCCGGCAAGCTCGTCGTCGACGATGGCGGCCAGGGCGGCGTGCCGGTGCTCTTCGTGCATTCGTATGCCGGCACCAGCGCGCACTGGGCGGCCCAGCTCGCGCACCTGCGGCGGCATCGGCGCGCCATCGCGCTCAACCTGCGTGGGCACGGCGGCTCGGCCGCGCCGGCGGACCGCGACTACGCCGTGCCCTCGCTCGCGCACGACATCGCCGCGGCGGCCGATGCGCTCGGGCTGCAGCGCTTCGTGCTCGTCGGCCACAGCCTGGGCGGCACGGCGGCTGCGGCCTATGCCGCCCAGCACCCGGAGCGCCTGGCCGGCCTCGTGCTCGTGGCGACACCCGGCCCCACGCCGGCCGAGATCTCGCAGGAGGTGCTGCGCGCGCTGGAGCGCGACTACACGCGGGTGATGGCCGACTACTGGCCGTCGATGACCCAGGGCGCGCGACCGCAGGTCCAGGCGAGGCTCAATGCCGACATGCGCCGGCTCTCACGCAAGGACTCCAAGGCCCTGATCGCGGCCGGCTTCGCGTACGACCCATCGCCCGCGCTCACGAGCTACCGCGGCCCGGCGCTGCTCATCGACACGGTGCATGGCGAGACGTCGAGTGCCCTGCACCTGCTCGTGCCGCAGGTGCCGCGCCAGCGGCTCACCGGCACCAGCCATTGGCCGCACCTCGACGACCCCGACACCGTCAACCGCCTGCTGGATCGCTTCCTCGCCAGCGTGCCGGCGCAGGCCCCGCTGAAGGTGGTCTCAGGCTGACTCAGTACTTCTTCAACTGGGCCAGCAGGTCGGCGTGGTAGGTCGCGTCGCCGAACAGCTCCTGCAGCACCCGCGCGCGCTTCATGAAGAAGCCCATCTCGAACTCGTCGGTCATGCCGATGCCGCCGTGCATCTGCACACCCTCCTGCACCGCGAGCGTGACCGTCGTGCCGGCCTTGGCCTTGGCGACCGAGGCAAGGCCGATTGCAGTGGGCGTGCCTTCGTCAAGCGCCTGCAGCGCCTTCAGCACCGCCGAGCGGGTGAACTCGATCTCGCAGTAGAGGTGCGCCGCACGGTGCTGCAGCGCCTGGAACTCGCCGATGATCTTGGTGAACTGCTGGCGTTCCTTGAGGTAGTTGACGGTGCGGGCGAACACCTCGTCCGCGATGCCGAGCATCTCGGCCGAGGCCGCCACACGGCCGGCACTCAGCGCAGCGTTGAGCGGCAGCAGGCCTTCGCCCACCTTGCCGAGCACGGCGCTCTCGGGCACCGGGATATTGTTCAAGGTGACACGCGCGGCGTTGTGCGCATCGACCATCACCACACGCTCCACGCTCACGCCCTTCGTCTTGGCATCGACGAGGAAGAGCGTCACGCCCGCGAGCTCACCCTTCGCGCCGCTGGTGCGGGCGGCGACGATGAAGAGATCGGCCACGTGGCCGTCGAGCACGAAGGTCTTGTGGCCGTCGAGCGTGTAGCCGCTGGCTGACTTCTCTGCCTTGAGCGCGGTGTTGCGCGGGTTGTGCTTGCTGTGCTCGTCGACCGCGAGCGTGGCAATGAGTTCGCCGGACGCGATCTTCGGGAGGATGGCCTGCTTCTGCGCCTCCGTGCCGGCGGCGAGGAGCGCGGTGGCCGCAACGACGTTGGAGGCGAGGAAGGGCGAGGCGGTGAGGTTGCGGCCGATCTCTTCCATCACCACGCCGGCTTCGACCAGGCCGAGGCCCATGCCGCCATAGGCCTCGGGGATCAGCACACCGGTGAAGCCCATCTCCGCGAACTGCTTCCACAGGCTGCGGCTGAAGCCGTCGGCGTTGCGGGTGTCGCGCAGCTTGCGCAGCTCGGAGACGGGGGCGTTGTCGGCGAGGAAGGACTTTGCGCTGTCGCGCAGCATCCCCTGCTCTTCAGTGAGGACGAGTGCCATGAGGTGTTCAGGCTCCGGGAAGGTTCAGGATGCGTTTGGCGATGACGTTGAGCTGGACCTCGCTCGTGCCACCTTCGATGGAGTTGCCTTTCGTGCGCAGCCACGCACGCGCCAGCGCACCTTCGCGCGAGCGCGGGCTTTCCCAGTCGAGTGCATCGCTGCCACCCGCCTGCATCATCAGTTCATGGCGCCGCTTGTTGAGCTCGGCGCCGTAGTACTTGAGCACCGAGCTGAAGGCCGGGTTGCCCTGGCCGGCGCGGGCCATGTCCATTGCGCGCTCCATGGTCAGGCGGAACGCGGCCTCGTCGACCTCGAACTGCGCGATCTGCGCGCGCAGCACCGGGTCGGCGACCTTGCCTTGCGCATCGGCGCCCACCTGCTCGAGCGCGAAGACGCCGAGCGGCTTGGCCGCGCCGCGGTCGCCGATGCCACCGATCATTTCGCGCTCGTGCGTCAGCAGGTACTTGGCGACATCCCAACCGGCGTTGAGCGTGCCCACGAGGTTCTTCTTCTCGACGCGCACGTTGTCGAAGAAGGTCTCGCAGAAGGGCGACTTGCCCGAGATCAGCAGGATGGGCTTGGTGGTGACACCGGGCGTCTCCATGTCGAACAGCACGAAGCTGATGCCGGTGTGCTTCTTCGCCTGCGGGTCGGTGCGCACCAGGCAGAAGATCCAGTCGGCCTTGTCGGCGTAGGAGGTCCAGATCTTCTGGCCGTTGACGATGAAATGGTCGCCCTTGTCTTCGGCCCGCGTCTGCAGCGACGCGAGGTCGGAGCCGGCATTGGGCTCCGAGTAACCCTGGCACCAGCGGATCTCGCCACGCGCGATGGGCGGCAGGAACTCGAGCTTCTGCTCGTGCGTGCCGAACTTCAGGAGCGCGGGCCCGAGCATCCAGATGCCGAAGCTCTGCACCGGCGCGCGGCAGTTGAGCGCGCGCATCTCCTGCGCGAGGATCTTGGCCTCGTCGCCACTGAGCCCGCCACCGCCGTATTCCTTCGGCCAGGTCGGCACCGTCCAGCCCTTGGCGGCCATGCGCTCGAGCCACACCTTCTGGGCGTCGGACGAGAACTTCCACTGGCGACCGCCCCAGCAGACGTCGTCTTCGCTGGTGACGGGCTTGCGCATCTCCGGGGGACAGTTCTGCTCCAGCCACGCGCGCGTGGCCTCGCGGAAGGTCTTGAGCTCGGGCTTCTCTGCCATCGCAGTGCTCATGAACCGGCTCCGATCAGATGGTCACGCCGCCGTCGATGACGAGCGCCTGGCCCGTCATGAACGAGCCTGCCTTGGAGGCGAGGAACACCGCGGCGCCGGCGATCTCGTCAGGCTCGCCGATGCGGCGCAGCGGGGCATTGGCGGTCGAGCGCTTGAGGGTCTCGGGGTTGTCCCACAGCGCTTTCGCGAAGTCGGTCTTGATGAGGCCGGGGGCGATGCAGTTCACGCGCACGTTGCTCGGGCCGTACTCCACGGCGAGGTTGCGCGCGAGCTGGAAGTCCGCTGCCTTGGAGATGTTGTACGCGCCGATCACCGGCGAGCCGCGCAGGCCGCCGATCGATGACACGATGATGATCGCACCGTCTTTCCGTTCGATCATCTGCGGCGCGGCAAAGTTGATCAGCCAGTGGTTGGCGATCACGTTGTTCTCGAGGATCTTGCGGAACTGGTCGTCCTCGATGCCGGCGAGCGGGCCGTAGTACGGGTTCGACGCGGCGTTGCACACCACGATGTCGATCTTGCCGAACTGCTTGTTCGTTTCCTCGACGAGGTGCTGCAGGTCGGCCTTTGACGAGATGTTGGCCGGGATCGAGATCGCGCGGCCCGCACCATGGGCCTTGTTGATGGCGGCGGCCACCTCGGCGCAGGGCTCGGGCTTGCGCGACGAGATCACGACCTTGGCGCCCTGCTCGGCCATGCGCTCGGCGATCGCCTTGCCGATGCCGCGCGACGAACCGGTGATGACGGCGACCTTGCCTGTGAGATCGAACAACGACATGAGAGCTTCCTTGCTGGTTAAATGGAGGCGGTTTCGAACCGGGTACAAGGCCGGCCAGAACGACCAACCCATTTTTCTAACCCGTTGCCTCCGAGTGATGATCTTCCCTGTGAGAACAGGGCTTTTTCTGAGCCTCGGAAAACATACCAGATTGTTTGAAAGAGGACTATGAGCATTAGCTTTGACGGCCGTGTCGCGATCGTGACAGGTGCAGGGGGCGGCCTGGGCCGCGAGCACGCACTCGGGCTCGCCCAGCGTGGCGCCAAGGTGGTGGTGAACGACCTCGGCCCTGGCGCGCAAGCCGTGGCCGACGAGATCAAGGCCGCCGGTGGCCAGGCCCTCGCGGTGTCGTGCTCGGTGACCGACTTCGATGCGGTGCAGGCGATGGTCAAGACCACGATGGACACCTGGGGCCGCGTCGACATCCTCGTCAACAACGCCGGCATCCTGCGCGACAAGAGCTTCTCCAAGATGGAGATGGCCGACTTCAAGCTCGTGGTCGACGTGCACCTGATGGGCGCGGTGTACTGCACGAAGGCGGTGTGGGACATCATGCGCGCGCAGAAGTACGGCCGCATCGTCAACACCACCTCGTCGTCGGGCCTGTACGGCAACTTCGGGCAGTCGAACTATGGCGCCGCGAAGATGGCACTCGTCGGCCTGATGCAGACGCTCTCGATCGAAGGCGCGAAGGACAACATCAAGGTCAACTGCCTCGCCCCCACCGCGGCCACGCAGATGACCGAAGGCCTGATGCCGCAGGTGGTGCTGGACGCGCTCAAGCCCGCCGCGGTGACGCCGGGCCTGCTCTACCTCGTGAGCGAAGACGCGCCGAGCCGCGTGATCCTCAACGCCGGCGCCGGCACTTTCGAGCGCGCCTACGTCACCATGACCAAGGGCGTGCACATCGGCATGGTGGATGACGCCGACGACCAGGTGGCCGCGCAGTTCGAGGCCATCTCCGACCGCGACGAGGAAGTGGTGCCGCAAAGCGGCAGCGAGCAGGGGCGCAACGAAGTCGGCCAGGCAATGGCCGCGGCGCAGAAGTAAACAAGGCGCGCCGGGAGACCCGGCGTCAGGCGGCGAGCGACGCGGACAGCGGCGCCGCCGCGGGCAGCTCCAGCGTGAACACCGAGCCGCGGCCCGGCTGCGAGCGCAGCGTGAGTGATGCGCCCATCAGCGCAGACAGGCGTTGCGCGATCGAAAGACCCAGCCCCAGGCCCTTGCGGTCCTGAGGGCCTGGCGCCTGCTGCACATCGGGCACCTGGTAGAACTCTTCGAAGACACGCTCGCGCTCGTGCTCGGGAATGCCCACACCGGTGTCCCACACCTGCAGCTGCACACGCCCGCCGCGCCGGCGGCAGCCCACCAGCACGCCGCCATCGGGCGTGTAGCGAATGGCGTTGGCGACCAGGTTGCGCAGGATGCGCTCCACGAGCACGGGGTCGGCATGCACCCGGCAGGCCGCACCGCGGAAGCGCAGGGACAGGCCCTTGTCGAAGGCCACGGGCTCGAAGTGCAGACGCAGCTTGCGGAACACCTCGCGCACCTCGAAGTCCTCCGGCGACACGGTCACCGCGCCGCCGTCGATCTTGGTGACGTCGAGCAACTCGGAGAACAGGTCTTCGAGTGCACCGACCGAGCTGTGCAGGCTGGCGACGAGCGGCGCGAGCGCGCGGTCCTGGCTGCGCTGGCTGAGCGCTTCAGAAAGCAAGCCCATCGCATGCAGCGGCTGGCGCAGGTCATGGCTGGCCGCGGCGAAGAACTGCGTCTTGGCGCGGTTGGCCACCTCCGCCTCGTGGCGCGCCGCATCGGCCACGTGCCGGGCCTCCTCGGCCAGCTCCTTCTCGCGCCGCAGCTGAGTCATCACGACGCCGCCGAATCGGCGCAATTGCAGCAGGTGATGGCGTGCGATGAAGGTGGTGCCGCCGACCACGCCGAGCACGAAGAGCGCGGCCATCAGGTCGCTCAACCGGCCCGGCAGGGCAATGCGCACCAGCAACGGCCCGATCAGCAGCAGGCAGTTCACCTCGAACGCACGGAAGGCCGCCACGGTGTGGAAGGCATTGAGCATGCACAGCCCGTAGAGCACGAAGCCGAGCAGCAGCGTCTCGATGGCACTGCCGTGGCCATAGAGCAGCCAGCCGTTGAAGCCCCAGTAGAGCCCCGTCACGGTGGCAAGCAGGAACCACAGCGGCTGCGAGTCGCGGGCCTGGCGGTCGGGCCGGGCGCGCCAGGCCTTCAGCGCGCGGATGATGGCCAGCCGCGCGCCGATGAAGACCGCGAGCCCCACGACCCACGCGATGCGCTCGGCGGTGGGCAGGCTGGGCCAGTACCACGGCACGAGCAGGAAGGCGAGGGCCAGGTAGAGCGCGGTGAGGCGAGGCAGGATCCAGAAGCCTCGGTCCAGCCATTCGACCTCGTCGGTCAGTCCGCCAGTGTTCGGGGCCGGGGAGAAGGCGACTTGCTTCCCGGGTGCTTTCAGGGCAGTCATGCCACGCCGTCGAGTTGGTTCAATGTCGGCCGCCCGGCGCACGACGTAAAGGAAAGGAACACAAAGAAAAAGGGCACAAAGGATTTTCTCCTTTGCACCCTCGTGCACAACACCAGGACCCAGGGGTGCGGCACCCCCGGGTGGCCGCCAATCGTGGCTCATGCCTTGGGTGCGCGGTACTTGCCCATCTCCCAGCGGGCGATGGCGCGGTTGTGGACTTCGTCCGGGCCGTCGGCCAGTCGCATGGTGCGCATGCTGGCGTACTGCTTCGCAAGGCCGAAGTCTTCCGACACACCACCGGCGCCGTGCGCCTGGATCGCGTCGTCGATGATCTTGAGCGCCATGCGAGGGGCAGCCACCTTGATCATCGCGATCTCGAGGCGGGCGACCTTGTTGCCGACCTTGTCCATCATGTCGGCCGCCTTCAGGCACAGGAGGCGGGTCATCTCGATGTCGATGCGGGCGGTGGCGATGCGCTCTTCCCACAGCGAGTGGTCGATGATGCGCTTGCCGAAGGCCACGCGCGACTGCAGGCGCTTGACCATCTTCTCGAGCGCCACCTCGGCGCTGCCGATGGTGCGCATGCAGTGGTGGATGCGACCCGGGCCCAGGCGGCCTTGCGCGATCTCGAAGCCGCGGCCTTCGCCTAGCAGCAGGTTTTCCAGCGGCACTCGCACGTCCTTGAACACCACCTCGGCGTGGCCGTGCGGCGCGTCGTCGAAGCCGAACACCGGCAGCATGCGCAGCACGGTGATGCCCGGGGTGTCGAGCGGCACGAGGATCTGCGACTGCTGCGCATGCGAGGGCGCATCGGGGTTGCTCTTGCCCATCACGATGGCGATCTTGCAGCGCGGGTCGCCCACGCCGGACGACCACCACTTGCGGCCGTTGAGCACGTAGTGGTCGCCGTCACGCTTGATCTCGAGCGAGATGTTGGTGGCGTCGGAGGATGCGACCGCGGGCTCGGTCATGAGGAAGGCCGAGCGGATCTTGCCGTCGAGCAGGGGCTCCATCCACTGCTTCTTCTGTGCGTCGTTCGCATAACGCGCCAGCACTTCCATGTTGCCGGTGTCGGGTGCCGAGCAGTTGAAGACCTCGGAGGCGAAGCCCACCTTGCCCATCTCTTCCGCGCACATCGCGTACTCGAGGTTGGTGAGGCCGGCGCCGCGGTAGGGGCTGTCTTCGGGCAGCGAATCCTTGGGCAGGAAGAGGTTCCACAGGCCTTCCTTCTTGGCGATGGCCTTGAGCTCCTCGACCACCGGCACAACCTGCCAGCGGTTGGTGCCGAAGCCCTTCATCTGCTCGTAGTACGTGGGCACCGCGGGGTACACGTACTGGTGCATGAACGCGACCACGCGATCACGCCAGTAGACCTGGCGTTCCGACATCGAGAAATTCATCTGCTCTTCTCCAAAGGTGTGTGAGTGACTGGGAGCCGCCCCGTGGCATGCATCGAGATTCTCTGGCAGACTGGTTTTTCGAAAGCCGATCTGTACCGCCACGGAGAACGCCAGCCCATGGGCGTGTTTATAGACGAGGATTCTGCAGGCCCAAGTCTCGTCTGCGACAGGGGCGGGACTGAATCAACACATACTTGTCTTTCCAGATTTCACCGCAGCCGCCACGCACCCCGATGACCGCCGAAAGCTCCAAGGAACTCAACATTCAGTCACCGCTGGCACCGTTCAAAGGGGAAAAACCCGAGGCGCCGAGCTGGTTCGACAAGGCCCTGAAACGCGAGCCCGCACGCAGCTTCGTCCACGTGAAAGGCGCACGCATCGAGACCCTCACCTGGGGCGAGATCGGCAAGCCCGGCCTCGTGCTGCTGCATGGCAACCGCGCGCACGCCGACTGGTACAGCTTCATCGCCCCGTTCTTCGCAGACGACTTCCGCGTGGTCGCGATGTCGTGGTCGGGCATGGGCGGCTCCGACTGGCGCGACAGCTATTCGATCGAACTGCTGTCCGAAGAAGTGGCCGCGGTGGCCGACGCCACCGGTGTCTTCGAGAGCAAGGTGAAGCCCATCGTCGTCGCGCATTCGTTCGGCGGCTTTCCGGCGCTGCGCTACAGCGCACGCGCGGGCACGAAGGTGGGTGGGCTGGTGCTGGTCGACTGCCCCGTGATGTCGCCCGAAATGCGCAAGGCACGGCGCGGCGGCGGCCCGGGCAGCGTGGAGCCGCGGCCCAACCGTGTCTACGAGGCGCTGCCCGCCGCACTTGCTCGCTTTCGCTTCGCGCCGCCGCAGGTCTGCAAGAACCTGTACATCGCCGACCACATCGCACGCACTTCCCTGAAGCGCGCGCCGCTCGAGTCTGGCCACGGCGACGACACAAGAGAGGGCTGGACCTGGCGCTTCGACCCCTTCCAGTGGCGCGACATGCGCATGGAGAACCCGCTGCCCGACTTCCACGCGCTGCAGTGCCCGGTCGCCGTGGTGTGGGGTGCGCAGTCGCTGCTGTTCGACGCCGACATCCTCGCCTACACCGCGAGCCTCGCGCCGCCCGGCACGCCGCGCATCGAGATCCCCGCCGCACGCCACCACCTGATGGTCGACCAGCCGCTCGCGTTCGTGACCGCGCTGCGCGGGTTGTTCGCCGGCTGGCCCGCCCGCACAGCGGAATAACACGCGCCCGCCAACACGCGCCAGAGTCGAACAACGAAGCGCGAGTTCCACCTCGCCTCTTCGTGTTTTCCCGGATTTCGAATGTCGGGTATGCGTCCACGTTAGCCCGGACACCGAGGGCAGCTAAGTGTTTGCCCTGCGAGACTTCGAATGTTCTTCAGTGGATGATTCGCCCGACTTGGCAGCAGCTCGCTGCAAGAACCCAGGGTCCGGCGCATGCAAACTGAATTCCGACAGGCAGAAGAATGGGTATGGTGGCGGAACGCCGCGCAGCGTGAGGAGCAGACCTGATGCGCGGCTATGTGATCCGGCGCCTGCTGTCGCTGCTGCCGACCCTCTTCTTCGCGAGCCTCATCGTCTTCATCACGGTGCGGCTGATCCCCGGCGACATCATCGACATGATGCTGAGCCAGAACGACGTGGCGGCCGACAAGAAGAGCCGCGACCAGGTCGTGGCGGCCCTCGGCCTCGACAAGCCGATGTGGGAGCAGTACGTCACGTGGGTTTCCAACATCGTCTTCCGCGGTGACCTCGGCAACTCGCTGTGGCAGAACTCGCCCGTCACCGAGTTCCTGAAGGCACGCATGCCGGTGACCTTCGAGCTCGGCCTGCTGGCCTTGATCGTCGGCCTGCTGATCGCGATTCCGATCGGCGTGTACTCGGCGATCCGCCAGGACACCGCCGGCGACTACATCGGCCGCTCGTTCTCCATCTTGCTGCTCGCGGTGCCGAGCTTCTGGATCGGCACGATGGTGATGGTGTTCCCGTCGATCTGGTGGGGCTGGTCGCCCGAAGTGGAGTACGTGCCCTTCTTCACCGACCCGTGGCAGAACCTCAAGCAGATGATCCTGCCGGCCATCATCCTCGGCGCGGCACTCTCTGCGATCACCATGCGCCTCACGCGCACCATGATGCTCGAGGTGCTGCGGCAGGACTACATCCGCACCGCCTGGGCCAAGGGCCTGGGTGAGCCGCTGGTCGTGATGCGCCACGCACTGCGCAACGCGCTCATCCCGGTCGTCACGCTGATCGGCCTGCAGGCGCCGCTGCTCATCGGCGGCGCGGTGATCATCGAGCAGATCTTCGTGATCCCCGGCATGGGCCTGTTGCTGCTCGATGCGGTGAACCAGCGCGACTACCCCATCATCACCGGCGTCTTCCTCGTGGTCGGCGTGGCGGTGATGCTCATCAACCTGGTCGTGGACCTGAGCTACGGCCTGCTCGATCCCAAGGTGAGGTACCGCTGATGGCTGCCGTCATTGAAACCAACGCTGCGGCGGCACCGGTGGCGGTGCCGCCACGCGCGCCCTCGCGCAGCGTGATCAAGCGCCTCTTCAAGCAGAAGCCCCTCGGCGCCACCGGCGGCGTGGTGCTGCTCTTCATGCTCGTCGTCGGCCTCTTCGCCGAGTTCTTCGCGCCCTACGGCTACAACGAGATCAACATGCTCGAGCGCCTGCAGGCGCCGTCGTGGTCGCACTGGTTCGGCACCGACAACCTCGGCCGCGACGTCATGTCGCGCTGCATCTATGGTGCGCGGCTGTCGGTGATCATCGGCTGCTCGGCCGCGCTGCTGTCGACTGTCATCTCGATCCTCATCGGCGTGACCAGCGGCTACTGGGGCGGTCGCTTCGACATGGTGATGCAGCGCTTCGTCGACGCGTGGATGAGCTTCCCCGGCCTCATCATCCTGATCGTCGTGGTCTCGGTGTTCGGCCCCGGCATGACGCAGACCATCATCACGCTCGGCGTGCTGCTCGGCATCGACGGCTCGCGCATCGTGCGCAGCGCGGTGGTCGCCGTGCGCGAAAACATGTACGTGCATGCCGCGCAATCGCTCGGTGCCTCGTCGCTGCGCATCCTGTGGAAGCACATCCTGCCCAACGTGATGCCGGTGGTGATCGTGATCTTCACGACGCGCGTGGGCACGGTGATCCTGGCCGAATCGGGCCTCGCCTTCCTCGGCCTCGGCGTGCCGCCGCCGGCGCCCACCTGGGGCGGCATGCTCTCCGGCAGCGGCCGCACCTACATGTTCCAGGGCCCCTGGCTGGCCCTCGCACCGGGCCTGTGCCTGACCGTCATGGTCTACGCGACCAACGTGTTCGGCGATGCCCTGCGCGACCTGCTCGACCCGCGCATGCGTGGCTCGCGCTGACCCCTGTCCCGTCTTTCTCTCTCAACAGGAATTTCATGCACCTCACGACCTTGGCGCGGCAGCTGCGCGCCATCGCTTCCCTGGCGATCGCTCCCGCGGCCCTGTCGCTCGCGTCCCCGGCCGCCCTGGGCCAAGCCGAGAAGCCGCAGTACGGCGGCCAGCTCAACATCGGCAACGTGTACGTCACGGTCTCGCCGCTCTCGTCCGACCACGTCGACTGGGCGTGGAAGCACAACCAGGACACCGGCCTCGTCTACGAGCAGCTCTTTGCCGCCGACCTGAGCAAGTCCAAGCGGAACGGTGGCAAGTACTCCTTCAGCCCTGACGCGTGGCTGCCGCCCGACGCGCTGCGCGGCGAGCTGGCCGAGAGCTGGAAGATGGAGCAGAACCCGCTGCGCGTGGTGGTCCAGCTGCGCAAGGGCGTGATGTTCCCGGCCCGGCCCGGCGTGATGGAGGCCCGCGAGCTGACGTCTGAAGACGTGGTCGGGAGCTACGACCGCCTCAGCAAGAGCCCGAAGAAGATCCCCGGCTACTTCGACCACCTGACCAAGGTCGAGGCGAACGACAAGTACACCGTCACCTTCCACTTCAAGGAATACAACGCCGAGTGGGACTACCGCTTCGGCTGGGGCTACTACTCGGCCATCGTGCCGAAGGAAGTGGCAGCCGCCGGCGCCAAGGACTGGAAGAACCTGAACGGCACCGGCCCCTTCATGTTCGACAGCTACACGCAGAGCGCGTCGCTCTCGTTCAACAAGAACCCGAACTACTGGGGCAAGGAAAAGATCGGCGGCACCGACTACAAGCTGCCCTTCGTCGACAAGATCACCTACCGCTACATCAAGGACGAAGCCACGTTCCTGACGGCGCTGCGCACCGGCAAGCTCGACGTGCTCGAGGCCGTGCGCTGGAGCGCGGTGGAAGAGCTCAAGCGCTCGGCACCGCAGATCAAGTGGAACAAGTACCTCGCCAACGGCGGCAACTTCATCGCGCTGCGCATGGACACCAAGCCGTTCGACGACATCCGCGTGCGCCGTGCGCTCAACATGGCGGTCGACAAGCAGGCCATCATCAAGAGCTACTTCGGCGGCAATGCCGAGATGCTCAATTACCCGATGCACATGAACTACACCGGGTACTACGAGCCGCTGGACAGCATGCCGCCCGAGATCAAGGAGCTCTACACCTTCAACCCGGCCAGGGCCAAGCAGCTGCTCGCCGAAGCGGGCCTCGCCAAGGGCTTCAGCTTCAAGGTGCAGACCTCCAGCAGCAGCACCGACGCCGACCTCCTGGCCCTGATCGCCGCCTACCTGCAGAAGGTGGGGGTCACGATGGAGATCGAGACGCTCGACTACGGCGCGTATCTCTCGGCCATGACGACCAGGAAGAACGCCCCGGGCTACTTCATGTTCCTCGGCCACACCAACCCGACGACCGCGCTGCGCAAGAGCTTCGTCAAGGGCCAGATGTGGAACCCGTCGCAGTTCTACGACCCGACCATCGAGAAGATGATGAGCGAGGTGCTCGCCGAGCCCGACGAGCGCGTGCGCCAGGTCAAGGTGCGGCAGATGACGCGGATCATCCTCGCGCAGGCGCCGGCCCTCTTCCTGCCCTCGCCCTACGTCTACACCGGCTGGTGGCCGTGGGTGAAGAACTACGGCGGCGAGCTGCGCGCAGGCGCCGACCGCCCCGGCCCGATCCACGCCCGCATCTGGGTGGACCAGGAACTCAAGAAAAAGATGGGCAAGTAGGACCCATCCCTCCCTTCCACTTCAACAGGAGACGAGCCCCATGAAGACGTTCAGCAGTTGCTTGCATGCATGCGCCCTCGCGGCCGCCATCGCCGTGGCGCCTGCCGCCGCCTTCGCCCAAGGCAAGCCGCAATACGGCGGCGAGCTGCGGCTGGGCACCGTCTACGTGGGCATCTCCGCCCTCTCCTGGGACCCGGCCGACTACAACTGGAAGATCAACCACGACGCCGGCGGCCAGTACGAGGTGCTGTGGGCCGGTGACCTGTCCAAGTCGGTCAAGAACGGCGGCAAGCACCGCTTCGTGGCCGATGCCTGGCTGCCGAGCGACGCCATCCGCGGCGAGCTGGCCGAGACCTGGAAGTGGATCGACCCGCTCAAGCTCGAGGTCAAGCTGCGCAAGGGGATCATGTACCCCGAGAAGCCCGGCGTGATGAAGGCGCGCGAGTTCGTCGCCGACGACGTGGTCTACGCCTTCACCCGCCAGGAGAAGAGCCCGAAGAAGGTGCCCGAGTACCTCGACCACATGGCCAAGGTCGAAGCCACCGACAAGCACACCGTGCTCTTCACCTTCAAGAACTACAACGCCGAGTGGGACTACCGCTGGGGCTGGGGCTACTACTCCGCCATCGTGCCGAAGGAAGTGGTCGACGCTGGCGCCTCCAACTGGAAGAACGTCAACGGCACCGGGCCCTACCTGCTGCAGGACTTCCAGGCCGGCAACTCCAACACCTACGTCAAGAACCCCAACTACTGGGACAAGGAAAAGATCGGCGGCCAGGAGTACAAGCTGCCCTTCGTCGACAAGATCACCTACCGCACCATCAAGGACGAGGCCACGCGCTACTCGCTGCTGCGCACCGGCAAGCTCGACATCCTGGAAGTGATTCGCGCGAGCGAGGTGGAAGACCTGAAGAAGCAGGCGCCGCAGCTCAAGTGGTCGCGCACGCTGGCCATGGCCGGCACCTACATGGCCATGCGCGTCGACGTGAAGCCCTTCGACGACATCCGCGTGCGCCGCGCGATGAACATGGCCGTCGATCGGCAGGCCATCATCAAGTCAATCTACAGCGGCCACGCCGAGGTCTTCGGCTTCCCGATGCACCCCGACTACGTGGGCTACTTCGAGCCGCTCACCGCCATGCCGCAGGCGGTGCAGGAGCTCTACACCTACAACCCGGCCAAGGCCAAGCAGCTGCTCGCCGAGGCGGGCTACCCCAACGGCTTCAGCTTCAAGGTGCAATACAACGCGGTCAACGGCACGCATGCCGACCTGGTGCAGATGCTGGCGTCGTACTACGACAAGATCGGCGTCAAGCTCGAGATCCAGCCGATGGAGTACCCGGCCTTCCTGTCGGCGATGACCACGCGCACCAACGCGCCGCTGTACCTGATGGACAACGGCCACACCAACCCCACGACCTCGATCCGCAAGAACTTCGTCAAGGGTCAGGTCTGGAACCCGTCGCAGTGGAACGACCCCGCCTTCGAGAAGAAGATGGACGATGTGCTGCTCGAGCGTGACGAAGGCAAGCGCCAGATCATGCTCAAGGTGATGACGCGCGAGATCCTCGAGAAGGCACCGTACGTCTGGCTGCCCACGCCCTACAACCACGTGGCCTGGTGGCCGTGGGTCAAGAACTACGACGGCGAGCTGCGCGCAGGCGCGGTGCGCCCCTGGCCGATCTATTCACGCATCTGGATCGACCAGGACCTGAAGAAGAAGCTGGGCAAGTGATGCCTCCAAAGGAACGCAATTGACCGAACCCCTGCTCCAAGTCCGCAACCTCACCACGCGCTTTCGCACCGAGCGTGGCGAGGTGACCGCGGTCGACAACGTCTCCTTCGACGTCGCCCCGGGCGAGACGCTCGCCATCGTGGGCGAGTCGGGCTCGGGCAAGAGCGTGACCGCCTTGTCCCTGCTGCGGCTCATCCCCAACCCGCCGGGGCGCATCGAGAGCGGCCAGATCCTCTTCGAAGGCAAGGACCTGGTGAAGATGAGCGACGAGGACATCCGCAAGGTGCGGGGTGACCGCATCGCGATGATCTTCCAGGAGCCCATGACCTCGCTGAACCCCACCATCACGGTGGGCAAGCAGATCGCCGAGCCGATGAACCTGCACCGCGGCACCGCGTGGGACAAGGCGCTCCAGACCGCCGGCGAGCTGCTGGCCAAGGTGCGCATCCCCGATGCCGCGTCGAAGGCCAGCGCCTACCCGCACCAGTTCTCGGGCGGGCAACGCCAGCGCGCCATGATCGCGATGGCGCTCGCCTGCAAGCCGCGGCTCATCATCGCCGACGAGCCCACCACCGCGCTCGACGTGACGGTGCAGGCCCAGGTGCTCGACCTGCTGAAGGAGCTGTGCCGCGAGACGCAGGCCTCGCTCATCCTCATCACGCACGACCTCGGCGTGGTCGCGCGTTATGCCGACCGCGTGGCGGTGATGTACGGCGGGCGCATCGTCGAGCAATCGTCCGCGCGCAACATCTACAAGAACCCGAGCCACCCCTACACCCGCGGCCTGCTGGCCTCGGTGCCGCGGCTCGATGGCGATTCGTCGCAGCGCCTCGTGCCCATCGAAGGCTCGCCGCCCGACCTCACGCGCCTGCCGCCCGGCTGTGCCTTCGCCCCCCGCTGCCGCTTCGCCATCGCCGAATGCCAGCAGCAGCGCCCCCAGCTGCGCCCGGTCGGCACCGACCACATCATGGCCTGCATACGCGACCTGCCCGCCCTCTCTCCTGCCCGCCCGGAAGCCGTGAACCCATGAGCACCTCCTCCCCCTCCGCCAAGGCCGACCCGCTGCTGCGCGTCGAGGGCCTGAAGGTCCACTTCCCCGTGCACTCGGGTGCGGTGATCCAGAAGCAGGTCGGCGCGGTGAAGGCCGTGGACGGCGTGTCGTTCACCCTCAACCGGGGCGAGACGCTGGGGCTCGTCGGCGAATCGGGCTGCGGCAAGTCGACCACCGGCCTCGCCATCCTGCGCATGCAGGACATCACCGAAGGCAAGGTCTTCTTCGAAGGCGAAGACATCACCGCGCAGGACCGCCGCACCGGGCGCTTCCGCCGCCGCATGCAGATGGTCTATCAAGACCCGTACGGCTCGCTGAACCCGCGCATGACGGTGGCCGACATCGTGAGCGAGCCGCTCGAGGTCTACAACGTGGGCACGAAGGCCGAGCGCAAGGAGCGTGTCGCCGCCCTGCTCAAGACCGTGGGCCTCCTGCCCGACATGGCCGACCGCTACCCGCACGAGTTCTCCGGCGGCCAGCGGCAGCGCATCGCCATCGCCCGCGCGCTGGCACTCGAGCCCAGCCTCATCATCTGCGACGAGCCGGTGTCGGCACTCGACGTGTCGATCCAGGCGCAGGTGGTCAACGTGCTGGTCGAGCTGCAGCAGCGCCTGGGCCTGTCGTACCTCTTCGTCGCGCACGACCTCGCGGTGGTGCGCCACATCAGCCACCGCATCGCGGTGATGTACCTCGGCCGCATCGTCGAGATCGCCTCCAAGGACGACCTCTACCAGCGCCCGATGCACCCCTACACCCAGGCGCTGATGTCGGCCGTGCCGGTGGCCGACCCCGAGATCGAGGCCACGCGCCCGCGCATCGTCGTCACCGGCGAAGTGCCGAGCGCGCTGCGCCCGCCGTCGGGCTGCCGTTTCCACCCCCGTTGCCCGATGGCGATGGACGTCTGCAAGACCCAGGACCCGGCCCTGCTCGACAAGGGCGCCGGCCGCGCGGTGGCCTGCCACCTGCACGACCCGGTGGTGATGCAGATGCCGGAATCGCGCAAAGTTGCCGCCTGAGTTGCGCCACGCGGAACAACGGGAGGGGGCTGGCGGATAATCCACGCCTCGCCGCTACATGGCTGCACGCAAGTCCCCTTCCTCCTCTTCGCCGATGTCCGCGACGCTCCCTGCCCAGACGCAGCGCTTCCAGGAGAAGCGCGAAGCCATCCTCAGTGCCGCTGCCGCGCTCTTCAACCAGCACGGGGTGAAGGGCGCCACGCTTGCCGACATCGCCGCGAGCGTGGGCCTGGTCACCAACAGCGTGACCTACTACTACCGCAAGAAGGAAGACCTGGCGACCGCCTGCTTCCTGCGCGCGATCGAGGTCTTCCGCGACATCATCGACCAGGCCTCGGCCAAGAGCGGCATCGAGGCGCGCGTGCACGAGTTCTTCCGCCTGCAGGCGGCCCTCTTCGCCGACATCGACCGCGGCGCGCATGCACCGCTGATGCAGTTCAACGACATGCGAGCGCTGCCGAGCCCGCATTTCGAGGTCGTCTCCGACGCCTACAACGACATGTTCCGCCGCCTGCGCGAGCTGATGCGCACGCCGCAGACCGCGCAGCTCGGCCGTGCCGACCTCGCCGCACGCACCTACATGCTGCTGTCGGTGGCCCACTGGGTGCGCGGCTGGATCGACCGCTACGAGACCGACGAATACGCCCACATCGCCGACCGCGTGAGCGACATCGTGATCCGCGGCAGCGCAGGCCCCGGCTCGGTGTGGGCGCCCTCGCAGGCCGAGCGCGAATGGCGCCTCACCGTCAACGACGACGCCACCTCCGAAGCCTTCCTGCGCGCGGCATCGTTTCTCGTCAACGAGCAGGGCTACCGCGGTGCCTCGGTCGACATGATCTCGGCCAAGCTCAACGTGACAAAAGGGTCGTTCTACCACCACAACGACAACAAGGAAGACCTGATCTCCGACTGCTTCGAGCGCACCTTCGCCGTCATCCGCCGCGCGCTGAGCCTGGCCGAGGGCATCGACGGCAAGGGCTGGGACCGCGCCTGCGCGATCTCGCGTTCGCTCGCGCGCTTCCAGCTGTCGCCCGAGGGCCCGCTGCTGCGCCTGGGCGCGACGAGTGCGCTGTCGGACCCCGCACGCCGCAGCGACGTGCGCCGCACCATGAGCCGCCTCACCGAGCGCCTGGCCGGCGTGGTGGTCGACGGCATGATGGACGGCTCCATCCGCCCGCTGCACCCCGTGATCGCCGCACAGGTGGCCAGCGGCCTCGTCAACTCGGCCGGCAGCCTCGCGCACTGGGTGCCCAGCGCCACGCAGGACAACGTGGCCGAGATCTACGTGCGGCCCATCTTCCTGGGCATCCTCTGCCCACCGAGCCAGGCCGCTTGACCGGTGGCCACCAAGCACGCGGTACGCCGCATCCCGCCGCCTCGCACCCTGGCGCTTGATTCGATCGCGGACCTGCAGGCCTTCCGCCAGTCGATCCGCAAGCGCTGGACGATGCCGCACCTGCGCGTGGCGCTGCGCCTCCCGGGCCTGCGCTCCGCACGCAACGAGCACTTCGAGCGCCTGATCAACCGGCAGCTGCGCCGCACCGGCGGCTGGGCGGCGCTGTGGACGGCCGTGGGGTTCACCGGCCTCGCGATGTACTTCCCCGTGCCACCGGCGGGTGTCGAGTCGATCCCGGCGCTCGGCGCCTGGGTGGCCGAAGTGGCGCTCGGCTGGGTGGTCGGCTGGGGCGTCGGCAAGGGCGGTGCGCTCGCGCAGGCGCACTGGCGCATCGCGCGGCTGTGCGCTCGCGCCGAGCGCGAGTCCGCCACGCGCTGAGGCGTCACGGCGCGGGGCTGAAGTACTTGCGGATCAGCGTCGGCGTGCCATCGACCTTGGCCGCATCGACCGTCGCGGTGTAGCAGGTGGCATGCGGCGCGTGCTTCTTCTGCCCGAGCGTCACATAGGCCCACTCGCCCCCCGCCGGCCGCCACAGCGCAATGGCCTGCGGCATCAGCCCGTCGCGCTCGATCACCGGGTAGCGGCGCACGATGGCCGCCGCCACCTCGGCGCCGTCGCGCTCGTTGAGCATGAAGCCGTTGACCCCCGGCTTGAAGGTGAGCTGGGTGGTGCTCACGCAGTTGTCGACGACGGAGCGGCCCTGTCGATCGACGGCGAGGTCAGGCACCTGAGCGCTGGCCAAGGCCCAGCACCCCCACACGGCCGCTGCACCGCAGCAACGCACGAGACATGACGACAGGGTCTGCATAGAGGCCTCCGCAAGACAACCGGACCACCTCCCCTGCGGCAATCTTCATTCCGCGCTTTGCGCCGCGCCATCCTCCATTCGCGGCACCCGCCTCAGAACACGTGCGAGAGGCCGGCCTGGAACTGCACTTCGCCCGCGCCCGGGTACGACGGCGTGTTGACCGTGAGCGTGCCGCCGTTGCGGTTGATCATGCGGGCCCAGGCACCGTAGAGCATGGTGCGCTTCGACAACGGGTAGGTGTAGCCGGCGGCTAGCATGCGCGCATCGCGGTCCAGCGCCCGCTGGTCGTCGAGCGAGACCACGCTGGCCATCAGGCTGCCGCCGAAGAGCGGTGCGCTCGCCCCCAGCAGCCAGCTCGACCCTTCTGCGCCGGCCACCGGCGTGGGCGCGGCCTGGATCGTCGGGTTCATGTCGTCCATCACCGCGTAGTGGCCGAACAGCTTCACCACGCCGAAGTCGTAGCTCGCGCCGACGATGGAGAACCTGGCCGTGACGTTCGCGCGGAAGCTGCCCGACGCGGGCGGCACCTCGTCGGCGCTGCCCTGGCGCGCATGCGCGGCGCCGATCCACAGGGGCCCGCGCTGGTACTTGAGCGCGAGGTTGACCTGTCGGCCGGCGGCGCTCGACCCGTTGCGCTCACCCAGCGCGAGCATGCCCTGTGCGGTGAGGCCGGCGACGCTGGGCGTGCCGTAGACGATGGCGTTGTCGGCACGTGGGTTGGCATGCGCCACGTTGCCGGAGTTGCCGACGAGGTTGTTGCCGAAGGGGTCGGAGGTGGAGAGCACGTCGAACCACGGCGTGTACTGGCGGCCCACCGTGAGCCGGCCGAATCCACCGTCGAGCCCGATGTAGACCTGCCGGCCGAAGATGCGCCCGCCCTGGCCGATGACGCCGGTGTCGGCCTGCAGGCCGCTTTCCATCACGAAGAGCGCCCGCGTGCCGCCGCCCAGGTCTTCGCTGCCGCGCAGGCCCCAGCGGCTGCCGTTGCTCCCGCCACTGTCGGCGTACCAGCGACCACCACCCACCACGACGCCGCTTGAGAAAAGGCGCGTCTGGTACGCGATGGCCATGTCCATGCGGCCGTAGAGCGTGACGCCGGCGGGGGTCTGCGCGTGGGCCACCTGGCTGAGTGACGCGGCGAGCGATGCGCAGGCGAGTGCGATCCTGGTTTTCATTCGATGTCTCCTCGTGTTGTAGGTCTTCAGGGCTGCACGGTCACCGTCACTCGCCGCTTCGAGGGCTCGTGCATCGGCGCTTCGCTCGCGAGCGGCGCGGGGTCGCCTTGCCACTTCACCTGCAGCGTGTGGGCGGGCACGCCCATGCGGCGCAGCGCCTCGGCCGTCATCTCGGCGCGGGCCTTCGCCAGGGCCAGCGTCTCCTTGTAGAGGCGGCCCGAGGCTTCGACACCCCGGGTGTCGGCGTAGCCGGTGACGAGCACGCGCCTGGCCTTGCTGGCCTGCGCGAGCAGTGTCGCGTTCTCGATGGTGAGCTCGACGCTCTGGTAGACGAGGAAGTCGCTGTCGTAGTCGAAGATGAGGTGGAACTGCTTCTCCTCGAACGGCGGCTGCGGCATCTTGCGCGGCACCGCGAGCGGCGCGATCACGTTGGGCGGCGTGACCGACGGCTTGCTGGGCCAGCCTTCGGCCGGGATGATCACCTCGGGGCAGGGCTCCTGCAGCACCGAGATGCGCACCGGCTGCATCACGATGCCGCCACAGATGTCGCGCTCGTTCGACAGCACGCCCTCGACAAGCATCAGCCGGCCGGCGAGCGGCTTGTCGGGGCTGTTGCTCACGTCGAAGCGCTGGCTGGTCTCGATCTGCGTGCCCAGCCAGCAGCCCGACTTGCGGCCGGCGTCGGTGTCGCGGTAGACCGGGCAGGTGACGAAGCGGCGGAAGTCCGCTTGCGCGCTGGCGGCATCCGCGGCGAGCAGCGCGGCGATGATGAAAAGGGTGTTCCTCATCACAGCACGCTCATCAGGTTGGTGAGGTCCTCGATCTCCTGCGGCGACAGGCGGATCTGGTAGCGCCGGTTGTAGACCTCGACGATCTCGCGCAAGGTCTTGGCCGAGCCGTTGGCGAAGTACGGCGCCCGCGCTGCAAGGCCGCGCATGCTCTGCATCGTGATCTTTCCGATGTCTTCGCAGCGGCCGGTGGTGAGCGCATAGCCCGGGTCCTGCGTGTAGACCGTGCGGCCAAGGAAGGGATGCGGCTTCACGTTGGCGTTGCACGTCAGCTTGAAGAGCGGCAACTCGGGCGAGGGCTTGGCCCAGGGTTCGTTGGTCGTGCCGAGGTCCACCTGGCCGGGCGCGACGTCGATGCCCACGTTGGCCATGTTGTGGCACATCGCGCACGAGTTGAGCACCGGGCTGCCGAAGCCCATGGAGTTGATGCCGGTCGAGCCCGAGATCAGGAACATGCGCTTGACGAAGAGCTCGGCCCCACGCGCCACCGACTCGCGGAATCTCTGCTGCTCCGCATGGGCCGCGGGTGCCGAGGTCTTCCAGGGCAGGAACTCCTTCCACATCGGGTTGCGCTGCGCGTTCTGCAGCACGCCGGCGCGCGACTTTTCCAGCACCTCCGGCCCGCCCATCGCGCCGCCATCGGTCAACGCCCCGCCCCACTTGTCGTGGCTCTGCGCCGAGAACACCTGCTGCTCGAAGTCGAGGATCTGCTTGACCTGCTCGGGCGTCGGGTTGCCGTTCATCTGCAGGTGGCTGCGCACGGCGTCCTGCAGTTGCAGCGGCAGCGTGAGCGCGCGCGCATCCGACAGCAGGTTGCCGCTCATGTACTCGCCGGTGAGCGGGTCGCGCTTGAGCGGCAGGCCGTTCTTCGGATCGAAGGGGAAGCCGACCGCGAGGATGTACTTGAGGTTGGCCACCGGGCGGGGTCGGCGGTAGACCGAGACGGTCGGGTTGTCGCTCTTCAGGCCGTGCTTCGCGTGCAGGTTGCAGCCGGTCGGGTCGCGCACGACCTCGAGCGAGAACTCGGGCTTGATCGGCCTGCCGTCGTCGCCGCGCGGCGGCCAGGGGCGCGCGATGCGGAAGAGCCCGCGCTCGAGCAGCAGCGAGTGCGAGGCCTCCTGGCCTTGCGGGAGGTTGGGACAGTTGGCACCGTCGACCGCGGCGAAGAGCGGGTCCCGCCCCTGGGTCGCCGCCCATCGCTCGCGGATGGTGGCGACCGACAGGCCCATCGCATCGGCCGGCTGGTGGCAGGTCGCGCACGCGCGGCCGTTGACGCCGAGCGGTGTGAAGAAGGCATGGCCTTTGGTGTCGACCGGGCCTTTCGCATTGAGCGTGGTCGTCGCACCGGACTCGTTCGGGTAGCGCAACTCTTTCGGCAGCTCGCGCCCTTCGTTGACCGGAAACCAGCGTTCGCTGCCCGCATAGTCGACCGCCATCGCGCCCTGTGCCGTCAGGCACAGGACCGCACACACGAGGAACTTCATGGTGGCCTCAGAAGCTGTGGCGGATGCCGGTCTTCAGCACCAGCTGGGTGTTGTCGTTGGAGCGGAACGACGCCGCCGGGCCCCCGATGCCCGGCGTGCTGCTGTACGCGGTGCCGGTGCTGCCTTCGCTCTTCACGTGCGACGCGATGCCGTAGAACTCGGTGCGGCGGCTGAAGTTGTAGGCGAAGCCGGCGCCGAGCTGCTGCAGCTTGCCGTCGACGTTGGCGGCGTTCTTCGTCTTCGAGTGGCCGAACATCACGCCGAGCGAGAGCGGCTGGGTGAGCTTGTACAGCACACCGCCCTGCAGCATGTCGTTGCGCGAACGGGTGTCCGCGGCGACGTAGGCCTTGCTCTGCGTCCAGTTGAGCACCAGCTTGGCGGCGGGCGTCGCGTCCCAGTTGACGCTGGCGCTGGCGATCTTGTTGCCCGAGGCGGCGGGGCTGTAGTTGTCGCGCAGGTAGGCCACGCCGGCCCACAACGTGCCGGCGCGGTAGACCAGCGCGGCCGAGGCCATCTTGTCGTTGTCGTTCTCGCTGCCGAATCCCCACATCGCACCGGCGGTGACGGGCCCCAGGCTGTGCTGCCACTTGATCGTGTTGTCGTAGCGCACGCCGCCGAGGTGGTTGTCGACCGAGGTGCCGGCACCCGCGCTCGCACCGGCGAGGCCGCCGACGAGGAAGGCGCCCATGTCGAGCGGCATCGGCGAGCCGGCATAGAGGAAGTCGTACTGCCGGCCGAGCGTGAGCGTGCCCACCGCCTTGCTCGCCAGGCCCACGAAGCTCTGGCGCCCCCACATGCGACCGCCCTGGCCGATGGTGCCGTCGTCGGCGTTGAAGCCGTGCTCGAGGGTGAACAGCGCGGCGAGGTCGCCGCCCAGGCTCTCGCGGCCGCGAAAGCCAAGCCGGTTCGACAGCTTGCTGCCGGAGCCGACGAACCAGCGGTCGTTCCCCTGGATGTTGTCGACCCAGGTGACGCCGACGTCGATCGAGCCGTAGATCGTGACGCTGGAGCTGTCTTGCGCATGCGCGAGCGGGGCGGCAGCGAGTGCCGCGAGCCACAGGGTTGTCTTCTTCATGTCTCCTCGTTTCTTTCTTGGAATGAATTCAGGCCGGCGTGAACCTGAGCGGCACGCGCCACGGACCGATCTCGGGGAAGGGTGTCATCACGATCTCGCCCGCGAGCTCGATGTGCCGCGTGCGCGCGAGCAGCTCTTCGAGCGCGACTTGCAGCTCCACGCGGGCAAGCGCGGCACCGGCACAGTAGTGCGGGCCGCGGCCGAAGGCGAGGTGCTCGCGGATGTTGGGGCGGTGCAGCTGGAAGCTCGCCGGATCGGGGAAGACGTCTTCGTCGCGGTTGGCGCTCGCGTAGAGCAGCGCGATGGGCTCGTCTTTCGCAATGGAGCGGCCGCGGAACTCGACGTCTTCGGTCGCGGTGCGTGCGAAGCCGCGGTACGGTGTGTACAGGCGCAGGAACTCCTCGACCGCGGCGGGCACGAGCGAGAGATCGCCGCGCAACTGCTGCTGCAGCTCGGGATGGCGCGACAGGTGCACCGACATCGCGCCCACCATGACCATCGGCGCCACGATGCCCACCACCAGCACCTGGCGCACCATGCCGACGATCATGTCGTCGGGCAGCGGCTCGCCATCCTGGCGCGCGGCGAGCAGGGCGCTGGTCGGGTCGATGGCCGGGTCGAGCCGCGACTGCTTGCGCAACGCGATGAGCGCACGCGCCATGTCGTAGAGCGTGAGGCTGGTCTCCCGCATCACGTCTTCCTGTGCCGACTGCACCGCGCGGATGAACGCCGGCCCGGCCTGGGACAGGGCTTGCTCCAGATCCGGCGGCAGGTTCATCCAGTGGCCGAACACCCGCACCGGCAGGTGGCTGCCGAAAGCTTCGCAGATGTCGGCCTCGCGGCGGGCGATCATCGGCGCCAGCAGGTCGATGGCGTAGCGGCGCACCATGGGCTCCAGCTTTGCCACGCGCTCGGGCGTCAAGAGCGGGTTGAGCGCGGCGCGGTAGGGCGTGTGCTCGGGCGGGTCGAGGTGCAAAGGCGGGCGTCGGCCGGTGAAGGCGACCTTGGGCACGACGTTCTGCTTCGAGGTGACGAAGGTCGCGGAGTCGCTCAGCGCGCGCACCACGTCGTCGTATTTCGTGAGCGCCCAGAAGCCGCCATAGGCCTCGCTTCGCGCGACGGGGCAGCGTGCGCGCAGCTCGGCATATTGCGCATGGGCGCTGTCGAAGGTCTCGGGCAGGAGCGGGTCGAAATCCGAATGAACGGGACAACGGGACGACATGGATCAGGACTCGGCGGTGAAACCCACGGTTCTGATGAGCGAGCGCCACTCCTGGCTGTCGGCCTTGAGCATCTCGGCGAGCTGCTGCGGCGTGGAGTGCGCGGCCTCGAGGCCGAACTGACGGATGCCTTCGGCCACGTCGGGCGACGACAACGCCATGCGCAGGTAGGCCGCCGAGCGCGTGACCATCGCGGCGCGTGTCTTCGCCGGCACGAAGAAGCCGTACCACTCGCGCGCGGTGATCGGGTAGCCCAGCTGGCGGTAGGTCGGCACGTCTTTCACAAAGGGGCTGCGCTGGTCGCCCGACACGGCGAGCAGCCGCACCTGGCCCGATGCGAGGTGCGGCAGGAACGCACCGACCGGCGACGACATCGCGGCGAGCTGGCCGCCGCGCAGGTCCTGCAGGCCTTGGGTCGATCCGCGGTACGGGATGTGGCGCAGCGGCACGTGGGTGAGCTTGGCCAGCACCACCATGATCAGGTGCGGGATCGAGCCCGACGCCGGGGAGCCGTAGCTCGCCAGTTCCGGATGGGCCTTGGCCCAGGCGAGGAAGTCCTTCAGCGTCTTCACGCTCAGCGGCACCGCGGGCCCGACACCCAGCGCGTGGTTGGAATAGGCGGCGAGCGACACCGGCGCCAAATCTTCCTGCGGCTTGTACGGCAGCCTGGCGTAGGTGTAGGGATAGATGGAGAGCAGCGACGAGGGGGTGAGCAGCAGCGTGCTGCCGTCGTCGGGCGCGTCCTTCAGCGCGGTGATGGCGAGCTGGCCGCCGGCGCCGGGCCGGTTTTCCACGATCACCTTGCTGGCGTAGCCGCCCGCGAGCTTGTCGGCGAGGCGGCGGGCCATCAGGTCACCGGCACCGCCGGCGGGCGCGCCGAGCAGGATCCTGGCAAGCGAGAGCGGCTCGGCCGCCGTCGAGGGCGCGCTCCAGGGCCCGAGCGCCACGCCGCACGCGCCCAGCAGGAAATGACGGCGAGTCGTCATTCGCTTGTCTCCAGTAATAGTTATTGATGTGAAAGACTACGTGGCGTTTGATATAAGTCCAAGACAGACTTCTTTATCAAGCGATAGGCCTGACTTATGGCAACTGCCGTTTCTCCGATGACCGCGCGCATCGAGCAGCTCCGGCTGCGCGACCTGCTGTTGCTCGAGCACATCGCCGAGCACGGCAGCCTGCGCAAGGTGGCCGAGGCGCTGCACGTCACGCAGCCGGCGGTGACACAGGCGCTGCAGGGGCTGGAGCAGGCATTCGGCGTCGAGCTGGTGGAGCGCGGCCGGCGCGGCGTGTCGCTGACCCCGGCGGGAAACGCGGCGCTCGCGCGCCTGCGGGTGGCTCGGCGCGAGGTGAGTGCGGCGCTCGATGCGGCCCTCACCCCTCAGCGACCGCGCCTGCGCCTGGGCAGCTCACCGATGGCGGCGCTGGACATCGTCCCCCAGGCGCTGGCCGAACTGCGGCGCGCCTTGCCGGAGGCGCACGTCGTGCTGACCCAGACCAGCGTGCTGCGGCTGTGGGCGGCGCTCGGCGACGGCGAACTGGACGCGATCGCCTCCAGCCGGCCGGTGCTGGGCCCGGGCGAGCGGCCGCCGCCAGGGGTGGTGGTCGAGGGAATCGGCACCGAGCGGATGGTGGTGGCCGCCTCGCGCAAACATCCCCTGGCGAGCATGCACCCCACGGTGCTGCAGCTGGCGCAGCACCGCTGGGTGCTGCCGCCGGTCGGGTCTCAGGCGGTCGCGATGCTGGACGAGTGGTTCTCGCGCGCCGGCCTGCCACCGCCTCGGATCAGCATCACGTCCGACTCCTTCGCCACCAACCTGCGCCTGGCCTCCGCAGGCGACCTACTGACCGTGGCCCCCGAGACCGCTGTGCGGAACCATGCGGTGGCGCTCGATCTAAGGGTAATCGCCACCCCGTGGCCTCATCTTCCCGGTGAGTTGGTGTTTGCATACCGGACGTCAAGCTTGGACAATCCAGTCTTCGCGACCCTCCGGGGGTGCTTTGTTTCACCCTGACGCGTGCGCGTCAACCGAGATCGCAGGACAATACAGGGTTTGCGTTTTCAACCAATTGAGGAAGTTACTTTGGCAAAAGACGTCGTCAAAACCAAGATCCAGGCCGATGGGCTGCGTTACAAGGTCAAGGAAGGCGGCTCGCCGTTCGCGAGTGCTGGTGACTTCCAGGCCGGGACCATGTCGTGCTTCCTGTGCGGCAAGCACCGCCCCCGCAACACCCTGAAGACCCGTCGCCTGCTGGGCAAGGCACAACACGTGTGCGCCCCGTCCTGCAAGGAAGCGGAAGAAGCGGCACGCGCCAAGCTGTCGCCCTCCACCGCGTCGTCAACCCCGACGACGGCCACCACCGCCTGATGCGGCCTGCCGGGGCTCCTCCGCGAGCCCCGGTTGTGCCAGCACCGCAGGCGCCACCCCTGGCGCCGACAGAAACGCCAACAACCGGCACTCGGCCACCGTCAGGCCCCGGCAGCGTTTCAGCACCCCCTCCGACAAGGCCTCGACGCCACGCTGCGTCGCGACCGCCATCACGCCCGGGTGCACATACGACTTGCGGCAGACCGCGAGCGTGTTGCCCAGCAACCCGGCCACTTCGCGCAGGACCTCGTTCGCCCGCTTGCGGCTCACCGGCCCGGTGACCGGCAAGGCGCACAGCCGCGCCAGCGCATGCACGCTCGCATGCCAGGTGCGAAAGTCCTTGGCCGTGAAGTCGGCGCCGCTCAGGGCCTTGATGTACTCGTTGACGTCGGCCGAGCCCACGCAGCGCGTCTCGCCGTTGTCGTCTTCGTACTGGAAGAGCTCCTGCCCCGGCATCGCCTGGCAGGCGCGGACGATGCGCGCGACCTGCGGGTCTTCCAGCGTGAGCTCGTGCCACACGCCGCTCTTGCCGCGAAAACGCAGGTGAAGCGTGGCGCCCTTCACCGCCGCGTGCTTGTTGCGCAGGGTGGTGAGGCCGAAGGAACCGTTCTCGCGCGCGTATTCGTCGTTGCCGATGCGCACGAGGGTCGTGTCGAGCAGGCGCACCAGTGCGGCCAGCACCGAGGCGCGGCTGCCCACGGGCGCTGCCAGGTCGCGCTTCACCTTGGCGCGGATGCGGGCCAGCGCCTGGCCGAATTCGCGCATGCGCTCGAACTTGTGCGCGTCGCGTGCCTCGCGCCAGTCGGGGTGGTAGCGGTACTGCTTGCGGCCGCGCGCATCGCGGCCCGTCGCCTGGAGGTGCCCTTCGGCCAGCGGGCAGATCCACACCTCTTCGTACGCCGGCGGGATGGCGAGCTTGCGGATGCGTTGCAGCTCCTTCTCGTTGCGCAGCAGGCGGCCCTTCGGGTCGCGGTAGCGAAAGCTGTCGCCGTCGCGCAGCCGGCGAATGCCGGGCATGGTGTCGCTGACGTAGCGCAGCCCCGGCGGTGCCTCGGGTTCGAAGGGGTTGCCTGCGGCTCTCATCGTGCCGCCTTTGGATCGAAGCCCATGGCCTTCATCGGCTTGACGAGGCTCTGCTTGGTCTTCGCGTAGTCCGCCCATGGCGCGTTGCCGATGGCCAGGCGCTCGGTGACGTTTTGCACCGTCCACTGCGCACCGCTCTTGAGGCCCGCCAATTCATCCCATGCCACCGGCACCGACACGCCGAGCCCCGGCCGCGCGCGCGCCGACCAGGCGCACACCGTGGTCGCGCCCAGGCCGTTGCGCAGGTAGTCGATGAAGATGCGGCCCACGCGGTTCTTCGGCCCGCTCTTGGCCACGAACCGATCGGGGATCACCGAGGCCATGTGCGCCACGATGGCCTGCGAGAAATCCTTCACCGTGTCCCAGTCGTACTTGGGCGCGAGCGGCACCACCACGTGCAGGCCCTTGCCGCCGCTGGTCTTCAGGAAGCCGATGAGGCCGATCTCGTCGAGCAACGCATGCACGAGCTGCGCCGCCTCCTGCACCTGCGGCCAGCCCACGCCTTCGCCGGGGTCGAGGTCGAACACCATGCGGTCGGGCCGGTCCATCGCGCGCGTCGTCGCGTTCCAGGTGTGCAACTCGATCACGTTCATCTGCGCCGCCGACAGCAGCGCGATCGGCTTGCCGATGGCGAGCAGCGGGTCGTGCGAGGGGTACAGCGCGCGGTCGAGGATCTCGATGTTCGGAAAGCTCTTCTTCTCGGCATGCTTCTGAAAGAAGAACTCGCCCCCCACGCCGTCGGGCGCGCGCAGCAGCGACACCGGCCGCTGCTTCAGGTGCGGCAGCATCAGCTCGGCCACCCACGCGTAGTACTCGATGAGCTGGCCCTTGGTGACGCCGGTGCTCGGGTCGATCACCCGCTCGGGGTGCGTGATGCGGAAGTCCTTCGGGACCGCCGTGCCCTTCGGTGCCGAGTTGTCGACGTGCCGGGCCACTTCCTTGGTGATGCGCTCGGCGGGCTTGTCGTTGCGCAGGCCGTGGAACACCGCCTGGCGCACATGGCCGCTCTTCGTCCATTCGGCAAACGCCACTTCGGCGACCAGCTTGGGCTTCACCCAATGCGGCTTCACGAGCTTGACCGTGCCCACGCGGGTCGGCCCGTCGGTGTAGGGGCTGGTCGCCGTCTCGATCTCGTCGAGCTGCTTGCGCAAGGCCACGAGCGTCTTGTCGTCGAACCCGGTGCCCACGTTGCCCGCGTAGCGCAGCTGGCCCTCGGCATCGTGCACGCCGAGCAGCAGCGAGCCGATGCCGGCGCGCGAGCCCTTGGGGTCGGTGAAGCCGCCGATCACGAACTCCTGCCGCTGGCCGATCTTGAGCTTCACCCAATCGGCCGAACGCCGAGAGTGGTAGGTCGCGGAGGCCCGCTTCGCGATCAGGCCTTCGAGGCCGGCCTCCTTGGCCGAGGCGAGCAGCTCGCGCGGGTCGGCGTCGAACGAGGCGCTGAACTGCACGGTGCCGAGGGTCTGGCCTTGCAGCAGGGACTGCAGTCGCTCGCGCCGTTCGCGCAAGGGCCGCTCGCGCAGGTCTTCGCCCCCATGGAAGGGCAGGTCGAACACGTAGTACTGGATGTCCTGCGTGCGCTGCGCGTCGAAGGCGTTCTGCAGCAGCTGGAAGTCGGGCGTGCCTGTCGGCCCGGGGACGATGATCTCGCCGTCGAGCCAGCCCCAGCCGATGTCGAGTGACCGGATCGCCTTCACCAGCGCCGGCAGCCGGTGCGACCAGTCGTGCCCGTTGCGGGTGAAGCAGCGCACGTCGTCGCCATCGATGCGCGTGACGATGCGGTAGCCGTCGAACTTGATCTCGTACAGCCAGTCATCGCCGGGCGGGATGTCGTCGACCAGCGTCGCGAGCTGCGGTGTCAACGACAGCGGCAACTCCGCCGTCGCCTTGCGCTTCTTTGCCTTGACCGGTGACTTCGCCGGTGCCTTGGCCGCCACCGGCCGCTTCTTCTTCGCCGCGTTGAGCACGCTGTCGGGCAGCGCCTCGATCACGTCGAACTCGCTCGCCGGCCGCGCTTCGTCGTCATGCTCCTTGATGAGCAGCCACGGCACCTGCCGTTCGTTCTCGCGCGACTTCATGCGCACCAGCGTGAAGCCGCCGTGCAGCTTCTCGCCGCGCAGCTCGAACTTGAGCTTGCCCTCGCGGTAGCCCTTGTGCGGGTCGCCGAGCGGCACCCAGGTGCCGCGGTCCCACACGATCACCGAGCCGGCGCCGTAGTGGCCTTCGGGGATCACACCTTCGAAGCCACCGTACGACAGCGGGTGGTCTTCCACCTGCACCGCCATGCGCTTGTCGTGCGGGTCCAGGCTCGGCCCCTTCGGGATGGCCCAGCTCTTGAGCGTGCCGTCGAGCTCGAGGCGGAAGTCGTAGTGCAGCCGCCGCGCCGCGTGCTTCTGCACGACGAAGCTCAGCTCCTCGCCCGACGCGCGCACCTCGCCCGCCGGCTCCGGCGTGGCGCGGAAGTCGCGCATGCGCTGGTAGGCGGCGAGGCTGCTGGTTCCCATGGCAGGTCGTCAGGCGGCGCGCTTCTTCTTCGGCGCGGCCTTGTGGTGGTTCTTCGATTCGGCACGGCCCTTCAGGCTCTGCTGCAGCAGTGCGGTGAGGTCGACCACATCGGCGCCCTTGCCGGCGGTGGGCAGTGGCTCTTCCTCGGGCTCGAGCACCGTCTCGGTCTCGCCCGCCTCGACCTTGCGCTCGACCAGCGCCATCACCTGCTCCTTGAAGCGGTCGGCAAACTGCGAGGGGTCGAAGGCGACCGTCATGTCGTCGATCAGCTGGCCTGCCATCTGCAGTTCGCGCTCGCTGATGTTGTTGGCCTTTGCGCCCTCCTTGGGCAGCGACAGGTCGTCCCAGGTGCGGATCTCGTCGCTCCAGCGCAGCAGGTTGAGCACCAGCGCCGGCCCGGCGGGCACGAGCGCCGCCAGGTGCTGCTTGGTGTGGATCACCACCCGCGCCAGCCCGATGCGACCGCTCTTGAGCAGAGCCTCACGCAGCAGCGCGTAGACCTTCTGCCCGCGGCCGACCGGGGCCAGGTAGTACGGCCGGTCGAGGTAGACGAACGGGATCTCGTCCATCGAGACGAAGGCCTCGATCTCGATCGCCTGCGTGGAGCGCGGGTACACCGCCTCGATTTCCTCGTCGCTGAGCAACACGTACTTGTCGTTCTCGTACTCGATGCCCTTGACGATGTTGTCCTTGGTGATTTCGCGGCCAGTGCGCTTGTTGATGCGCTTGTAGCCGACCGGGTCCATGCTGCGCTTGTCGAGCCAGTCGAAGTCGACCCCGCTTTCCATGGATGCCGAATGCAGGCTCACGGGGATGTGCACCAGCCCGAAGCTGATGGCGCCTTTCCACAGTGAACGCGATGCAGTTGCCATGCGCGCAAGGCTACGAGCCGCATGTGGCGCCGCACCAGTCTGCAACGCCCGATTCGGCTGTGGGAAAGCACCTACTCATCGGTAAAACTTGCAAGCTGTACCGCAGCGTGGGGACATGCGCGCTCCTCCAGAATCGGCGGACTTTCGTCTCGATCTGGAGTGCTGGCGTTGCACGCTGAGGCATGGCTGTTGAATGAATTGCGTGACAAGACACGCACCGAGCACACGCGGATCGAGTCCGTGTTGCGGCTGACACAGCCCATGAGCGTGGCACGCTACGCCGGCGTGATGACCGGCTTCCATGAGTTCCTGCGCCGCTGGGAGCCACGCCTGGCCTCCACCCTGCCCTCGCGCCTGCACGACTGGTCGGCCAGGCGCAAGCGCAGCGGCTTTGCGGCCGACGACCTGCGGCACCTCCACGCACCCCATGCCCCGCAGCTCGCCGAGGCGGCCGAGCGCGCGGTGCGCAGCATCCCGATGGGCGACACAGCAGCAGCGCTCGGCTCGATGTACGTCATCGAAGGCTCCGCGCTCGGCGGGCAGGTGATCGCCCCGATGCTGAAGGCCCACCTCGGGCTCACGCCTGCCGGCGGTGCGAGTTACTTCCATGGCCACGGCCCGGCCACCGGTGCGATGTGGCGCGACTTCCGCGAGGTGATCACACGCGAACTTGGCCACGACGAGGCCGCCGCGCGCACCGCCTGCCACAGCGCGCGGCACACCTTCTCGGCCTTGTGCGACGTGTTCGAGGGGCTGCCGGCATGAGCAACACGCCCACCACCGAGACGCTCACCTCGCTCGACCTGGCGCAGTGCGCACGTGAACCGATCCGCGTGCCGGGGGCGATCCAGCCGCATGGCTGGATGGTCGCGCTCGATGCCCGCACCCGCGAGCTCGTGGCCCACAGCGCGAACTGGGCGCAGCTGCTCGGCGCGTCGCCCGACCTGCCGCGGCGCATCGAAGACGTGTTCGCCCACCTCGACTTCGAGGTCGCCGACCTGTCGCTCAACGACGGCTCCTCGTCGCTCGGCCACATGCGCGTGGGCGGGCGATCGCTGCACGCCAGCGCGCACCTGCGAGACGGCCTGCTCAACGTCGAGCTCGAAGCGCAACCGGAAGATTGGGGCTCGCGCGCGCCGATCTATTCATTGACGCGCCAGCTGCTGCCGCGCATGCAGGCGGCGCAGACTGTCGAAGCCCTGTGCCAGCTGGCGGCCTCGTCGATGAAGCAGCTCACGGGCTTCGGCCGCTGCCTCGTCTACTCGTTCGACAGCGACGGCCACGGCGCCGTGCTGGCCGAGGAGCTCGACGCCGGCTACGACTCCTACCTCGGCCACCACTTCCCCGGCTCCGACATCCCGCCGCAGGCGCGCGAGCTCTACAAGGTGAACCGCTTCCGCCTCATCGCCAACGCCAACTACACGCCGGTGCCGGTGCACGTGGTCTCGCCGGCGTGGGCCGACAAGCCACTCGACATGTCGCTGCTGCAGCTGCGCAGCGTCTCGCCGGTGCACCTGGAATACATGCGCAACATGGGCACGCTCGCGTCGAGCTCGGTGTCGATCATCGTGCGCGGCGAGTTGTGGGGCCTCATCTCCGTGCACCACCACGCACCACGCCAGCTCGACTACGCCACCCGCATGGCCTGCGAGCACCTCGGGCAGCTGCTGTCGCTGCAGATCGAGGCCAAGGAAGACAACGCCCGCATCTCGCAGGAGGCCGAGCTGCGCCAGCTCACGCTCGCCCTCGTGGCGCACATGGCCGACAGCGACGCCACCCTGCAGCGCCTGGTCGACCACCCCGGGCTGCTGCTGCGCATCGCCCGCGCGGGCGGCGCCGCGGTCGTGCTCAACGACGAGTGCTGGACGGTGGGCGACGTGCCGAACGACAGCGCCCTGCTCGCACTCGTCGACTGGCTCGGCTCGAAGACCGCGCCGATCTTCCACACCGCCCGACTGCCCGAGCAATGCCCGGCCATGGCCGGCTACACCGCCATCGCCTCGGGCGTGCTCGCGATCTCCATCTCGCAGGTGCACCGGCAGCTCATCCTCTGGTTCCGGCCCGAGGTGGTGCAGGAGATCCACTGGGCCGGCGACCCGCGCAAGAACGTCGACGTGCACGGCGACGGCCGGCTGCACCCACGGCGCAGCTTCGCCACCTGGCGCGAAGAAGTGCGAGGCCGGTCCTTCGACTGGTCGGCGGGCGAGCTGGGGGCCGCGCTCGAGTTGCGCCAGGCCCTGATCGGCATCGTGCTGCGCCGCGCCGAGGAGCTGGCCGAGGTGGCCACCGAGCTCGGCCGCGTCAACAAGGAGCTCGAAGCCTTCTCGTACACCGTGTCGCACGACCTGCGCGCGCCCATGCGCCACATCGCCGGCTACGTCGACCTGGTGCTCGACGGCGAGCAGCTGGGCGAGCGTTCGCGGCGCTACCTCTCGCATGTGAAGGGCGCCGCCGCGTATGCCGGAGAGCTGGTCGATGCGCTGCTCGAGTTCTCGCGCATGGGCCGCTCGGCGCTGCGCCGGGTCGACATCAACCTCGGCGCGCTGGTCGACGACCTCGTGCGCGAGTTCGACGCGCCGCAGCCCGGGCGCATCCGCTGGCGCATCCAAGGCCCGTTCCCCACGCTGTGGGGCGATGCGCTCCTGCTGCAGGTGGCGGTGCGCAACCTGGTCGGCAACGCCGCCAAGTACAGCCGCAAGCGCGAGGCGCCCGAGATCACCCTGCGGGCCGTGTCGACCCCCGATGGCGACGGGCTGTCGATCAGCGACAACGGCGTGGGCTTCGACATGAAGTACGTCAACAAGCTGTTCGGCGTGTTCCAGCGGCTGCACCAGGTGGAAGAGTTCGAAGGCACCGGCATCGGCCTCGCCAGCGTGCGCCGCATCGTCGAGCGCCACGGCGGCATGGTCAGTGCCGAAGGTGCGCCCGACCGGGGGGCCACGTTCACCCTGATACTTCCGCGCCGCGAGACGCTGTTGTCCGCTTCCACTCCTCACTAAGCCCATGCTCAAGCCCATCCTCCTCGTCGAAGACGACCCCCGCGACCTTGAGCTCACCCTGGTGGCACTCGAACGCAGCCAGCTGGCGAACGAAGTCATCGTCGTGCGCGAAGGCGCGGCCGCCCTCGACTACCTGAACCGCGAAGGCAGCTACCTCGAGCGCACCGAAGGCAACCCGGCGGTGATCCTGCTCGACCTCAAGCTCCCCAAGGTGAACGGGCTCGAGGTGCTCAAGAGCGTGCGCGCCACCGAAGGCCTGCGCAGCATTCCGGTGGTGATGCTGACCTCGTCGCACGAAGAGTCCGACGTGTTGCGCAGCTACGAGCTGGGCGTGAACGCGTATGTGGTGAAGCCGGTGGAATTCAAGCAGTTCGTCACCGCGATCGCCGACCTGGGCGTGTTCTGGGCGGTGCTGAACGAGCCGCCGCCCGGCTCGCTCAAGGTAGGCCGGCGGCATGAGTGAGGGCACGGCCGCAAGCGCCGCCGGCTTCGACACCTCGCCGCAGGACCGCCGCCTGAGCGTGCTGCTGCTGGAAGACTCGGCCTTCGACGCCGAGCTCCTGCAGGAGTGGCTCAAGCGCGCCTATCCCCACGTGCGGGTCACCTGGGTCGACGACGAGGCGAGCTTCGTCGACGCACTCGGGCGCTACCGCTACGACGTGATCCTTTCCGACTACCAGATGCCGCGCTACACCGGCGCACAGGCGCTCGACCTCGTGCGCCAGCGGCATGCGCACGTGCCGTTCATCTTCGTGTCGGGCGTGATCGGGGAAGACAACGCGGTCGACATGCTCAAGCGCGGCGCGACCGACTACGTGATCAAGAACCGCCTGTCGCGCCTGCCGGTGGCCATCGACCGCGCACTCGAGGAAGTGCGCCTGCGCGAGGCCCGCGAAGCGGTGGAAGCGCAGCTGCGCGACGCCGACGCGCTGTATGCGCGCGTGGTGGACTCGCTGCGCAACTACGCCGTGATCCTGCTCGACGGCGCGGGCATCGTGCGCTCGTGGAACCTCGCCGCCCAGGCCATCTTCGGCCACCGCCGCGAAGACATGCTCGGCCGCTCGATCGAGATCGTCTACACCCCCGAAGACCGCGAGCACGGCGTGTGGCGCCGCGAGCTGGAAACGGCCTTCGCGCAAGGCCACGCGCAGAACGACCGCTGGCTCGTGCGCGCCGACGGCTCGCAGCTGCGCGGCGAAGGCGTGATCACCTCGCTCTACAACACGCAGGGCGACCACACCGGCTTCTCGATGCTGGTGCATGACGCCACGACGGCCTGGCACGACGCGAAGGCGCTGCGCGAGGCGAAGGAAGAAGCCGAACGCGCCAACCGCGCGAAAGATCGCTTCCTCGCGGTGCTGTCGCACGAGCTGCGCACGCCGCTCGCGCCCATCGCCGCGGCTGCGCAACTGCTGGAGCGCACCGCCACCGTGCCCGACAAGCTGGCCCACCTGCTGCCGATGATCCGGCGCAACGTGGCCCTCGAGGCGCGCCTCATCGACGACCTGCTCGACCTCACCGCCATCGGCGCCGGCAAGGTCAACCTGCGCCTGCAGCCGGTGGACGTGCACAAGCTCATCCACGCGGTGGCCGAGATGCTCGACGCCGATTTCCAGCGTGGCGGCCTGCAGCTCGACCTGAAGCTCGAGGCGGCCCAGAGCGTGGTGCAGGGCGACGAGGCGCGCATCCAGCAGGTGCTGTGGAACATCGTGCGCAACGCGGTGAAGTTCACGCCGACCGGCGGGCGCATCGAGGTGCGCTCAAGGCTGGTCGACGGCGAGCTGGAAGTGAGCTGCACCGACACCGGCATCGGCATCCACGCCGATGCCCTGCCACGCATCTTCCTTGCCTTCGAGCAGGCCGATGCCGACGTGTCGCGCCGTTTCGGCGGTCTGGGCCTCGGCCTCGCCATCGCGCACGGGCTGGTGGCGCGGCACCAGGGCAGCCTGCGGGCCCACAGCGAAGGGCGCGACAAGGGGGCGGTCTTCACGCTGCGCCTGCCCACCACGCCGGCCGGCCCCTCGCAGCACGAAGCGCCCGAGGCCGATGCGGGCACGGCACGCGCCGCGCAGTCGGTGCACGTGCTGCTGGTGGAAGACAACCACGATGCCGCCGACGCGCTCGGCCTGTCGCTGCACCACTTGGGCTACCGCGTGACCCATGCCTACAGCTGCGACGAGGCGCTGGCGCTGGCCGACAAGCAGGATGGCTTCGACGTGGTGGTCACCGACCTCGGACTGCCTGATGGCAGCGGCATCCAGATCGGCCGCCACCTGCGCGGCCGGCTGCCGGTGATCGCGCTCAGCGGCTATGGCACGCAGGGCGACATGCAGCAGTCGAGGGATGCAGGTTTCGCGGCCCACCTGGTGAAGCCGGTGGCGCCCGCGGCGGTGGACGCGGCGGTGCAGGCCGCACTCGACGCGCGGCGGCACACGGCGCCGCGACCCGGCACGCCGTAGATCAGGCGGCCATCAGCTTCGGGGCAGCCTTCGGGGCCACGAAGGAGGGCGACGGGCCGCTGCGCGTGTCGTCGTCGAGCGGGCGCGGTTTCTCCACGCCGTAGCCTTGCACGTAGTCGACGCCCAGGCCGCGCAGCAACTCGATGGTCACGTCGTTCTGCACGAACTCGGCCACGGTGCGCAGGCCCATGCGGTGGGCGATGTTGTGGATGGCCTCGACCATCGCGAAGTCGACCGCGTCCTTGGCCATGTCCTTCACGAAGGCGCCGTCGATCTTCACGTAGTCGACCGGCAGGCGCTTCAGGTACGTGAACGAGGACATGCCGGCGCCGAAGTCGTCGAGCGCAAAACGGCAGCCCAGCTCGCGCAGGCCGTTGATCATCTGCACCGCCACGTCGAAGCTCGCCACCGCCGCGGTCTCGGTGATCTCGAAGCAGATCAGCTCGGGCGACACGCGGTGCTTCTTCAGCTCCTGGCGCACGAAGTCCACGAGCGTCGGGTCCGCCATCGACGCGCCCGAGAGGTTGATCGAGAAGCGCGCCGGCAGCGTGTAGTGGCGCGCAAAGTCGGCGTGCATCTCCAGCGCCTTCGAGATCACCCAGCGGTCGATCTGCGGCATGAGGCCGTAGCGCTCGGCGGCCGGAATGAAGGCGATGGGCGCGACGATCTTGCCTTCGTCGTCGCGCAGGCGGATCAGCACCTCCACGCTCTCGTAGCCGCCGGCGTCTTCCTGGATGGAGGCGATGCGCTGTGCGTAGAGCACGAAGCGGTCGTGGGTGAGCGCCTTCTGCAGGCGCGAGTACCAGTCGAGCTCGTCGTTGCGGGTGGCCACCGCCGTGTCGGCCTCGTCGTAGACATGCACGCGGTTGCGGCCGGCTTCCTTCGCGACGTAGCACGACGAGTCGGCCACGCGCAGCAGGTCGGAGCGGGTGTACTGGTGGGCCTTGAAGGGCACCACGCCCACGCTCACCGTGAGCTGGAAGGAGCGGCCTTCCCAGGAGAACTGCAGCTCGCTGATGCGGCGGCGCATCGCCTCGGCCACGCGCAGCGCCGGCTCGAGCGGGCAGGCTTCGAGCAGCACGGCGAACTCGTCGCCGCCCAGGCGGGCCAGCGTGTCCTGCTTGCGGATCTCCTGCATCAGCAGCGCAGTGACCTGCTTCAGCAGCTGGTCGCCGGCGACGTGGCCGCAGGTGTCGTTGACGACCTTGAACTGGTCGAGGTCGAGGAACATCACGACGCCGGTGTCGTCCAGGTCCTGCGTGGTGATGGCGGCGTCGAGGCGCACCTCGAAGGCCGCGCGGTTGACGAGGCCGGTGAGCAGGTCGTGGCTCGCCTGGTACGACATCTCGGCGGCGAGCTTCTTGGCCGGGCTCACGTCGTGCAGCACCAGCACCGCCCCCACGGCCTGGCCGTTGCGGTTGAGGATGGGCGCGGCCGAGTCCTCGATCGAGCGGTGGGCGCCGTCGCGCTGCACCAGCACCGAGTCGCGCGGGGGGCGCGGCTGGGCACCGGGGCGGGCAAACTCGTTGAGGCCAAGGCCGAGGCGCTCGCGGGTGTGGGCGTGCGTGAGGCAGATCACCTCCGACACCGGCTTGCCGATGGCCTGCGCGGCGGGCCATCCGGTCATCGCTTCGGCGGCGGGGTTGAGGTAGGTGATGCGGCCGAGGTAGTTGGTGGTGGCCACGCCATCGACGATGGAGCGCAGCGTGACCTCGAGCATTTCCTTCTCGTGGTAGACGCGCAGCTCGGCGGCCTCCTTCTGGATCACGGTACGGCGCAGGCGCATCGACTGGCGCGAGAGCACCACCGTCATGAAGAGGATGAGCAGCGCACCGGCGGCGGCGGTCGCGAGCGTCTTGGTGCGCAGCGCGTAGTAGCCCGCCATCGAGGTCGACGCCGGCACCGCCACCACGGCATAGAGGTCGTGGCCGGGAATTGGCGTGACGGAGCGGAAGCGCACGATGCCGTCGATGGAGCTGGCCGATGGCACCATCGCCCGGTCGGCACGGTTGACCGCGCGCACGATCTGCTCGCCGTCGACCTGGTCACCGGCGCTCTGGCGCTCGTCGGCCAGGCGCGACCGGAAGATGCCGTCGCTGCCGACCACGCCCACCGCGTTGCCGGGGCTGTCGTTGACGACGAAGCCTTCGGTCAGCAGCGCCGCATCGAAGGCGAGCAGCACCGCGCCGGCGAACTTGCCGTTGGGATGCTGCAGCTGCTTGCCGCCGGGCACCAGCCAGCGCTTGAGTTCGTCGGAATACACCGGCTGCGCGATCGCGAGGTCGGTGCGCGTCCATGAGCCCTGGAAATGCTGGCGGTCGGCCACGTGCTTGGCCTTGGCCGGCACGGCGCCTTGCGCTTCGGTCATGCCGAGCACCTGGCCCATCTGGTCGGCCAACGCCATCGACAGGCGGCCGGCCGGGATGAGCAGGCCGCTCTTCTCCATCATCACGAGGTCGGCGCCGCCGTTATTCTCTTGGTAATGCTTGACGAGCGAGGCGGTCTGGTTGAGCTGGTCGAACAGGCGCTGCACCCGGTCGCTCAGGCGCTGCGACGCGCTGTCGACCTCGCTGTAGGCGAGCTGCACGCTGGTCGTGTAGGCCCGCTCCAGCATCCACCACGTGCCCCCGCCCAGCGCGGCCAGCAAGGCACCGGCCACGCTGGCGGCGGTGACATACAGGCGGGTGATGGCGGGAATGGCCCGCCAGCGGATGAGGACGTGTCGATACATGGCACAGGGGCCCGAGGAGGTTCTGACGGGATATCGGGCGCCGCCGGTCGGCCTTGAGCACTCGCCGCCGAAAGGCAAGAGGCAAGGTCACAAACGCTTGCAAACCGTGAAGAGTTTTGCAAGCCGGGCCGGCTTTCAGGCCTTGGCCCGGTAGGCCTCGCGCAGCTTCTGCTTGTAGAGCTTGCCGTTGTCGAGCCGCGGCAGCTGGTCGACGAAGTCGACGCTCTTCGGGCATTTGAAGTGCGCCAGCCGGTCACGGCAGTGGCCGATCAGCGCCTGGGCGAGTTCGGGCGAAGGCGCGTGTGTCGCCTGCAGCATCACCACCGCCTTCACTTCCTCGCCCCACTCCTCGTTGGGCACGCCGATCACGCCGACGTCGGCCACGGCCGGGTGCGTGAGCAGCAGGGCCTCCACTTCGGCCGGGTAGATGTTGACGCCGCCCGAGATGATGAGGTGCGCGCTGCGGTCGGTGAGGAAGAGAAAGCCGTCCTCATCGAGGTAGCCCATGTCGCCGAGCGTGTAGTGCGAGCCGACGTAGGCCTTGGCGGTCTTGGCCGGGTCCTTGTAGTAGCTGAAGCGGCCCTCGTCGGGCGCGCGCAGGTAGACGGTGCCCACCTCGCCGGCCGGCATCTCGCGCCCGTCTTCCCCGAGGATGCGGATGTGCCCCGGCTCGGGCTGGCCCACCGTGCCGGGCTTGGCCAGCCAGGTGGGCGAGTCCACCAAGCAGCCCATGCCCTCGGTGGCCGCGTAGTACTCGTGCACGATCGGGCCGATCCACTCGATCAGCCGCCGCTTCACCGTGACCGGGCATGGCGCGGCGCCGTGCAGCACGTAGCGCAGCGAACGCAGGTCATGCCGCGCACGCGTGGCCTCGGGCAAGGCCAGCATGCGGTGGAACATGGTGGGCACCATGTGCGTGTGCGTGACCTGGTGCTGCTCGATGAGCTGCAGCGCTCGCTCGGCGTCCCAGCCGTCCATCATCACCACCGCGGCACCATACGTGTTGGGCACGGCGAGCGAAAACGTGAGCGGCGCGGCGTGGTACAGCGGCCCGGTGCACAGGTGCACGCTCGCGCCCGGCGTGTAGGCCGCGGCCTCGCTGGTGGGGCTGCCCGCCACCGCCGCACGGTTCACGCCCTTGGGGCGGCCGGTGGTGCCCGAGGTGTAGAGCATCGAGGTGCCGAGCTGCGGGTCGGCGATGTCGTCGATGGGCTGATCGGCAATCGCGGCCTCGTAGTCGTCGAAACCGGCGAGCCCACCGCCGATGGCAAAGCGCGCGCAATGCGTCTTCTCGACGAGCTCCTGCGCGATGCCGGTGAAACGCGCGTCGAAGAAAAGCGCCTTGGCATCGCAGTCGTTGACGATGTAGGCCGCCTCGTCGGCGGTGAGGTGCCAGTTGACCGGCGTGATGCGCAGGCCGGCGCGCCGCGAGGCCCAGAAGACCTCGGCAAACTCGACTCGGTTGCTGCACAGGAGCGCGATGCCGTCACCCGCCGCGAGGCCCCGTGCGCGCAGCATGCGCACGAGCTGGTTGCAGCGCGCATTGAGCTCGGCAAAGCTGCGCGAGCCGGCCTCGCTCACGATCGCGCGGGCCTCTGGCATGAGCCGGGCCCACAGGGCCACCGACATGCCACGCGTCATGGCCACCGCCATCGCCTGCTGCAATACGGTGGCGTCGAGAGCGGAAACAACTGCGTTCATGCGTGAAGCCTCTCGTGGGTGAGCTTCATTTTTCGCCGCGGAGCACACCGATCCTCATGGGGGCATACCCGCAAAAAAAACGGGGGCCGAAGCCCCCATCAAAGCATGCAGCCGGACTCTCACCCCGGCACCGCCTAGAAACATCAGAAGTTGTGGCTGAGGCCCGCCTGGATGGCACGGCTGGTGCCGTTGGCCACCGGGGCGTAGCCCGCGAGGAAGCTGTACGAGCCGCCGTTCTTGTTCTTGATTTGCACGGCGTTGGCGTACACCGCCGTGCGCTTGGACAGGTGGTACGAATAACCGAGGCCGATCTGCTTTGGGTCGACGTTGGCCAGGCCCTTGTCGTTCTTCGTCGAATACGCGGCCTTGATCGTGTTGGCACCGATGGCCCACGAGAAGCCGACGAGCCAGTCGTCGACCTGGCGGTCCAGTTCGGTCACGCCACCGGCGACGCCGAAGCGGTCCATCACCTGCGACTGGTAGAAGAACATGGGCTTGAAACCACCGAAGGCATACGACACACCGAAAGACCACACCGTGAGGTTGTTGTCGCCCGAGGTCGATGCTGCGGTGACTGCACCGGGGACCCCCACGGTGGTCGAGCTCCCGATCAGCGGCCCCTTGGTCTTGCCCCACGCGCCACTCACCAGCAGCGGCCCCTTGCGGTAGCCGGAGCCCACGCCGGTGAAGCGTGCGCCGGTGCCTTCACCGGCCGCGACTTGTGCATAGGCATAGAGGCCCGGCACCCAGGTCGCGGGGATGTAGTAGCCGACCATGTTGCTCGCACGCACGAGCGGGGGCGGTGCCACGGTCTGCGTGTAGAAGACCTGCAGGTTCACCGCGCTGGCCACGCCCGCGCTGAAGAACGGGTCCATGTAGGTGGTGGGCACGAAGGTCGTGGTGTAGTCGCGGCCGAAGCGCACTTCGCCCAGAGGCGAGTGCAGGCTGACGGTGGATTTGCGGTTCCAGTTGAGGCCGCTCGGCGTGCCGGTGGGCGGGCTGTTGGTGGCGGGCGTGTTGCCGGTGTTGGTGTTGGAGCCGAGGCCGGTGTCGCTGCTCGCCTGCGACTCCATCACGAAGCTCGCGGCCCAGCCACCGCCCAGGTCTTCACGGCCGGTGAAGCCGAGCTTGGTGACGTACATGCCGCCGTCACGCACCTGCCAGATCGAGCCACGGCCGGTGGCGCTTGCGCGCGTCACGTTGCCGTCCACGCCGCCGTACAGGACCACGCCGGGCGTGGGCGGCACTTGCGCCATCCCACTCGAACAGGCCGCCGCTGCGGCCAGGGCCATCACCGATCGCTTCATCACGTTTGTCTCCAGTCCTTGTTCGTCCTGCCGTGCAGCACACGGCGGGTGCGTTCCACACTTCTCTGTGATCCCGGACGTTCGGCGCCATCTTGGGCGGGCACCTTAGTAGACAAATGGTCTACAAATAGACCTGACAGCTCAAGCGAGGGGAATCCCTCCACCGCAGTGCATCAAGCAGAACACCGCAGGAGGCACCGGCTCAGCGCCGGGGAGACGCGCGCTTGCCAGTCGCCTTCGCGACGCTCCGCTTCGGGTTCTTCCGGTGCGGGTTCGACAAATCCATGTCGCTTGTCGACAACGCGGGTTTGCCCGTTGCGCGCGGTGCCGTGGCGAACCGGCGCGCCACCGCCGCCCATCCACCGAGCACGAACTCGGACCACACCTCGGCGCTCATGTCGGGCGCAAAGCCGAAGCGTCGCAGGCCGCGTGCGGCCGCCGCAGGCGCGTTGATGGTGATGACGGCGATCACCTGCGCCACCTCGGGCGGCACTTCGTAGGTGCGGATGGATTTCTCCACGAAGAAGCGCGTGCTCTGCAGGCGCTCCTTGCGATCGCGCTCCTGCAGCAGCTCGATCGCCGAGCGGTCGCTGAACAGCTCGCGCAGGATCGCGCCTCGCTCGTGCAGGTATTCGAAGGCCCGCCGTGTGGACACGCGCACCACATGCTCGAAAGGCGCATCGGGCGCAAAGGCGCCGAGCCCACGGCCACGCAGCACGGCGAACTCATGCTCGAGCAGCGCCTTGAGCAGCTCATCGCGGCTGGAGAAATGGCGGTAGATGAGCGCCTTGCTGATGCCGGCCGCCACCGCCACTTCGTCGAGCGTGCAATGCGCGAGACCGCGGCCCACGATCAGCGCGGTGGCGCTGTCCATGATCTGCAGGCGCCGCGCCTGCGCGGAGAGGCGCGCCTTCGGTGCAGCGGGCGCTGCGGCCTTGCGAACCATGCGCGTGCGGCTGCGTGAGTCAGGCGGCCCGCACCGTTGCCTGCAGCAACTCGATCAAGTGGCCATCAGGGTCTTTCGCGAAGCCGACGATCGCATCGCCGAGGCCAGGCACCGGCGCGGGCTCGCGCACCACCTCCAGGCCCTCGTCGCGGAAGCGCTGCGCCACGGCCTTCGGGTCGGGCACGTAGAAGACGAGCTTGATGCCATTGCTGCCGTAGTGGCGCTCGGAGCCATCGGTCCAGTGCATGAGCACGATGGCCGAGCCGCGGCTGCCTTCCAGGCCCAGCACGATCTCGTCCATGTAGGGCAGCTTGAAGGTTTGCAGCTGCTTCATGCCCAGCACGCGTTGGTAGAACCCGGCAGAGCGCTGCAGGTCGCGCACGCCGATGCCTATCGCTCCCAAGGTGGCTCCGAACGCGGCGCCCAAGGTGCCGTTCGACGTGGCGCTCGCCGCGGTGGAGGTCTCGGTGCTCATGGGTGTCTCCGTTGGGGGTGGAAAGTCGGGCGGCAATCTAGCACCCGCCCCAAAGGCGGGCGTTGCGTCCAGCCGAACGAGACGTTTTGCACACCATCCGGACAAGCCTTCGCCCCGCTGTCACAAAGGCACCCATGTGCACTCCCTCATCTCGGTGGAAGAACCCACAACACGGCTTTTTCTGACATCCGTTACGAGTCTGAGATGTCTATGCTTCCGCTCATGGAAGACATCAACGCCTCGCTGAACAAGCTGAGCCTCCTGCAAATGATCTGCGCATGGGCTTTCGTCGCCTGCTACGCGCTGGCACTCGGGGGCATGCTCGAGGCGCGAGGCGCCCGCCGCGCCGCCGCGCTGGCGGTCATCGCCGCGGCGCTCTTCTGCGCGCTCGGCGACAACTGGGTGCACGGCGCACTGCTCGTGACCTTCGCGGTGGCCGGCATGGGCCTCTTCGTCGCCGTGGCCTGGGCGCTCGCGCGCTCGGTGGCCTGGACGCTTGCACGCGGCACGCCGACCCGGCCCACACCCGCGGCGCCCGCCAAGGCCAAGCCGCAGCCGATCGGCGTGATGCTGCGCGACCTCTGGCGCTCGCAGGCCTGAGCCTCGCTTCCATGCGCCTGGCGGGTTAGCCACGCCCGCGCCGGAGGCACTCGCGAATAAAAAAAGGCAGGTGCATCGCACCTGCCTTTTTGCATGAAGCCGAAGTGGATTACTTCTTGGCTTCTTCCTTCTTCTCGGCCTTCTTGTCGGCCTTCTTGTCGGCCTTCTTGGCGCCGCTGGCAGCGGGCTTGGCTTCGGCGGGCTTGGCATCCTTGGCCGGTGCAGCGCCGGCGTGCGAAGCGGCTTGTGCGCCCACGGCGGTCAGGGCGAAGGCAGCCACGATCAGGGAAGAGAGAAGCTTGCTCATGGGATTTTCCTTGGATGGTTGAAAACAAACACTGGCTGGCCATTCCGCAACGGGCCTCGGCAACCGGCTTGCCGTCGTGGAATCAGCCCCACGCCAATGAACCGGATCGAGGCTGACATCGCCACAACGGCAGGCATCCGGATTCGTTGACAGGGCCGGCGCGCATTCTGATCCCAAATGTGAGATGTGCGCGAGCGTCGTGACAGGGTTGCTACCATCCGCGCTCGTTTTTCGTGGCTGCCATGCGACTGCCTGACACGTTTCGCCACATCTTCCTGCTCCTGTTGCCTTTTGCCAGCGCGGCGGCCGGGGCAGCGCCTTTCACCCCCGCATCCGACGCCGAGTTGCTGGAAACCCTGCCCGGCCGCGCCACCCCGGCCCGCATGAGCGACCTGCGCGAGATGCGCGCCGCCTGGGCCCGCCAGCCGAACGATGTCGACCTCGCCGTGCGCCTTGCGCGCCGCTACTACGAGGAAGTGGCGGCCGAAGGCGACCCGCGCTGGGTGGGCTATGCGCAGGCGGTGCTCGCCCCCTGGTGGAACGCACCCACGCCGCCACCTCGCGTGCGCGTGATGCGCGCAGTGCTGCGCCAGTTCAACCACGACTTCGAAGGCGCCCTCGCCGACCTGCGCGGCGCCGTCGCGCAAGACCCGTCGCTCGGTGACGCCTGGGCCTGGCAGGCGGCGATCCACATGGTGCGCGCCGACTACCCCGCCGCGCGACGTGCCTGCGAGCAACTCGCGCCGCACGCCTCTGCGCTGATCGGTGTGGCCTGCGTGGCCAGCGCCGATTCGCTCTCGGGCCAGGCCGACAGCGCCGCCAAGGCCTTGCGCGCAGCCCTCGCGGCCGCGCCCGGAGCCGAGCCACCCGAGCGCCTGTGGGCTCTCACCCGTCTGGCCGAGATCGAGGAGCGCCTGGGCCGCTTCCGCGAGGCCGACGAGGCCTTCCGCCTAGCCGTCGCCCTCGGCGTTGCCGACAACTACCTCCTGGCCGCCTACGCCGATTTCCTGCTCGACCGCGGCCGCCCGGCCGACGTGCTCACGCTGCTCGACGGCAAGGGTCGCTCCGACACGCTGCTGCTGCGCCTGGTGCTGGCCGCCAGCCAGCTCAAGGACCCGCGGGCCCGGCAATGGCAGGCCGACCTCGCGGCGCGCTTCGACGACGCACGCCGCGGCCGCACCACGCACGAGAAGGAAGAAGCGCGTTTCCTGATGGCCGTGCGCCAGGACAACGCGCAGGCGCTGAAGCTCGCGCGCCACAACTACGAGGTGCAGCGCGAGCCTGCCGATGCACGCGTGCTGCTCGAAGCCGCCATCGCCAACCGCGACCGCGCCGCGGCCCGGCCGGTGCTGGACTGGATGGCCCGCTCGGGCGTGCAGAGCGTGGCGCTGCAGCAGCTGGCCGAGACCCTGAAAGGCCTGCCATGAGCTGCACCCGGCGGTGGCTCTTCACCGGCATCACCGCCTTCCTCGCCCTCTTCGCCGGCTTGAGCGGCCTGGCGCAGGCGCACAAACCCTCCGAGAGCTACCTCACGATCCGCACGGACGAGTCCAGCCCCGCCGGCCTGTCGGGCCAGTGGGACATTGCCCTGCGCGACCTCGATTTCGCGATCGGCCTCGACGCCGATGGCGATGGCGCCATCACCTGGGGCGAGACGCGCGCCAAGCATGCGGAGATCGCGGCCTACGCGCTCGCGCGCCTGTCGCTGCAGGCCGATGGCCAGCCCTGCACGCTTGCCGTGCCGCGCCAGCTGGTCGACCGCCACACCGACGGTGTCTACAGCGTGCTCGAGCTGTCGATCCGCTGCCCGAGCCCCTCGCCTGCCGAGCTGTCGCTCGAGTACCGCCTCTTCGCCGACCTCGACCAGCAGCACCGCGGCCTGCTCAAGCTCCAGACGGCTCGCGGCGCCCGGAGCGTGGTGCTCGACCCGGCGGCGGGCAAGACGCCCTTCGTCCTGCGCGACGTGCACCCGGCGTCGCAGTTCCTGTCGTACGGCCGCGAGGGCGTGTGGCACATCTGGATCGGCTTCGACCACATCCTTTTCCTGGTGTCGCTGCTGCTGCCCGCGGTGCTGGTGTGGCGCAAGCCGCGGTGGGAGCCGGCCTCGAGCTTCCGCTCGGCCTTCTGGGAAGTGGCGAAGGTCGTGACCGCGTTCACCGCGGCCCACTCGATCACGCTCTCGCTCGCCACGCTCGGCTGGGTGTCGCTGCCGTCGCGCTGGGTCGAGTCGGCGATTGCGGCGTCGGTGGTGCTGGCCGCATTGAACAACCTCCGCCCGCTCGTCGAAGGGCGGCGCTGGCTGGTGGCCTTCTGCTTCGGGTTGATCCACGGCTTCGGTTTCGCAAGCGTGCTGCAGGACCTCGGCCTGCCGCCCGACGCCCTGCTGCTCTCGCTGGTGGGCTTCAACCTCGGCGTTGAAGTCGGGCAGCTCGCGATCGTGGCGGTGCTGCTGCCTATCGCGTTCGTGCTGCGGCGGCAATGGGTCTACAAGCGGCTGATCCTCGTCGGCGGCTCGCTGCTGATCGCGCTGCTGGCGGCGGTGTGGTTCATCGAGCGGGTCGGCAACCTCGAGCTGATGCCGTTCTGAACGAACGCTACGGGCGACGCCGCCTGAACCACAGCGCGCCGGGCCGAGTGAAGACGAGCGCCATCGCGATCAGGTCGAGCGTGGAGCCCACCGCGTAGCCCACGAGGTGCGTGAGCGAGGTCGCTTCCTCTTCGGTCGGGAAGAACAGGAAGGCCACGCCCAGCACGGCGATCACCAGGTACGCGATGCGCGCCCAGTTGCGGCCCTTGTAGATCATCACGTTGAGGAACGCATTCAGCGCCAGGAAGGCGAAGGTGAAGACCGCGATCGCCGCGGTGGCCGCGGGGGCGAACTCGGACGGGTCGGCCGTGGTGACGGTCTGGTGCAGCTCATGGGCGGTCACCGCCGTGCCAAGCGTGAAGCTCAGCCACAGCAGCACCGAAGCCCAGCGCACCTGGCGCGGCCGCTCGGCCACCTCGCGCTCGGCTTCGACATCCACCAGCTCGGCGGTGGGCGGCAGGTAACGGCGGTCATCGGTCATCACCCGACGATACAGGGCCCGGGATCACCGCCGGGCGTTGAGCCACGCGATGATGTCGCGCTCCACCTCGTCGCGGTTGGTCTCGTTCAGGATCTCGTGCCGCGCACCGGGGTAGAACTTGTGCTGCACATCGGTGAGGCCGTAGCGCTGGTAGTTGGCCAGCAGGATCTTGAGGCCCGCGGTGTTGCCGCCCACTGGGTCCTGGTCGCCCGAGAGCACGTAGATCGGCATGCCCTTGGGGATGCGCGCTTCGTTGGCCGGGTTCCAGAGGTCGCGCAGGCCGGTGAAGAAATCGGCGACCAGCTCATTGCTGAACGCAAAGCCGCAGGTCGGGTCGTCGGTGTATTTCTTCACCTCGGCGGCATCGCGGCTCAGCCACTCGAAGCCGGCCTTGCCGGTGAAGGGCTTGTTGAACGACTCGAAGACCGAGGCGAACACCGGCGACGGGCCGAGCGGGTCTTTCTTCGCCAGGTCGCGCACCGCGGCGACCGTCTGGTCGGCATTGGCGAGCACGCCGTTGCTGCCCGAGAGCACGACGCCGGACACGGCGTTGCCATAGCGCTGCACATAGTCCTGCGCGATGAACGAGCCCATGCTGTGGCCGAGCAGGAAGACCTTGAGCCCTGGGTGCTGCTGCTTGATGTGGTCGGTGAGCGCCTTCTCGTCGCTCACGAACTTGTTCCACGCGTCGGGCCCGGCGTCGCCCAGCGCCTTGGTGCGCACGCGGGTGCCGGCGTGGCCGCGGTGGTCGTCGGCATACACGAGCCAGCCATCGCGGTTGAGGTGCTTCGCGACACGGTCGTACCGGGCGCTGTGCTCCGCTGCGCCGTGAATGATCTGCACCACGCCCTTGGGCGTGCCGCTCACCGCCAGCCAGCGGCGCACGAAAAGCGGCGTGCCGTCGGCCATCGGCAAGGTGAAGGTCGGCGCGGCCGCGGGGCCGGGGGTGCCGCAGCCCGTCAGGCCGAACGCGCCCATGCTGGCAAGGGCAAGGAGGTGGCGGCGGGAACGCATCATGGGTGTGTCTCCTATGGTGGACGGCCTGTTCGGCTCATGGAGGTGAACCCGACGGAAACGAAAACATCTGCGTTCAATTCGCTCAGATGGTTTTTTCGTTTTCTGTCGGATCCGTTCGTTTCTAAGCGAACGGTGTGCGGCGCACAAGAGGAATGACATGTGCTTGACGTGGCGTGGGGAGCCCGTGTTAGCCCGCCTTCAACCCCAAGTTGATGCGCAGGACAATCGCAACTGCACACAGATGCACTTTTCAGGGACGGTTCAGGGAGATGGACAAACTGCTGCTCAGCTACGCCCACCTGATGGCCACCTGCCTGGCCCTCGGCCTCATCATGACGACCGACCTGCGGCTGCTCGCCAAGATGGCGCGCTACCGCTGCATCATCCGGCCGCCGCGGCGCTTCGAGACGCGGGTGATCGCGACGGCGCTCATCGTGCTGTGCCTCTCGGGCGGCGGCTCCATCCTGGTCGGCCTCTCGGCCTCACCCGACTATCTCCACAACCCCAAGCTGCAGGGCAAGCTCTTGCTGGTGGCGTTGCTGTGTGTGAATGCCTTCGTCCTGCACCGCATCACCTTCCCGCGGCTGGCGAAGCCGCACCGCGTGTCGGGCTGGACCTTGCGCGACCACTTGAGCGTGGCGCTGCCGGTGGCCCTGTCGAACACCCTGTGGCTGTACTGCGCCTTCCTCGGCGTGGCGCGCAGCTGGAACCACACCCGCTCGCTGGCCGAGGTGCTGCTGCCGGCCGCGGGCCTGTACCTGCTGGCGTCGGCCGGCATCCTCGCGGCGCTGCGTGTGGCCGCGCGCGACGAGCCGCAGACACCACCCGACTGGATCGACTCGATGAAGGCACGCCTGAGCGACCACGCGCCCCTGGGTGGTTATCGTGCCTCGTTCGAGGACTCGCAACAGCCCGGGCCGGGCTGAGCGAGTTCTCGTCCGCCTCGCCTCAGGCCGAGCGGCGTGAGCGCTGCTTCTCCGCCAGGCGCTGCGCCTCGGCACGCTTCGCTCGCGTGGCATCACGCCGGTAGTTGGCCTCGGCGTCCTCGCGCAACTTGATGGCACGCGCCAGCGCATCCTCGAAACGTTGCACCGTGTAGGTGTTTTCGTTGCCGATGTAGATCGTGCTGCGACGCGGCACCGCGCCATAACGCGGGAGCGACACCGACAGGTTGCACTCGCGCACCTTGGCACCCGGGCGTTGCCGCACGATGGGGCCCGAGATGCCCACGGGCAGGTCGGTGGTCTTGTTCTCGCTCGGCTTGCGTTGCAGCCGCGACGGTGCCGGCAGCTTGGCGATGCGCTTGAGCAGCTCTTCGGTGGCGGCCTTCAGCGATGCCGCAGCGCCGCTGCCATCGGTGCTGCCGTCAGAAAAAAGCTTGGTGCCGCCGTAGCGGAGTTGCCAACCGTGCGTGGCACGGTGATCGATGCGCTGGATGCCCTGGGGGACTTTGAAGCGCTTTCCCGAAAAGATAACGACGTCTCTGGTCTTCATGAGGTTCCAAAAAATGCTTCTTCAGTGAACCTCCCTGCGCGGCGTAGTGTAGAGAGACAAACACGTCAGGCCTCATCGATCCCATCAAATGCCCAGCCATGCGGCGGGTCATTTGGTGAAGATGTGTTGCTGAGCACGCGTGTGCGCGCACACCGATTGCCCTGCCGCACTGCAACGAGCGCCTACAGGATCAGCAAGGCGCGGAAGTCGTTGACGTTGGTGTAGGTGGGGCCCGTCACCACCAGGTCGTCGAGCGCCGCGAAGAAGCTCCACGCATCGTGCGAGGCGAGGTACTCGTCGGGCTTGCGGCCGAGTGCCATGGCACGCGCCAGCGTGTCGGGCGTGACGATCGCACCCGCGTTGGTCTCGATGCCGTCGATGCCATCGGTGTCGCCCGCGAGCACCCACACACCGGGTTCGCCTTGCAGGGTCACGGCGCAGGCGAGCAGGAACTCGCTGGCGCGCCCACCTCGGCCGCGAGCGTCCTTGCCGACGGTGACGGTGGTCTCACCTCCGCTCAAGATGACGCAAGGCCTGGTGAACGGCTCGCCACGTCGCGCGACGGCACGTGCAAGCGCCGCATGCACCTTGCCGACTTCACGCGACTCGCCTTCGATCTCGTCGCTCAGCACATGCGCGGTGATGCCGGCCGCACGTGCAGCCTGCGCCGCTGCCTGCAGGCTCGCCTGCGGCGTGGCGATCATCGCGAGTGTGTTGCGCGCGAGCCGCTCGTCGCCCGGCTTCGGCGTCTCGAACGCCCCCGTGCGCAGGCCTTGGGCCGCGAGCGGCGGCACGTCGATGCCGTAGCGCTGCAGGATGCCGAGCGCTTCGCGGCAAGTGCTCGGGTCGGCGACCGTCGGGCCGCTCGCGATCACGCTCGGGTCGTCGCCCGGCACGTCGGAGATGAGCAGGCTCACCACCGGCGCCGGCGCGCACATCGCCGCGAGCCGGCCACCCTTGATGGCCGAGAGGTGTTTGCGCACGCAGTTCATCTCGCTGATGCTGGCGCCGCTCTTGAGCAAGGCCTGGTTGATGCGTTGCTTGTCGGGGAGCGTGAGGCCTTCGGCCGGCATGCTCAGCAGCGCGGAGCCCCCGCCGGAGATGAGGCACAGCACCAGGTCGTCGGCGGTGAGGCCCTGCGCCAGCGCGGCGATGCGGCGCGCGGCTTGCGCACCCGCTTCGTCGGGCACCGGGTGCGACGCTTCGACGACTTCGATGCGGCCCGGTTGCTTCTTGTAGGCCGGCGGCACATGGTCATAGCGTGTGACGACCAGGCCCGACAAGGGTTTGTCGACCGGCCACAGCGCATCGACCGCCGCCGCCATCGCCCCACCTGCCTTGCCCGCGCCGATCACCACCGTGCGGCCTTTGGGCGGCGGCGGCAGATGCGGCGCGATCACACGCTCCGGCTGCGCTGCGGCAATCGCCGCATCGAAGAGGGAACGGAGAAAGGCGCGAGGGTCGAGGCTCATGCCGCGATTCTGCTCGCCCACGGCGCGTCACGCGTCGGGGGTCACCACATGCCCGGCCATCAGTTCGAGCGCCTTCACCAGGGCCGAATGGTCGAGCTCGGCGCCGCCGTTCGCGGCCACGGCCTGCATCAGCTGCGCGGCCCCCGCCGTCTGCGGCAAGGCCACGCCCAGCGTGCGCGCGCCCGCGAGCGCGAGGCTCAGGTCCTTCTGGTGCAGCCCGATGCGAAAGCCCGGGTTGAAGGTGCGCTTGATCATGCGCTCCCCATGCACTTCGAGGATGCGGCTCGCCGCAAAGCCGCCCATCAAGGCCTGGCGCACCTTGGCCGGGTCAGCACCCGCCTTGCTGGCGAAGACGAGCGCTTCGCCGACCGCCGCGATGTTGAGCGCCACGATGATCTGGTTGGCGACCTTGGTGGTCTGTCCGTCGCCCACGCCGCCCACGAGCGTGATGTTCTTGCCCATCTTCTCGAAGAGCGGCTTCACGCGTTCGAAGGCCGACTCCTTGCCACCGCACATGATGGTGAGCGAGGCGGCCTTCGCGCCGACTTCGCCACCCGACACCGGCGCATCGACATAGTCGCAGCCGAGCGCTTCGATCTTCTTCGCGAACTCCTTGGTCTCCATCGGCGAGATGGAGCTCATGTCGACGACGACCTTGCCTTGGCTCAGACCTGCGGCCACGCCCCTTTCGCCGAAGAGCACCTTCGCCACGTCGGGCGTGTCGGGCAGCATGAGGATCACCACGTCCACCGATTGCGCGACCGTCGCCGCATCGGGGCAGGTGATCGCCTTTGCGGCGATCTCGGCCGGCGGCTTGCTGCGCGTGTGCACGAAGAGCTCGTGGCCCGCGGCGATGAGATGGCCGCACATGGGCGCACCCATGATGCCCAGCCCGATGAATCCAACCTTCATGGTGATGTCCTCTATCGAAATCAGTAGGAACCGGAGCCCGCGTCGCTTGCGGTGCGGCCAGCCTTCATCTTGCTGACCACCGCTTGCGCACCCGCGGCCATCAGGCGCGCGTCGGAGCCGACGGTCACGAACTGGAAGCCCTTGGCGATGCGCGCCAGCGCCGCCTCAGGCGCGCCGTTGTGGATGCCCGCGACCACGCCGTGCGCCTTGGCGCGCGCGAGGATGTGGTCGATGGCCTGCGCGGCCTTCGGGTCCACCTCGTCGAAAGCCGGCTTGCAGCCGAGCGCGAGCGACAGGTCGGAAGGGCCGATGTAGATCGCGTCCAGGCCTTCCACGCTCAGGATGTCGTCGAGGTTGTCGAGCGCCTGCGCGGTCTCGATCATCGCGAAGCGCACGATGGTGTCGTTGGCGTACTGCGGGTAGTCGGCGCCGCCATACAGCAGCGCGCGGACCGGGCCGAAGCTGCGCGTGCCCTTGGGCGCGTAGCTGGTGTAGGCCACGAGCTTCTGCGCGTCTTCGCGTGTGCTGACCATCGGGCAGATCACACCGTAGGCGCCGGCGTCGAGCGTCTTCATCAGGATGCCCGGCTCGAGCCAGGGCACGCGCACCACCGGCACCGTGGGCGTGGTCGAGATGGCTTGCAGCATGCCGACCATCGCCTGGTAGTCGACCACGCCGTGCTGCAGGTCGATGGTGAGCGTGTCCCAGCCCTGGTGGGCCATGGTCTCGGCCGAGAAGCTGTTGGGGATGGCAAGCCAGCCGTTGACGGCCGCTTCACCGGCCTTCCACATCGTGCGCAGGCGGTTCTCTCTCATGGGTGTCCTCGTGTTGTCTCGTCGGTGTATGTCGTGGTGATCAGTCGATCGTGACCTTGCCCTCGGCCACCACCTTGGCCCACTTGGCGCGCTCGCGCTCGAAGAAGGGTCCGAAGTCGGCCGGCGCGATCACCGCAACTTCTGCGCCTTGCGAGGCGAGGCGCTTCTGGATCTCGGGCGACTGGATGATGCGCGCCAACTCGGTGGCCACGCGCGATACCACTGCCGGCGGTGTGTTCGCCGGCATCAGCACGCCCTGCCAGGTGCCCGACTCGAAGCCGGCGATGCCCTGCTCGGCGATCGTCGGCACCTCGGGCAGCAGCGGCACGCGGGTCTTCTTCGAAACACCCAGCACCTTCAGCTTGCCCGACTGCACGAAGGGCAGCGTGGCCAGCATGCCGTTCATCACCACATGCGTCTGGCCCGCGACCGTGTCGGCCACCGCCTGCGAGCCGCCCTTGTACGGGATGTACTCCCACTTGGCCTGGGTCGCCTTCTCCACGGCCACGCCGGCGAGGTGCGGCGCGCTGCCCATCGCGGTGACGGCGAAGTCGATCTTCTCTTTCTGCGACAAAGCGACGAGCTCCTTGAGGTTGCTCGCCTTCACCGACGGGTGCACCACCAGCAGGTGCGGCGAGTACGCGAGCATGCTCACGCCCTTCAAGTCCTTCGACGGGTCGAACGGCAGCTTGAGGTAGACCGAGGGCGAGATCGCCAGCGCGCCGACGTCGCACAGCAGCAGCGTGTGGCCGTCGGTGCTCCTGGCGACGAAATCGGTGCCGGTGTTGCCGTTGGCGCCCGGCTTGTTTTCGACGACGACGGTCTGCTTCAGCGCATCCGACAGTGGCTGGCTGATGGCGCGGGCAATGATGTCGGACGAGCCACCCGGCGGGTACGGCACCACGATGCGCAGCGGCTTGTCGGGCCAGGCCTGGGCGAGTGCACCAGCGGACGAGGCCGCGAGCAGGGCAGCGGCGAGCAAGGGCTTGAGCATGAAAGTCTCCTCTTTATGGGCAGCAGACAGCGCTGTTGTATGTCATCGTACAACTCACGATGAAACGGTGCAATCCGTAGTGCCCACAAGCCCCTGCGCACCCCTCGGCGATGGGGCGGTGTTCAGCCGTTGCTGGCCATCGCGGCCGCACGGCGGCGGCGCTCGCGGCTGTTGGTCAGGTGGGTGCGCATCGCCGCGCGGGCGGCTTCGGCGTCCTGCGTGGCGATGGCTTCGAAGATGCTCTCGTGCTCGCGGTGCACACGGCGCAGGTAGTCGAGACGCTCGGCGTCTTCCGAACGTTCGGGCTGCAGGCGCACGCGCGGGATCGCGGTGATGCCGAGCGCGCCGATCAGGTCGGCGTAGCGCGGGTTCTGGGTCGCGCGCGCCAGCTCCGCGTGAAAGGCGAAGTCGGCGGCGACGGCATCGCGGCCGGCTTCGACCGCAGCGCCGAACTCGTCGAGTGCCTGTCGCATCACCGCGAGGTTGGCCTCGGTGCGGCGCTGCGCGGCCAAGGCGGCCGCTTCGGTTTCCACGCCGATGCGCAGCTCGAGCACGGAGATCACGTCGCGCAGCGTCGCCAGTTGCTCGGGCCCGACGCGAAACGCGCCCGGGTCGCCCAGGCCGACCACGAAGGTGCCGATGCCGTGGCGCGTCTGCACCACGCCCGAGGCCTGCAGCTTCGACAAGGCCTCGCGCACCACGGTGCGGCTGACGCCGAAGGTTTCCATGATGGCCGCCTCGGTCGGCAGCTTGGCGCCGATCTCGAGCGAGCCGGCGCGCACCTGCTCGGTCAGGGCATCGACGAGGTCCAGCGCCAGGTTGCGGGGTTTGGATCGCTTGCTGGCCGCGGCGGGCAGGTTCATGGAGGCAGGTAAAGCGGTTGTATGACAACGCGAATGTAGCAAGGCCCGGCACGCGGTGGTGCCGGGCCCGACCCTCAGAGCGCCATCAGGTCGTGGGCGCCGTCACCGGCGACACGAACGCGATCAGCCGCCCCATGTTCGACACCCAGTTGGCCGTGGAGATGCCCAGCGGCTGCTCCTTCACCACGTAGGGATCGATGCGCGGCGGGTCGGCCGCGTCGTAGGGCGAGGTGTCGTACACGTCGCCCACGTGCTTGCTCATGTACTCGTTGCCGAGGTGCGGCGTCGCGGGGCCGTTGCCCTTGTAGGCGTTGGTGACCTGCGGCAGGCGCGTGAGCCAGTGGTTCTTGCTGCCGAGGTCGTCGACCACCGCCTGGGCCTGCGCCTCCGTCACCGTCGGCGTGGTCATCACCGCGCCTTCGTAGAGGTCGGCGAAATCGACCTCGCGTATCGAGAAGTAGGTCGGCAACGCGCGCGGCTTCTTTGCGTTGAGCGGCGAGCGGGCCACGAGGTCGGCGACCTGCGCGTCGGTCATCGCCATCAGTTGCGCATAGGTGTTGCGCATGCCGGTGATGTTGATGTTGCGGCCGGCCGAGTAGTGGCTGAGCGTGTTGCGGTGGTCGTGGTTGAAGTAGTAGGCGCCATTCCAGATGTTGGAGCCGTAGCGGTGCACGAAGCGGCCGACGTTGGTGCCGAGCTCGATGTAGGTCGGGTGTGTGCGGCCGGCGAGCAAGGGGTTGTCGGCGATCTGCTGCGGCGTGAGCTTGCAGGTCTCCAGCCAGTCGAGCGCCTCGGGCACGCGCGCGAGGTACTTGCGGTCGCCGGTGAGGCGGAAGTAGTTGAAGAGCTGCTGAACGTTGGTCTGCGTGGTGTGCGTGGCCAGGCCGCGCGGCTCGTAGCTGCGCGCCCCGGCGGGCGCGCCCGCGGGCCGGCCGCCTCTGTCGGTTGCGAGGTGCTGCAGGCCCCAGCCGGCCTGCGGGCCGGGCTGCTGCAGGCGGCGCAGGCATTCCATCGCGCGGTGGATGTAGGGCACGAGCTGCGTCGCGCCCAGGCTCACCACGCACATCAGCAGGAACTTGATGTTCTCGCCGGCCACGTCGTCGTTGAAGGTGACCATCGTCGTGTAGTCGCCGTCTTCCATGCCGGCCCACGAGCCTTCGGGCAATTGCGACGGGTTCGGGCGCGGCATCGACGAGATCGCGTTCGGGTTGACCGGCCAGCGCTGCGGCCAGCCGCCATCGGCCATGCCGCCCTTGAACTGCGCTGCGAGCACGAAGCCGATCGCCTTCAGCACCGGCACGAGGAAACGCGGGTCGCGCTTCTCGAGGTACATGCGCAACAGGAACTGCGACGAGACCGCCGTGCCCGCATCGTCGAAGGTCGCGTTGCCGTAGTAGTGCTGGAACTCCTCGAGCCGCCAGCCGTTGGCGCCGATGGTCGTGTACCACTGGCGCAGCGACCGTTCGCCGGCAAAGTCGTAGATGTAGTTCCAGCCGCCGGCCGGGTGTTGCGCTTCGACCAGTGCGCGCGCGGTGCGGTGGGCCGCCTCGTAGAAATACTCCGCGCCGGTTGCGTGGTAGGCGTCGAGGAAGGCATGGCCCGCGGTCGGCGTGCCGGGCGGCTGGATCCAGCACATCGTGCGCTTGGCCTCCATCTCGCCCCACACGGTGGAGAAGTCGGGCAGGTACTGCCACACGTAGCCGCCGCGGTACGACACCGTCTCGTTCATGAACTTCGCGGCGCGTTTCAGCGCATCGAGTGCCGCGGCACGGGTGCCAGTCGCCGGCGGCGTAGGGGTTGTGGTCGCCTGCAGCGCGGTGGCGCGTTCGGCATCGGCCGAGGTGGCCGTCTCGGTCGCGTCCTCGCCTCCGCCGCAGGCGGTCAGCGCCACCGGCGCCAGGCTGGACATCACGAACATTCTTCGTTGCATGGGTTGTCTCCTCTGTCGGTTGAACTTCTGTTGTCAGTCATCGTATGACTGAGCGGCGGAGTGTGCGTTTCATCACGACTTCGCGCCAAGAGGTGACCCCTTCCTGCACCAGGACATCCCGAAGAATCAGGGTAAGCCCGCTATGAGCAGCGCATCCCTTCACGGACGATCGCGCTGTTGTACGACAACCTACAACACGGCCGGCGGCGTGTCTGGCGGCCTGCTGACCGCTGTTCCGTTGCCCCCGACAACTTCTGACGCCCGCCGATTTGCCATGCCTGCTGCCACGCCTTTGCGCTTTTCCCGTTTGTTGATGACCGGTGCGGCCGGCGGCCTGGGCCGCCAACTGCGCGGCAGATTGAATGCCTATTGCGACACGCTGCGCCTGTCCGACATCGCCGACCTCGGCACCGCGGCGGCCGGCGAGGAGCTGCGCCCTGCCAAGCTCGAAGACCGCGAGGCCATGCTCTCCCTGCTGGAGGGTGTAGACGCGGTGGTGCACCTGGGAGGCGTGTCGACCGAGCAGCCCTATGAGCTGATCCTGCAGGCCAACATCGTCGGCACGTACAACCTCTACGAAGCCGCCCGCAAGCAGGGGGTGAAGCGCATCGTCTTCGCAAGCAGCAACCACGTGACCGGCTTCTACCGCCAGGACGAGGTGATCGACGCCAACGCCCCGCTGCGCCCCGACGGCCACTACGGCATCTCCAAGGCCTACGGCGAGAACCTCTCGCGCTACTACTGGGACCGCTTCGGCATCGAGACCGTCTGCCTGCGCATCGGCTCCTCCTTCCCCGAGCCTAAGGACCGCCGCATGCTCGCCACCTGGATGAGCTACGACGACCTCGAGCGTCTGGTGGTGGCGAGCCTCACCGCGCCGGTGGTGGGCCACTCGATCGTCTACGGCATGAGCGACAACGCCACAACCTGGTGGGACAACACGCTGGCCCGCCACATCGGCTACCGCCCGCAAGACAGCGCGGAGCAATTCCGCGCAGCTGTCGAAGCCCGCCACCCGACGCTGGACCTGAACGACCCCGCGGTCATCTACCAGGGCGGCGCCTTCACGCGCACCGGCCCCTTCGAATAAACCCTCGCACACAACTTCCACCAGGAGACATGAGATGAAAAAACTGATCGCACTGGCCGCCCTGCTCGCCCTCGGCGCGGCCCACGCCGCCGAATTCCGCTCCTCCGACATCCACCCCGAGGACTACCCCACCGTGCTGGCCGTGCGCCACATGGGTGAGCTGATCTCCAAGGCCACCAACGGCAAGCACAGCGTGAAGGTGTTCGCCAAGTCGGCCCTCGGCGCCGAGAAAGACACCATCGAGCAGACCAAGCTCGGCGCACTCGCGATGACGCGCGTGAACGTGGCGCCGATGAACAACATCTGCCCGGCCACCATGGTGCCCACCATGCCCTTCCTCTTCCGCTCGACCGAGCACATGCGCAAGGTGCTCGACGGCGAGATCGGCCAGGAGATCCTGAAGGACTGCGAAGCGCAGGGCTTCATCGGCCTCGCCTTCTACGACTCGGGCTCGCGGTCGATCTACTCGGTGAAGAAGCCGGTCAAGAGCATCGCCGACACCAAGGGCATGAAGATCCGCGTGCAGCAGAGCGACCTGTGGGTGGCGCTGATGAGCGCGATGGGCGCCAACGCCACGCCCATGCCGTTCGGCGAGGTCTACACCGCGCTGAAGACCGGCCTGGTCGACGCCGCCGAGAACAACTACCCCAGCTACGAAAGCAGCCGCCACTTCGAAGTGGCGAAGTACTACAACAAGACCGACCACTCGATGGCGCCGGAAATCCTGCTCTTCTCCAAGCGTGTGTGGGACACCCTGCCGGCTGCCGAACAGAAGATCATCCGCGACGCCGCCAAGGAGTCGGTGGCCTACATGCGCAAGCTGTGGGACGAGCGCGAAGCCAAGTCGCTCGCCACCGTGAAGGCCGGCGGCGCCGAGATCGTGGAAGTGGACAAGGCCTCGTTCCAGTCGGCGATGAAGCCGGTGTACGACAAGTTCCTGACCGACCCCAAGCTGCAGGCCCTGGTCAAGCGCATCGGCGAAGTGAAGTGATCGGCTGACCGCGACGACGAAGAGAGAAGCCTCACTCCATGTACACCCGACTGTGCGCCGCCATCGCGCGGCTGTGCCTGCGCCTGGGCGTGGCCGGCCTCGTGCTGCTGATCATCGCCGTGCTCTACCAGGTGATCGGCCGCTATGTGTTCAACGACACCCCCACCTGGGCCGAAAGCTCGGCCGTGCTGCTGGTGCTCTACGTCACCATGCTCGGCATGGCGGTGGGCGTTCGCGATGCGGGGCACATCGGGCTGGAGAGTTTTCTCGCGCTGGCGCCCGAGGGGCTGCGGCTCAAGATGGAAGTGGTGATCCACGCCCTGGTGCTGGTCTTCGGCCTGCTGATGGCGTGGAACTGCGGGCTGCTCGCCGAGAGCGTCGCGGGCTACAAGATCCCGACGCTGGGTGTGTCGGAGGCCTTTAAGTACGCACCGCCCGCGGTGGCCGGCGTGCTGGTGGCGATGTTCTCGGTCGAGCACATCATTGCGCTGATCCGTGGTGAAGAGGTGGTCCCGTCATGGCACTGACCATCCTCTGCGTCACCTTCCTGGTGCTGCTCCTGATGGGGGTGCCGGTGGCGTTTTCCATCGGGCTCTCGTCGCTCGCGACCATCCTGTACGAAGGCCTGCCGCTCGCGGTGGGCTTCCAGCAAATGATCTCGGGGATGAACCCGTTCTCGTTCCTCGCGATCCCGTTCTTCATCTTTGCCGGCGAAATCATGATGTACGGCGGCATCGCCGACAGGATCATCGACTTCGCGAAAGCGGTGGCCGGCCATGTGCGCGGCGGCCTGGGCATGAGCAACGTGCTGGCCTGCACGCTCTTCGGCGGCGTGTCGGGCTCGCCGGTGGCCGACGTGTCGGCCATGGGCGCGGTGCTGATCCCGCAGATGAAGAAGGAAGGCTACGACGCCGACTACGCGGTCAACGTGACCACGCATGCGTCGCTCGTGGGCGCGCTGATGCCCACCTCGCACAACCTCATCATCTTCACGCTCGCGGCCAGCGGCAAGGTGAGCATCGCAGCGCTGATCCTCGCGGGCATCGTGCCGGCGATCATCCTCACGGTGTGCAACCTGGCCGCGGCGTACTTCGTGGCCGTCAAGCGCGGCTACCCGGCGGGCACCTTCCCGGGCTGGGCCATCGTGTGGCAGTCGTTCGCGCTCTCGCTGCCGGGCCTCTTGGTGGTGGTGATCATCATCGCCGGCATCCTCTCCGGCGCGTTCACCGCCACCGAGTCGGCCTCGGTCGCGGTGGTGTGGGCGCTCTTCCTCGCGGCCATCGTCTACAAGCGCCTGACGCGCGAGCAGTTCCTGAAGGCAGCGGCCAAGGCGGTGAAGACCACCGGCACCGTGCTGCTGCTGATCGGCATCAGCTCGATGTTCGGCTACCTCATCGGCCTGTACGGCGTGGCCGAGCTGACGGGCAAGGCACTCGCCTCGATGACGAGCTCGCCCTGGGTCATCTTCCTGTGGGTGAACATCATCCTCTTCGTGCTGGGCACCTTCCTCGACATGGCGGCGACCATCCTGATCTGCACGCCGATCTTCCTGCCCATCTGCCAGCAGTACGGCATGACGACCGAGCAGTTCGGCATCGTGATGCTGATCAACTGCGCGCTCGGCTTGAACACACCGCCGGTCGGCACGACGCAGTTCGTCGGCTGCACCATCGGCGAGGTGTCGGTGGGCACGGTGATGAAGACCATCTGGCCCTTCTACGGCGCCCTCATCTTTGCGCTGATGCTCGTGACCTACGTGCCGGGCTTCGCGATGTGGCTGCCCAATCTGATCCTGAAGTGAGCGCGGCATGGGCACGGTGATCTACGTCAGCAATGCAGACAGCGGCGACATCTCGGTGTTGTCGCTGGACGAATCGACCGGCACGCTCGCCACGCTGCGGGCGGCCGACGTCGGCGGCACGGTGATGCCGCTGGCCATCAGCCCCGACCAGCGCTTCCTCTACGCCGCACGCCGCAGCGAGCCGATCGCGGTCGTCGCCTTCGGCATCGACCGCGAGAGCGGCCTTCTCACCAAGATCGGCGAAGCCCCGCTGCCCGACAGCATGGCCTACCTCTCCACCGACGAGACCGGCCGCTGGCTCTTCAGCGCCTCGTACGGCGGCAACATCGTCGCCGTGAACCCGATCGGCGCCGATGGCAAGCCGCGCCCCTCGACCCAGCAGATCCCGACCGCACCGAAGGCGCACTGCATCCGCGCACTGCCCGGCAACCGGCATGTGCTCGCCACCTCGCTCGGCGGGGGTCACGTGCTGCAGTTCCGCTTCGATGCCGACACCGGCGCGCTCTCGCCCAGCGAGCCTTACCTGCTCGCGATGCGCGCCGAGGCGGGCCCGCGCCACCTCGCCTTCCATCCGACCGGGGCGTTCGCCGTGCTGCTCAACGAGCTCGACGCCAGCCTCGACGTGCTGGCCCTCGACCGCACGCGCGGCACGCTCACGCCGAAGCAGACGCTCGGCACGCTGCCGCCCGGTTTCAGCGGCGAGCCCTGGGCCTCGGAGCTGCGCTTCACGCCCGAAGGGCGCTTTCTCTACACCAGCGAGCGCCGCTCTTCCACGCTCGCCACCTTTGCGGTCGACGCCACGAGCGGCGCCCTCACGCCGCGCGGCCACACCCCCACCCAGGCCCAGCCGCGCGGTTTTGCCATCACGCCCTCGGGCCGCTTTCTCGTCGCCGCGGGCCAGTCATCGCACCGGCTCAGCGTCTACCGCATCGACGGCGAGACCGGCGCGCTCACGCTCACCGCCGAGCACGCCGCGGGCCGCAACCCCAACTGGGTCGAAGCCCTCTCGCTCGCCTGAGCTCACGGCCGTGAAGCACCACCGCCGCACCCGACTCGCGCCGCAGGCTGCGCGCGCGCTCAACCGGCACGGCTGAGCGCCGCGCCCTCCCTCGTTTTCTTGCAGCACCCGGTCGCGATGGCTCCAGCGACCGGGCTGGGCAGACCTGTGCCCACACATTCCAACGGGCCGCTGACAACACCCCTGTCGAGGAGATCCCTGATGAACGCACCCACCTTCAAGATCGGCCTGCTTGCGGCCGTCGCATGGCTTGCCACCGGCGCCGCGCAGGCGCAATCGAGCGTCGTGCTCTATGGCCTGGTCGACCTCGCCGTCGATCACTACAAGGCCGGCAGCGCCTCGGGCGCCGGCAACGTGTGGAAGCTGAACGACGGCGTCGTCAACGGACTCAACGGCTCGCGCTGGGGCGTGCGCGTGAGCGAAGACCTGGGCGGTGGTCTCAAGGCCAACGCGGTGCTGGAAAGCGGCTTGAGCGCCGACACCGGCGCGCTCGGCCAGGGCGGCCTCGCCTTCGGCCGGCAGGTGTTCGTCGGCCTGTCGCAGGCCTCGCTCGGCGAGCTGCGCCTGGGCCGCCAGTACATCCTCTCCGACTCGGTGATGGGCCTCACCAACCCCTACGGCAACGCCTCGGTGGCCAACCAGGGCACCGCCAGCACCAACGCCGGCCGCAACCTGCCCTTCTGGCTGAACGCGCCGCGCGCCAACAACGTGGTGCAACTCGCCACGCGCAACCTCGGCGGCTTCGTCGGCACACTGCAGGTGGCCCCGGGCGAAGGCACGGCCGACCGCTTCCACGGCGTGAAGCTCGGCTTCGGCAGCGGCCCGTTCAACATCGCGGCCTCGTACGAGTGGAACGAGTCGCGCACGACGGGGGCCGACGTCAACAAGTCCTTCACCTTCGGCGCCAACTACAACTTCGGCCCGGTGAAGCTGCTCGGTGGCATCCAGCTCAACCAGGACCTCGCCCTCGGCTCAGGCAACGGCGCCTTCACCGGCAACAACCTGCTCGTGACCTACAGCGGCCCGGCCTTCACCGCCGACGAGATCAACGGCTACAGCATCGGCGTGCAGGTGCCGGTGGACCGCTTCACCTTCGGCGCCAACTACTCCAGCGTGAAGTACGAAAACGCCGCCGGCGCCGACGCCACGCTGGGCAAGGCCGCACTGATGGGCTGGTACACCCTGTCGAAGAGCACGTTCCTCTACTCCGGCGTATCGTTCTCCACGGGTGACCTGAAGGACTACATCGCCGAGAACCGCGTCTTCCAGGCCGGCATCCGCATGGCCTGGTGATCGCACCGGCCGCCGCTCACGCCAGGTGGGCGGCGGCTTCATTCACAAGGAGACATCCATGCACCGCCGCCACCTGCTGCTCACCGCCCTCGCGCTCAGCCACACGCCGCTCGCCTTCGCGCAAGACGCGTGGCCCAGCAAGCCCATCCGCATCGTCGTGCCCTTCGCGGCGGGCGGCACGAGCGACGTGCTGGCGCGCCTGATCGGCGAGAAGCTGCAGGTCGCGCTCAAGCAGACGGTGCTGGTGGAGAACAAGGCCGGTGCCGGCGGCGTGATCGGGGCCGACGCGGTGGCCAAGTCGCCGGGCGATGGCTACACGCTGCTGCTCGGCACCATCGCCAGCCACGCCATCAACCCGGCGCTGCAGCCCAAGATGCCCTACAACGCGGTGAACGACTTTGCGCACGTGATCCTGCTCGGCAGCATCTCCAACGTGCTGCTGGTCGGCGCCGCCCAGCCCTACAAGACCGTGCCCGAACTGATCGCCGCGGCGAAGAAGTCGCCGGGCAGCATCAGCTTCGCGTCGGCCGGCCAGGGCAGCTCGCAGCACCTGTCGGGCGAGATGTTCAAGCTGCTCACCGGCGCCGACATCACGCACGTGCCCTACAAGGGCAGCGCCCCGGCCATCCAGGACGTGATCGGCGGCCAGGTGCCGATGAGCTTCGAGACGGTGACGGTAGCCGTGCCGCACATCCAGTCGGGCAAGGTGCGCGCGCTGGCCGTGACCTCGGCCCAACGCAGCGCCGCCCTGCCCGACGTGCCTTCGCTGCAGGAGGCCGGCGTGGCCGGCTTCGACGTGGCGAGCTGGCAGGCCTTCTACGCACCGGCCGCCACACCGCCGGCCATCGTCAACAGGCTCAACGCTGAGATCGCGAAGATCCTCGCCATGCCCGACGTGAAGGCGCGCCTCGACGGCCTGGGCCTGGCGCACACCGCCAACACACCCGAGCAGTTCACCGCCTTCGGCAAGGCCGAGATCGCCAAGTGGACCCGCGTCGGCAAGGAAGGCAAGGTGAAACTGGAGTGACCATGAGACCCCCGCTCCTCATCACCATGCACGGCCACGACAACGTGGCCATCGTTGCCAACGACGGCGGCCTGCCCGCGGGCACCGTGCTGCCCTCGGGCCTCACGCTCGTCGACAAGGTGCCGCAAGGCCACAAGGTCGCGCTCGTCGACCTCAAGGCCGGCGACGAGGTGCGCCGCTACGACGTGCCCATCGGCCGCGCCGCGAAAGACATTCCCGCCGGCAGCTGGGTGCACGAGCGCCTGCTGCAGATGCCCGAGGCGCGCTCGCTCGACGGCCTGCCGAAGGCCACCGTGAAGCCGGCCCCGGCCGGGCCGCTCACCGGCTACACCTTCGAGGGCTACCGCAACGCCGACGGTTCGGTGGGCACGCGCAACATCCTCGCCATCACCACCACCGTGCAGTGCGTGGCCGGCGTGCTCGACTTCGCGGTCAAGCGCATCAAGGCCGAGCTGCTGCCCAAGTACCCGAACGTCGACGACGTGGTGGGCCTGGAGCACAGCTACGGCTGCGGGGTGGCGATCGACGCGCCCGATGCGGTGATCCCCATCCGCACGCTGCGCAACATCAGCCGCAACCCGAACTTCGGCGGCGAGGTGATGGTGGTGAGCCTCGGTTGCGAGAAGCTCCAGCCCGAACGGCTCTTGCCGCCCGGCACCTTCGCGATCGTCGATGAACGGCAGGAGCCGGAGCCGCTCGACGTGGTGTGCCTGCAGGACGAAGCACACATCGGCTTCATGTCGATGATCGACGACATCATGGCCACCGCCGAGCGCCACCTGCAGAAACTCAACGCGCGACAGCGCGAGACCGTGCCGGCGAGCGAACTCGTGGTCGGCGTGCAATGCGGCGGCAGCGATGCCTTCAGTGGCGTCACCGCCAACCCTGCGGTCGGCTTCTGCACCGACCTCTTGGTGCGTGCCGGCGCCACTGTCATGTTCAGCGAGAACACCGAGGTCCGCGACGGCATCGCCCAGCTCACCGCGCGCGCCACCACGCCCGAGGTGGCCGACGCGATGATCCGCGAGATGGCCTGGTACGACGCGTACCTCAAGCGCGGCAGCGTCGACCGCAGCGCCAACACGACGCCGGGCAACAAGGCCGGGGGGCTGTCCAACATCGTCGAGAAAGCGATGGGCTCCATCGTCAAGAGCGGAAGCGCGCCAATCAGCGGCGTGCTGTCACCCGGCGAGAAGCTGCAGCAGAAGGGCCTCGTCTACGCCGCCACGCCGGCGAGCGATTTCATCTGCGGCACGCTGCAGCTCGCCGCCGGCATGAACCTGCACGTCTTCACCACCGGCCGTGGCACGCCCTACGGCCTGGCCGAATGCCCGGTGATCAAGGTGGCCACGCGCAGCGAGCTCGCGCGTCGCTGGCACGATTTGATGGACGTGAACGCCGGCCGCATCGCCGATGGCGAGGCGACGATCGAAGATGTGGGCTGGGAGCTCTTCCGCCTGATGCTCGACGTGGCGAGCGGCCGCAAGAGAACCTGGGCCGAGCAGTGGAAGCTCCACAACGCGCTGGTGCTCTTCAACCCGGCGCCGGTGACCTGATCACGCGGCGTGCTTGGCCAGCAGGCGCCGCACGGTGCCGATCGCGCGCGTGGTCCAGGCCACGCCGGTCGTGCGTTCGAGAAAGAGGTTCGGGCTGCCGGGGCTCGCGCCCCGCTTCCAGCAGACGCTGAGGGCGTTGCCGTCCTTCAGCGCCAGCAGGCGCACGTTGCCTTGCGGGTTGTCGAGCGGCAGCTTGCCCGGTGCCGCGACGTCTCGGTCACACGCGAACGACAGGCCGTACTCGTAGACATCGTCCGGGTCGAAGGGCTTGAACACACGTGATCCGACGAGCGGCGCCAGCTCGTCGAGCGAACGCACGCAGCCGGGCTCCACGAGACCGCACTCCTCGCGCAGCAGCTTTAGCGCCTTGCGCAGCACACGCTCGGCGCCGGCGGGCGAGCGTGCGCTGAACACCGCCGTGCCGTTGACCTGGAAGCTCTGCGCGTCGAGGCCACCCGCCTCGGCAAACGCCTGCTCCAGCTGCGTCTTGGTGGGCGCGCCCGGGCGGCCGAGGTTGACGTTGCGCAGGAAGGCCGCGAACTTCACGGCGGGTCGCGGTGGTGGTGGGGCAGCCGGGGATCGGTGGCCGCCCAGGAGAGCTTGTCCTGGTGCCAGATCTCGTAGGTGGGCGGGAAGCGCTCGGGCTCGTCGAGCGTCGCGGTCGTCAGCTCGATCTCGTGCAGCGCGTCGTCGTGCTGGTACGCGATGGGCGTGCCGCAATGCGCGCAGAAGCTGCGCTGCACCGGCAGCGAGGAGCGGTGGGTGGTGAGCCGGCCGCTCAGCAGCGTGTAGCGCTCGATGGGGACGACCACCCACGCCACCGGCGTGGCACCGCTTGCGAGCCGGCAGCTGCGGCAGTGGCACACGCTGCTGGTGGTGGGCACGCCCGTCACGCGGTAGCGCACCGCGCCGCACAGGCAGCCGCCGAAGCTTTCGATCTCGGTCATGCGGGCCGCCTCAGCCGATCTCGACCGACGTGCTCACCGGCACCGCGCGCTGCAGCGCATCGGCCACCGGTGAATGGCGCTCGGCCCAGGTGACCAGCTCTTGCAGCTGCGCCGCCGACGCACCGTCGGCCGCCAGGCGCACCTTCACGCGCACCGCCAGCGGCCCAGGGGGGACCTCGTGGGAAAGACCCAGCATGCCGCGATCGTTGGAATCGCTGTCGACGCTGACGTCGAGCCGCGTGAGCGCGATGCCGCTCTGCGCCGCACGCAGGGCGATCATCGAGGCGTTGCAGTTGGCGAGCGCGGCGCGCAGCAGCCAGCCCGGCGTGGGCGCGCTGCCGCCACCGCCCACGGCTTTCGGCATCTCGCTCACCAGCGTGGCGCCGTTGGGGCCTGCGGTCTGGAAGCGCAGGCCGCCCTGCCAGGTGGCCACCGCGGTCGAATCGGTGGTGGGCCCGAGCTCGGGGTGCTGCTCGAAATGCCGGGTGACGCCGGCCAAGGCCTCACGGATCTGCTGGTGGCTCATGCTTCGCTCCTGTCCTGTTCTTCCGCCTCGACGGGGCACTCCCAGCCGTCGTAGTCGCCATCGTGCCGCCTCGCCGCGGCGAAGAGCGTCAGCGTCACCTCGTCGATCTGGTCGTAGGCCGGCACGTCGATGCGCCATACGCGCGCGCAGTGGCTGCGCTCGCCTTCGACATCGTCCCTCGCCTCGCGCAACTGGAAGCCCTGGGCCGCCACGTCGGCCACATAGGCGCGCATGGTGTCCGCGTTCGAGAAGTAGGCCCAGTGGTCGATCTCGCGCGCGATCGTGAGAGTGTCGCCGTGCCGCTCGAGTGCGGCGCAGACCTGGCGGTTCTCCATGCACTGGCGGTCTTCCTCCCCCGGCGAGAGAAAGTTGAAATAAACCGACCAGTCGGCATCGGGCCGCGTGCCGCACGAGAACTTGTATTCGTCGTCGATGCCGTCCATCGCCTGCTGCACCTTGGCGTCCCAGCCTTGCGGGTTGCCGATGTAGAAATAGAAATCGCGGCGGGCGTTGGTGGTGCACCGGCCGACATAGCCCACGCCTTCACCGCACAGCGCCTCCTGCAACGCATCTTCCACACGCACCAGCGCGTCGAACTCCTCCCGGCTCGACAAGCCGTCGGGCCGCGGGTCGTTCATGTGGAGTCGCACATAGGCCATGTGCGGCAGGTGAGGCAGTGGCGCCGACTCGGCAATGCCGAGGTCCACGAACGTGGACGCCGGCTTGTTGTCCACCCGCAGCGGATAGAAGTCCCAGGTTTCCGTCACGACACCTCCTCGACGATGTGCGGCGCAGTTTAGAGCGCCACTCACGCGAAGGGGCCGATCACCTCACGAGGCAGGGTCGCTTCGGATCGAACTTCCAGTTGGGCACGAGGAACTGCATCGCGATGGCGTCGTCGCGCGCGCCGAGCCCGTGCTGCCGGTAGAGCGCGTGGGCCTTTTCCACCTCGACCATGTCGAGCTCGATGCCCAGGCCGGGCTTCTTCGGCACCTGCACATGGCCACCCACGATCTGCAGCGGCTCCTTGGTGAGGCGCTGGCCGTCCTGCCAGATCCAGTGGGTGTCGATCGCGGTCACGCGGCCGGGGGCGGCGGCGCCGACGTGGGTGAACATCGCGAGCGACACGTCGAAGTGGTTGTTGGAGTGCGAGCCCCAGGTGAGGCCCCAGTCGCGGCAGGTCTGCGCCACGCGCACCGAGCCGGCCATGGTCCAGAAGTGCGGGTCGGCGAGCGGGATGTCGACCGACTGCAGGCTGAGCGCGTGCGTGAACTGTCGCCAGTCGGTCGCGACCATGTTGGTCGCGGTCGGCAGGCCGGTCGCACGGCGGAACTCCGCCATCACCTCGCGGCCGGAGAAACCGTCCTCCGCGCCGCAGGGGTCTTCGGCGTAGGCGACGACGCCGCGCATGTCGCGCATCAAACGGATCGCGTCCTTCAACCACCAGCCGCCGTTCGGGTCGAGCGTGACACGGGCGTCGGGGAAGCGCTCGTGCAGCGCCGTCACCGCCTCCACCTCCGCTTCGCCCGCCAGCACGCCGCCCTTGAGCTTGAAGTCGTTGAAGCCATAGCGCGCACGGGCCGCCTCTGCCAGGCGCACGATGGCCGCCGGCGACATCGCCGCTTCGTGGCGCAGGCGCTGCCAGTCGTCGGCGTCGGCCGGCTCGTCGCTCGGCGCGGTGTACGGCAGGTTGGTCTTCGTGCGGTCACCCACAAAGAAGAGGTAGCCCAGCATCTCCACCGACTCGCGCTGCTGGCCTTCGCCGAGCAGCGCCGCCACCGGCAGGCCGAGGTGCTGGCCCAGCAGGTCGAGCAGCGCCGACTCGATGGCGGTCACCACATGGATGGTGGTGCGCAGGTCGAAGGTCTGCAGGCCGCGGCCGCCGGCATCGCGGTCGGCGAAGCGCTCGCGCACCAGGCGCAGCACGCGCTGCACGTCGCCGACCGGTTGGCCGACGACGAGCGCGCTCGCGTCTTCCAGCGTCTGGCGGATCTTCTCGCCGCCCGGCACTTCGCCCACGCCGGTGCGGCCGGCGTTGTCGGTGAGGATGACGAGGTTGCGGGTGAAGAACGGCGCATGCGCACCGCTCAGGTTCAGCAGCATGCCGTCGCGGCCGGCGACGGGGATGACGCGCATCTGCGCCACACGAGGAGTGTCGTTTGTCATGGCTCAGTCGGCGGTGATCTTGCGCGTGTCGATCAGCTTTTTCCAGCGGGCCGATTCACCGACCTGGAAGACGGCGAACTGCTCCGGCGTGTTGGCCACCACCTCGATGCCGATCCTGGTGAAGTCGGCCTTGACCTGCGCGTCGCCGAGCGCGGCCACGATGGCGCCGTGCAGCTTGGCCTTCACCTCGCTCGGCAGGCCGCGCGGCGCGGCGATGCCCTGCCACGAATACACGTCGACGCCGGTCACGCCGCTCTCGGCCAGCGTGGGCACGTTGGGCAACACGGCGGAGCGCTTGTCGCCGGTGATGGCCAGCGCGCGCAGCTTGCCGCTCTGGATGTGCTGCAGCACCGCGTTGACGTTCTGGAACGAGGCCTGCACCTGGGCGCCCAGCAGGTCCTGGATCGCCGGCGCGCCGCCCTTGTAGGGCACGTGCGAACCGGAGGTGCCCGTCTGCAGCCAGAAGAGCTCGGCGGTGAGGTGGTCCGACGAGCCGTTGCCCGACGACGCGAAGCTCACCTGACCCGGCGTCTTCTTCAACTCCGCGATGACTTCGGCCACGCTCTTGAGCGGCGACGCGGCCGGCACCACCAGCACGTTGGGCGCCTGCACCGCGACGGTGAGCAGGTCGAAGTCCTTGGCGGCGTCGTAGGGCACGTTCTTCATCAGGTGCGGCGCGATGACGAAGGGGCCGAGCGAGGACACGAGCACGGTGTAGCCATCGGCCGGCGCGCGCTTCACCTGGCCGGCGCCGATGGTGCCGGTGGCGCCCGGCTTGTTGTCGACGACCACGCTGGTGCCGAGCCTTTCCTGCAGCTTGGGCGCGAGCACGCGCGCGAGCGAATCGGTCGAGCCGCCCGGCGGGAAGGGCACCAGCAGGGTGATGGGCTTCTCGGGCCAGGCGTGGGCCGGCGCAGCGGCCAGGGCGGTGAACGAGAGGCACAGGGCGGCGAGGAAGGATTTCATCGACAGGTCTCCTTTGCAGCGCCAACGACGACTGGTAGCGCTTTCATGGCGCCATGGTAGCGCTACCGTCTTGAAGCACCAAGGTGCAAATTCAAGGGTTAACCCGATGCCAGACGCTTTGGGGTCAGCTGCTGCCGCGCTCGATCACCTGGAAGCCCAGGTCGATCACCTTGTCGTCCACCGCGCGCCCAGCCGCACGGTCGACGATGAAGCGCGCGGCCTGGCGGCCGATGCCGGTGCCGTCGATGCGCACGGTGCTGAGCGCGGGGTGGGTGTCGCCGGCGAACGCGAGGTCGCCGAAGCCAACGACCGACAGGCGCCCGGGCACGGCGAGGCCGCGCGCCGCCGCTTCGGTGAGCACGCCCAGGGCGAGCAGGTCGGAGCTGCAGAAGATGCCGTCGACGTCGGGCGCCTCGGCCAGCAATTTCGTCAGGCCGTCACGGCCGCTGCGCAGGGTGGTGGGCGCGGGCACGCGCAGCACGGGGATCTCGGCGGTCAAGCCCAGCGCCTTGGCCTCGGCGATGAAGCCGCGGTTGCGGCGCTCGGCGCGTTCGTCGTCGCCACTCAGCAGCGCGAGGCGCTGGCGGCCTTTGGCATGCAGGTGACGCACGACGGCCGCGGCCGCGTCGGTGTGCGAGAAGCCGACCAGCATGTCGATCGGCGTGGGCGTGAGGTCCCAGGTTTCGACGACGGGGATGCCGCTCGCGAGCAGGCGCTTGCGGCCGTCGGCCGAATGCATGATGCCGGTGAGCACGATGCCGTCGGGGCGGCGGCCGATGATGGCGTCGAGCAGCGCGTCTTCACGCGAGGCGGTGTAGCCGCTCTGGCCGAGCATGAGCTGGTAGCCGGCGACGTCGAGCTCGTGAGTCAGCGACTGCACCATCTCCATGAACACCGGGCCGGCGATGGTGGGCACCACGGCGGCAACGAGGCGGCTGCGCGACGAGGCGAGGCCACCGGCCATGCGGTTGGGCACGTAGCCGGTGCGGGAAACGGCGTCGCGCACGCGTTCGAGCGTTTCCCTGGCGACTTGCTCGGGGGTGTTGAGGGCGCGGGAGGCGGTGATGGGCGAGACGCCTGCGAGCCTTGCCACGTCGCCGAGAGTGATGGCGCCGGCGCCGCGGCGGCGCCTGGGCGATGGGGACGGACTCTCTGGCTCGCTCATGAACCTCAGTGTAGCGATGACAACGCTACCAATTGCTGGTGGGTCGCGCGGGAACGCGGGGTCAGCGGGCGAGGCGGATGCCCGTGAATTGCCAGGTGGCGTGGGTGGGGAAGAAGTTGCGGTAAGTGCTGCGCAGGTGCGTGGGGGGTGTGGCGAGCGAGCCGCCGCGCAGCACCATCTGGTTGACCATGAACTTGCCGTTGTACTCGCCGACGGCACCGGCGCTGGCTTGAAAGCCGGGGTATGGCAGGTAGGCGCTGGACGTCCATTGCCACGCATGGCTCGTGAGCTGGCGCAGCTCGGGGCAGGTGATGGCAGCGTGCTCCCACTCGGCTTCGGTGGGCAGGCGCGCGCCGGCCCAGCGCGCGTAGGCATCGGCTTCGTAGTAGCTCAGGTGCAGGGCCGGCTCATGCGCCTGCAAATCCTGCAAGCCCGACAGGCCGAACGACTGCCAGCCATCGTGGGCCTTGCGTTGCCAGTACAGCGGGTGCTCGCGTGACTGCGCCCTCACCCAGTCCCAGCCGTCCGACAACCACAACGAGGGCTCGCGGTAGCCATCGGCTTCGATGAAACCGGCGTACTCGGCGTTGGTGACAAGTCGCGAAGCGATCTCGTAGCGCTGCAGGAAGACCGCGTGACGCGGCGATTCGTTGTCGAACGCAAAGCCCTGGCCGTCGTGGCCGATGTGCACCACGCCCTCTTCCACCGCGTGCCATTGCAGCGGCGAAGCTGGCGCGCTCGACGCCGTCTCGGCCGCACGGTAGGCCGGCTTGAGCGGGTTGCACGAGAAGAGGTGCAGCACGTCGGTGAGCAGGAGCTCCTGGTGCTGCTGCTCATGGTGCAGGCCGAGCTCGACGAGCCGCAGCGCGTCTTGTGGCAGTTGCGGCATCAGCGCAAGCAGGCGCCGGTCGACCGCTGCGCGGTAGGCCTTGACCTCGTCGAGCGACGGGCGCGTGAGCAGGCCCCGCTGCGGCCGCGGGTGCTTGTCGCCCACGGCGTTGTAGTACGAATTGAAGAGCACGCGGTACGCCGCGGCATGCGGCGTGAAGCCGGGCTCGACGCGCTCGAGCACAAAGGTCTCGAAGAACCAGGTCGTGTGCGCCAGGTGCCACTTGGCAGGGCTCGCATCGGGCATGGACTGCGCGCACGCGTCTTCTGCCGAGAGCGGCGCGGCCAGCGCCTCGGTGTGCGCGCGCACCGCGCGGTAGGCGGCGCCCAGGTTGGCAGGATCGAGCTCGCTCATGGGGTCGTCAAGGCGTGGCCAGCACCACCGCGAACCACCGCCGCTCGTCGGTCCACGCCACGCTGTGGTGGAAGCCGGCGGCATGCAGCAGGTGGGCAAAACCTTCGATGTCGTACTTGTAGCTGCTTTCGGTGTGGATGCGCTCGCCGGGCGCGAAATGCCGGCCGCCGCCGGGCCAGTGCACGTCGAGCTCGGTCTTCGCTTCCAGGTGCATCTCGATGCGCGAGGCCTCGGGGTTGAAGAAGGCGCGATGCCGCCACTGGTGGGGGTGGAAGTCGCTGCCCAGCAGGCGGTTCACATGGTCGAGCGCGTTCAGGTTGAAGGCGGCGGTGATGCCGGCGGCATCGTCGTAGGCCGGCTCGAGCACCGCCACGTCCTTGCGCAGGTCCACGCCGATCAGCAGTGCACCGTCGCGCTCGATGAGGCCGCGCATGCGCACCAGCACGTCGAGGGCCTGAGGCCGGTCGAAATTACCGATCGACGAGCCGGGGTAGTACACGAGGCGGTGCGCCCGTGGCAGGTCGTCGGGCAGCACGATCGCCTGGGTGAGGTCGCCGCCCACCGCCTGCACCTGCAGCTGGGGCATCTCGTCGCGCAGGCGCTGCGCGGCTTCGGTGAGGAAGTCGGCCGAGATGTCGACCGCCACGTAACGCGAGGCCTCGATCGCCCGGCACAGAAAGCGCGCCTTCTCGCAGTTGCCGGCACCCGGCTCGATGACGATGCGGCCCTGGCCCACGCGGCGGGCGATCTCGCCGGCGTGGCGCCGCACGATGGCCTGCTCGGTGCGAGTGGGGTAGTACTCGGGCAGCCGCGTGATCTGCTCGAAGAGGCGCGAGCCCTTGGCGTCGTAGAAGTACTTGGGCGAGATGCTGGCCTGGGGGCGGCTCAAGCCTTCGATGATCTCGTGCGCGGGATGGGCAGGCATGCGGTCTCCTCGTGAGAGCCTGTGGCAAAAGCCGACAGGCCATGTTCATCGGAGGCATCACACCGGCACAAGCTCACTGCCAGTCACTGACAGGACTTGTCCTGACAGGCAGAAGCAGGTGGCACACCACCGACACGGCACCCTGCGACTTGACACCCGCAGCAGCCGCCACGGGGGTCATGTCGTGTTGTGACCAGGGTTTCTTACGCCGGGTTCGGCAAGTGACATGCCACGCCGCGGCCGGGCAAACCCCGAAGGCTCAGGACCAGCGGGGCTTGCGCCGCTCGGTGCCGCGCGGCGCGTAGGGCCAGTAGAGCGACTGCACCTGCTCGTAGCCGAGTTCCAGGTGCTTCCGGGTGATGCGAGTCACGCCCTTGGACACCTGCAGGTACTCGATCCAGAAGGTGCAGATGATCCAGGCGTTGACCACGAGCTTCTCCACCGCTTCGTCGGGCACCTTGAGGCGCCCGTGCTGGATGGCGTGCAGCAGCAGGCGGCGAGCCGCGTCGTGCGACGCTTCCGACAGCCCCTTGTTGCGCTCGCGCAGCTCGGGCGCCAGGCCGTAGAGCGAATGGGCGTCGCGGTAGAAGAAGCGCCACTCCCAGGCCAGCTTGAAGAAGTCCATGATGCTGTCTTCGTTGGCCTTGCCGTGCTCGATGTTTTCCATCTGCCGGCGTGCCATCTCGCCCAGCGCCTGCTCGAACTGGTCGAACAGCGCCAGCACGATCTGGTCCTTCTTCTTGAAGTAGTAGTAGAGGTTGCCTTCGTTGATGCCCACGGTGGCCGCGATCTCGGCCGTGGTCACGGCGCCCGGGCCCTTCTCGTTGAAGAGGCGACGGCAGGTCTCAAGCACGCGATCGCGGGTCGTCGTGGTCTGGGCTCGGCTCATGGCGCGATTGTCGCCAAGTCCTCCGTGCCTCTATGCGGCGCGCCGCACCACCATGAAAAGACGGCGGAACGGAAACACCGTCGTGCCATCGGCCCGCATCGGGTAGGCGATGCGCACCCGCGCGGCGTAGTCGCGCTCGAAGGCGTCGCGCTCGGCCGGGTCGTCGAGCGCCTGGAGGAAGGTCGAGAGCCAGGTGCCCTTGGTCCATTCCTTCACCGGGTCAACGCCTGTCAGCACCTGGTGGTATTCGGTTTCCCAGAGGTCGATGTCCTGCGCCAGCGGCGAGAGCAGGTCGAAGTACCACGACGGGTCTTCGACCGGCGTCTTCTCGCGCAGCAAAGGCTCGAGCCGCGCACGCCAGGGGCCCGCGCGCACGGCGTCGGCAATCAAGGTATGCGACGGCGCTGAGAAGTTGCGCGGCATCTGCACCGCCAGCACACCGCCGGGCGCGAGCTGCCGCATCAGGTGTGTGAAGAGCGCGCTGTGGTCGGGCAGCCAATGCAGGGCGGCGTTGGAGTAGATCAGGTCGGCCGGCGTGCCGGCTTTCCAGCCCGCCACGTCCTGCTGCTGCCAGCGCAGGTTGGGCAGCGTGTCACCGGCTTGTTTGAGCATCGCCGACGACGAGTCGACGCCGATCACCTGCGCCTTCGGCCAGCGCTCGGCCATCAGCCGGCTCAACTGGCCGGCACCGCAGCCGAGGTCGTACACGGTGTGCGGCGCGTCCAGCGAGACACGGGCGAGCAGCTCCAGCGCGGGCCGCAGGCGGGGCTGCTCGAACTTCAGGTATTGGGATGGGTTCCAGCTCATGGCCGCGAATGATGCGCGCGCCGTGGCTGTGTGGCAAACCTCAGGTCCCGCGCTCGACGATCGCCTTCATCTGCGCCGTGAGCGCCTTGCGACCGGCCACGTTGGTGCTGCGCCAGGCACCGAGGGCCAGTTCGAGAAACGCGTGCTCGGCCGGCGTGGGCGCCGTGTTCTTGCGCGGCTCGTCGAGCCAGTTCACCGGCTTGCCGCACAGCACCTCGATCTGGCGTGCGAGCTTGTCGCCGATGGGTCGCGACGACTTGATCTGGCTCCACATGCTGGGCGAGATCTGCAGCGTGGCGGCGAAGGCTTGTTCCAAGCCCTTGGGAGGCGCGCCCGCCGCGACCGCCTGTTCCACATGATCTTGAAAGAGCGCGAGCACGTTCTGCCGGCGCGTGAGGGTGATGTTGGGCACGGCGTGAGGTGTGCGGACGTGTGTGTGGTTGCAACGAGGTCGAACAACATTGTCGCAGGGGGTTGACGAGTCGGGTAAAGAGTCTTTACAGTCCGCTTCCTCGCTCGCAAGAGCATCCGTTTTCAATCAAGGCTGCATCGTGACAACCCGCCAGCACATCGACCGCAACACGCAAGGACGCGCCCAGCGCGACCTGCATGCGTTCGCCTGTGCCTTCGGCGGCATTGCGATGACGTCGCAGGGTTATGCGCGGCTTGACCGCAGCGAGCCCATCACGACACCGGGAAAGGGAAGCGCCTAGGCGCACGCCCTTCACGCTCTGTACCCCAGAGGCCCGGTGTCCGACAGGAACCGGGCCTTTTGCTTTGCTGGACCCACCTTGGCGCATCGGCGCGAAGGTCCCGGCTCTTCGGAGTCGCAGCTCTTTAACAACTTGCCGCAGGACACGCACCGGTACTGGCCGGAGAGCGTCCTGCACGAAGCGCGGAAGGCGAGCCCTCGTTCCACGAGGGCCGCCGACCGCCTCACTTCGGCTGTGCCCATGCACTCCGCAGTCCGCAACCCTGGTGTGGGCGGCTCGGGATGTGCATGGCGGCCTCGACCCCTGGACCCAGGTCGAGGCCAGCCCCTGTGCAGCGAGACACCGACGCCTGACGAGGCGCTCGCGTGTGGACACAGCCGAAGTGGGATTCGTTTTGAACAGAAGCCTGCGTGGAGCTCACGCTTCGCAGGCGGAAATCGGCCGCAACGATTGGGCGGCGCCGGAACCCGTGACCGGATGGATTCGCTTCGTTAACTCAGCGGAAGAGTGCCGGCCTGTCTAGCCGGAAGCCGCGGGTTCGACTCCCGCACGAGGCGCCAGTTCCTTTTTTGCCGAGATAGCTCAGTCGGTAGAGCGGCGCGTTGAAGGCGCGTGCGTCGGGGGATCGAAGCCCTCTCTCGGCACCAGTTGCATACCTCGTTAGCTCAGTGGATCAGAGCGCCTGCCTACGAAGCAGGAGGTCGCACGTTCGAGTCGTGCACGAGGTGCCAGTTCATCTCGATGTAGTCAAGTGGTCGAAGGCATCTGCCTGCAAAGCAGACGGCGACAGCCCGCGCCCGTTCGCTCTGGGCGGCGCGAGCCGACCAGGACGTCGCTTGCGACGGGCCGAAGGCCGAGGGCAAAGCCCGAGCAATCGGGCCGTCGAGTCCATTCTTCTTTCTCGGTGTGGCGCAGTTGGCAGCGCGCGTGCTTTGGGAGCATGAGGCCGTCCGTTCGATCCGGACCACCGAGACCAGTGCTTGTGCGTGTGCTGAGGCGTGGCCGTAGCTCAAGGGTAGAGCCGCGGTTTGTGGTGCCGTTGGTGTCGGTTCGAGTCCGACCGGTCACCCCTCAGCGCATGCGCATCTTTCATGCCCCCTCGTGGCGAAACAGGCAAACGCACCGGTCTCAGAAGCCGGGGCCGCAAGGCATGTCCGTTCGACTCGGACCGAGGGGACCAACAACAACCGCGGCGTAGTCGAGAGGCCTCAGACAGCCGGCTTTGAACCGGTGCCACGCAGGTTCGAATCCTGCCGCCCTTGCCATCTCAACCCAACCCATCGGCCGCAGAAAGGAGGCCACCCATGCACCAAGACCCTCACAGCCACGTGCTGCAACTCGACCTCCAGGGCACGCCCCAAGCGTGGATCTCGCTCGAACAGGCCGCTTTGCACGTGGCCACGGGCTCGGTCGCGTGGGTGGATGGCGATGGACCGCTCGCCACCCTGCGCGGGGGCTTCAACGTCGCCCGCAACCGCCAGTCGCTGATCGAGGTCCACCCGATCGTCGCCTTGCGCGGTGCCTCGAAGATCAACCTGCACGACATCGTGCCGGCGATCACCAAGCACAAGCTCTTCCGCCGCGACCGCCACACCTGCGCTTACTGCGGGGGCGTGTTTGGCGACCGCGACCTGCAGTGCGAACACATCCAGCCCGAGTCGCGTGGCGGCGCCTGGGGCTGGATGAACCTCGTCACCGCCTGCGCCTGCGCCTGCTGCAACGGCCGCAAGGCCGACCGCACGCCGGAGGAAGCCGGCATGCCCTTGCTGTACCTGCCCTACGTGCCCAGCCGCTTCGAGAACTTCCTGCTCGAAGGCCGCCGCATCCGTGCCGACGTGCACGAGTGGCTGGCCGCACGCCTGCCCAAGGGATCGCGTCTGCACGGCTGAGTGCGGGGGCGGTCCCGCCTCCACTCACTCAACCGAAAGACGCATCATGAAGAACGAACAACTCCCAGCGCTCGACCTCAAGGTCAAGCAGCCGCCCGTGCTCTTCGGCAAGACGCAGGCGTTGATCGCGAAGCTGGCCGATCGCCTGGGTGGCCCGATGGTCACCTACTGGAATGGCCCCCGTGGCTCGGTGTGCAGCAACGACGTGATCGCGCTGCACCACGTGCTCGCGAAGCTCGGCCGCCACCCCGTGCTGTACCTGTTCCTCAAGTCGGACGGTGGCAGCGGCCAGACCTCGCTGCGCATCGTGAACCTGCTGCGCCAGCACTGCGATCGTCTCGTGGCGCTCGTGCCGCTGGAGTGCGCGTCCGCCGCGACGATGGTGGCGCTCGGCGCCGACGGCATCCAGATGGGCCCGACCGCCTACCTCACCGCCGTCGACACCTCGCTCAACCACCCGCTCTCGCCGGTCGACCGTGACAACGACCGCGTGAGCGTGAGCCTGAACGAGCTGCAGCGCGTGATCCGCCTGTGGCGCGAGCAGCAGGGTGAGCATCCTGAGAACGCGTACAAGTCGCTGTTCCAGTACGTGCACCCGCTGGTGATCGGCGCGGTGGACCGTGCGGAGTCGCTGTCGATCATGCTGTGCCGCGAGCTGCTGGCCTATCACGTCACCGACGCCGAGAAGGCCGAGGCGTCGCGACGGCGCTGAACGGCAAGTACCCGTCGCACAGCTACCCCATCCTGCTGGACGAAGCGGTGAAGATCGGCCTCAAGGCCGAGCGCATGCCGCTGGAAGTCAACGCGATGCTGCTGCAGCTCAACAGCTTCTACAGCGAGATGGGCCAAAAGGCGACGACCGACTTCGACGAGACGCATGCCCACAGCAACGAGATCCTGAACATCTGGGAGTCGACCGCCTCGCAGGTCTACTACCAGCAGGACAAGGACTGGTTCTACCGCGCCGAAGAGCGCCGCTGGATCACGCTGAACGACAACAGCGGCTGGCGTCGCATCGAGCGTGTGGGCAAGCGCATCGTGCGGTCGGAACTGCACGTGGCGTAACGAATCTTCTGCGAACGGCGAACTGCTCACAGGTTGGGGTTCGGGTGAAGGCCTGCCTCGCCGGTGTGCTGCTGCCGGGAGCAATCCGTCGTGGTGGCACATGCCGCACGCCGATCGCAGCTGATGCGGCCATCAAGTGGTTTGCACCTCGTGTGCCGGGTTCGACTCCCGGATGGCCACCAACTGGATAGCTCAGCTTGGTAGAGCAGCACATTTTCAATGTGTAGGTCGCGGGTTCGACTCCCGTTCCAAAACTCCAGAAACCGGTCGCAAGACCACCGCCGAACGTGAAGCCGCAAGGCCTCATCAGCGGCGGCAGCCCGCACGTGGGGCACGCGGGGTTCGCGTGCACGGCAAGCCGAGGTGCTCGACTGGGAGGCGAGCACCGACGCGCACCGTGTCGCCCGGGCCCAGGCATCCACCGTCCGCTGCCGTCCCTGTAACGGCACCCTATTCAAAACACACGCAAGACAAAAAGGAGAACACCCATGGAATTCAAGCGTGTCACTGTCAAGAAGAACGAACGCGGCCTCCTGCTGCGCAATGGCGATTTCGAGCGCGTGCTGCAACCCGGCACGCACTGGCTCGCGTCCGGCCTCGACCGTCTGCGCGTCGAGACCTTCTCGATCGAACAGCCGGCCTTCACCCACCCGCTGTCCGACTACCTGCTGGCCAAGGAGCCGGCGGTGGTCGAGGCCGAATTCGTGCGCGTCGAGCTCACTGAAACGCAGGTCGGCCTGCGCTACGAGAACGGCGTGCTGGTCGAGCTGCTGGCCCCGGCGACCCGACGTCTGTACTGGAAGGGCCTGGTCGACGTGCGCGTGGAGGTGATCGACATCACCGACACCGCCGAGCTGCCGCCCGCCCTGGTGCAGCGCCTCACGCAAACGCAGCTGCGCTCGCGTGCGGTCGCCGGCCTCGCCGGCGTGCTCACCGTGCAGGTGCCCGAACACGCCGTGGGCGTGCTGACCGTCGACGGCAAGGTCGAGCGCCTGCTGCCGCCGGGCCCGCACGGCTTCTGGAAGTTCAACCGCACGATTTCGGTCGAGCTGGTCGACCTGCGCCTGCAGGCCCTCGAGGTCACCGGCCAGGAGATCCTGACCCGCGACAAGGTGGGCCTGCGTCTCAACCTGTCGGCGACCTGGCGCTATGCCAACGCCAACGCGGTGCTGACCGCCTACACCCGGCTCGCCAAGCCCGCGGAGCACCTGTACCGCGAGCTGCAGTTCGGCCTGCGCGCGGCCGTCGGTACGCGCACGCTGGACGAGCTGCTGGAGAACAAGTCGGTGATCGACGAGGTGGTGTCGGCCCATGTGCGCGCCAAGCTCTCGGTCTACGGACTCGAGATCGACGGCGTGGGCGTGAAGGACATCGTGCTGCCGGGCGAGATGAAGACCATCCTCGCCCAGGTGGTCGAGGCCGGCAAGGCAGCCGAGGCCAACGTGATCCGCCGCCGCGAGGAAACCGCGGCGACGCGTTCCCTGCTCAACACGGCCAAGGTGATGGAGGACAACCCCACCGCCCTGCGCCTGAAGGAGCTGGAGACGCTGGAACGCGTGGCCGAGCGCATCGACAAGATCTCCGTGTTCGGGGGTCTCGACCAGGTGCTCAACGGCCTCGTGAAGCTTCGGCCTTGACCCTCCCGGGGGAGCAGCGTTGCTCCCCCGGGACAATTCGATTGGAAGAACGACACCATGAACGCCAAACGCACCCGCCAGGCCCAGCGCAAGCTGGCGCGGGAACAGGACTGGTCGCCGCAAGGCCTCGGTCTGGACCCGGCGCTGTACGCGTCGGCCCTGCGCTACCTCTTCGACCGGCCCGTGCCGCAGGGGCAGGAGCAGGAGTGGTTCTGGTCGCTCGACGAACCGGCGTTCGAGGCCACGCCGCTCGAATGGACCCGCATCCAGGCCTGCCTCTTCGCGAACGCCGGCCGAGACCTTGCGGCCTACAACGATGAACAGGTCGGCATGGGGCTCAACTACGTGATGAGCAACAGCGTCAGCAACGTGGCCTTCGCGGCGATCGACCCCGGCGTGCCGGAAGACGAGGCCATGCGCATGATGGCCGCGCTGCCCAAGGTGTGGGAAACCTGCCTCGGCCCTCGCCTGGGCGACGCCCGCTCGCCCATCGGCTCGCGCTCGGATCGGCTCTATTTCGTCTGCTACATGTGGTTCGACGTCTGGCCCACGTTCTGGAACGTGCGTCATTCGCCACGCTGGCAGCAGGCGCTGTGGAACGTCTTCGCGCAAATGCTGTCGATGCCGTGGCGTGACGTGCAGGTTTCGGCGCTGCATGGCATCGGGCACCACATCGAGTACCTGGACAAAGCGGCGGTCGATCGCCGCCTCGCGGAGTTCGTGCGCCAGCTTGGGCCCGGCGACGAAGAACTCAAGAACTACGCACTCGCAGCCCAAAGCGGCTGCGTGCAATGAAGGAATCAACATCATGGAAGAACCTCAACACATCCACGAAGACGTGCCCGGTGGCGTGCCGCTGAAGATGTGGACGCGGGGCGTGCCCGTCGAAGACGAAGCCAAGCGCCAGCTCTCGAACGCCGCCCGTCTGCCCATCGTCTTCAAGCACATCGCGGCCATGCCCGACGTGCACCTGGGCATCGGTGCGACCGTCGGCTCGGTGATCCCGACCGTCAAGGCCATCATCCCGGCGGCCGTCGGTGTCGACATCGGTTGCGGCATGATCGCCTGCAAGACCACGCTCACCGCCGAAGACCTGCCCGACAACCTCGGCCCGCTGCGTTCGGCCATCGAGCGTGCCGTGCCGCATGGCCGCTCGCCCGGCGCGCGTGACCCCGGTGCCTGGCAGAAGCCACCGGGCTCAGTGAACACCGCCTGGGCACAGCTCGAGCCCGAGTTCACCGAGCTGTGCCGCGACTACCCGAAGATCGCCAAGACCAACCACATCCAGCACCTGGGCACGCTCGGTACCGGCAACCACTTCATCGAGGTCTGCCTGGACGAGCAGAAGTTCGTCTGGTTCATGCTGCACTCGGGCTCGCGCGGCGTGGGCAACTTCATCGGCACGATGTTCATCGAGCTGGCCAAGCAGGACGCGATGCGCCACCAGGCCAACCTGCCCGACCGCGACCTCGCGTACTTCGAGGAAGGCAGCCGCTACTTCGGCGACTACGTGCGGGCGGTGGGCTGGGCGCAGAAGTTCGCGGCCCTCAACCGCGAGGTGATGATGAAGCGCGTGATCGAGGCCGCGAAGACGGTGATCCGCAAGAACTTCCAGTCGCACATCGAGGCGGTGAACTGCCACCACAACTACGTGCAGAAGGAACGCCACTTCGGCGAAGACGTGTACGTCACCCGCAAGGGTGCGGTGAGTGCGAAGGCCGGCCAGCTGGGCATCATCCCCGGCAGCATGGGCGCGCGCAGCTACATCGTGCGCGGCAAGGGCAACGCCGACTCGTTCGAGAGCTGCTCGCACGGCGCGGGCCGTGTGATGAGCCGCGGCGAGGCCAAGCGCCGCTTCACGCTCGCCGACCACCGCACGGCGACCGAAGGCGTCGAATGCCGCAAGGACAAGGACGTCATCGACGAGACGCCCGCGGCCTACAAGGACATCGACGCCGTGATGGCCGCTCAAGCCGAGCTGGTCGACGTGGTGCACACGCTGAAGCAGGTGGTCTGCGTCAAAGGCTAAAGGCGCGGGGGGATAAGGCCGTGTCGGCGCAGGAGGGCGGGTAAGCTCACGCGCACCTCGAAGCCCTTCATGACCATCCGCCCTGCCCGCCCCCTGCGTCACAAGCTGATCCTGCTGGCCGCGGTGGGCTTGCTGCCGGTGTCCTTGCTGGGAGCGTGGGGCATCTGGAATGCCATCCAGACACAGCGGCAGAACCTGCAGCGCTCGACGCTGGAGCTGTCGCGTGCGCTGGCGAGCGCGGTGGAGTCGGAGATCGACGCCACGGTGCGCTCGCTGGCCGCGATGGCACGCGCCAGGCCGCTGGCCGAGGGCAACATCGCAGCCTTCTACGAAGTGGCGCAAAACGAGGTGGCCGCGCGGCCCGCATGGCTCGCGGTGGTGCTCACCAACGGGCAGGGCGAGCCGCTCTTCAACACCGTCGAGGCCTATGGCAGCCGCGAGCCGCGGGTGGTCGACCCCACGAGCCTCGCGAAAGTCATCCAGACCGGCCAGCCGGTGGTGGGCGGCCTCACCTTCGGCCGACGCCAGTCGGGTGCCTTCGCCGTGCGGTGGCCGGTCGTCATCGACGGCAAGCTCGCCTATGTGCTGACGGCGGCGGTGAAGCCCGAGCCCATCCTCGACGTCCTGCAGAAGCAGAGCGTGCCGCCCGGCTGGGTGATCGCCGTGTTCGACAACGCGCAGAACCGTGTCGCGCGCACGCGCGAGCACCAGAGCCAGGGCCCCTCGCCCACGCTCAGGGCCCTGATCTCGAGCCCGGCCAGCAGCGGCAGCGGGCTCACCCGATCGCTCGAAGGCGATGACGTGTACACCGGCTTCACGCGCCTGCGCGACGTGGGGTGGACGGTCGCCGTCGGCGCCCCCACCGAAGGCCCCGACCAGGCGCTCGCCACCGGCCTCGCGTGGTACGTGGCCGGCACGCTCGCCACCGTGCTGCTGTGCATGGGCCTCGCGCGCCGCATCGCCGACCGCATCACCGAAGACATCCATGCCGTGCGCGACAGCGCCGTGCAGCTGGGCGAGGGCCGGCCCGTCGCCGAGATGCACAGCGAGATCGACGAGATCGACGAGATGGCCCGCGCGCTGCGCTCGGCCTCGCAGCGCCTGAGCGAGACCACCGCGTCGATGCGTGAGGCCTTGAGCCAGGCCACGGCCGCGGCGCAGGCGAAGGACCAGTTCCTCGCGGTGCTGGGCCACGAGCTGCGCAACCCGCTCGCGCCCATGCTCACCACGCTGCACCTGCTCAACCGCAAGAGCGACGACAGCACCTCGCGCGAGCGCGAGATCATGGGCCGCCAGGTGGCCCACATGCGGCGGCTGGTCGACGACCTGCTCGACGTCTCTCGCATCACACGCGGCAAGCTCGAGATCCGCCGCGAGCCGGTGAGCCTCTTTGCCGTGGTCGAGCGTGCGGTCGAGGCGGTGCAACCGGCGGTGGAGGCACGTCGCAGCAAGGGGCTCTTCGTCGAGCTGCCCTCGGCGCCACTGTGGGTGGAAGGCGACGAGACCCGGCTCGTGCAGGCCGTGACGAACCTGCTCACCAATGCACTGCGCTTCGGGGGCGACGGCGCCATCACGCTCGCCGCGAGCCTGGACGGGCTGCACCAGCGCGCCCGGCTGTGCGTGGAAGACCAGGGCGAAGGCATGCAGGCCGAGACGCTCGCGCGTGTGTTCGAGCCCTTCTACCAGGCGCCGCAGACCTCGGAGCGCGCCATCGGCGGCCTGGGCTTGGGCCTGGCCATCGTGCAGAACATCGTGCAGCTGCACGGCGGCGAGGTGAAGGCGCACAGCGATGGCCTCGGCCACGGCAGCCGCTTCATCATCGAGCTGCCGACGATCGAGCCACCACCCGATGCTGGCACTGTGCCGCAACGCATCGCAGGCCACGGCACCGGGCGTGTGCTGGTGGTCGACGACAACGCCGATGCGCTCGACACCGCCGCCGAGCTGCTGCGCGAGGCCGGCCACCAGGTGCAGACCGCCGGCCACCCGCACGCGGCGCTCGCGTTGTTCACCCACTTCCAGCCCGACGTGGCGGTGCTCGACATCGGCCTGCCCGAGATGGACGGCTACCAGCTCGCGGAGGCGCTGCGCACTGCGCGGTCAGCCTGGAACGGCAAGCTCATTGCGTTGACGGGGTACGGCCAGGAGGCCGACAAGGCGCGCGCGGCGGCGGCGGGGTTTTCAGTGCACCTGACCAAGCCGGCCGATCCCTCGGCCCTCTTGCATGCGGTCGACATGTTGCTGCCCCGGCCGGCCCGCGGCAGCTGAGACCGAGACGGCGGGGCTCAGCCCCCGCGCAGGTACTGGACCATCGTGTAGAGCGCCGAGACGCTCAGCCCCAGGACCACGCAGGTCACGGCCATCAGCTTGAACATGCCGGCGCCCTGGTTCTGCCGGGAGCGATGGGCGCTGCCCGACACATGCTGCAGGCTGCCGAAGCCCGACAGGGAGGAGTAGCCGGTCGAACGGCCGAAATCGGTCGGCCGCTCGTCGGCAGGCTCGTGGTCCCAGTCGAAGACCTGGGTGGCTTTGAAATCGGGAGGGCGGCGCATGGGAGGCATTCTGTAACCCCATGCAACCGGGCTCAACACCGCGCCTGCGGGGACAGCCCCCCGCCGGACCGGGGGGCTTGAAAACCCTAGGCGCGGCCCTCGACGGGCGGCCGTGTCAGCCCACGGCCGCGGTCGGATCGCCCACCGAGCGGTTCAGCGCACTCGCCTCCTGCGCCAGCCGCACCACGGTCGCCTGCTCCAGGGGTGTGCCCGGCAGCAGCTGGAGCGTGGCCATCTCGTACTTGCCGCCCGGCTTCAGGCGCGGCTCGACGTGGCGCAGGCGCTGGCCGCGCCAGAAGCCGAAGAGCACGCGCGCCGGCTCGGCGCGGATGAGCAGCACCGGCCCGTGGTCGAAGTAGACGAGGTGGCCCCACTTGAGGCGCTCCTCCAGCGAGGGCGCCGCCCCGAGCACGGTGCTGCGCAAGGCGTCGACGTACCGGCGCTGCCAGCCGTCGAGGCCCGCCACGTAGCCTTCCGGGGTGGTGGCCGAGGTGAGGATCATCTTCATCGCACTGTCCTTCCGATGCGGCCCGAGCCGCGCGCGAGCTCGACGAAGGCCTTGAGGTAGTCGATGCCCGCATCGGCCTCGCGCGCGCCGAGGTAGATCTGCTTGGCGATGCCGCGCGGCCCCAGCCGCACGGCCACCACCTCCATCTTCTGCGCATATTCCTCTGCCAGCCAGCGCGGCAGCGCGGCCACGCCGCGGCCGCTCTCGACCATCTGCAACATGATGTCGGTGGTCTCGATGGTCTTGTGGCGCAGCGGCGTCACGCCCGCGGGCATGAGGAACTGGGTATAGACGTCGAGCCGGTCGGTCGCCACCGGGTAGGTGATCAGCACCTCGTCCATCAGCTGGCGTGGCTTGACGTGCGCCGCCTGCGCCAGGGGGTGACCGGCGGCCACCACCAGCACTTGCTCGTAGTCGAAGACCGGCTCGAACACGAGGCCCTTCTTGAACAGCGGGTCGGGCGTGACCAAAAGGTCGATCTCGTAGCCGAAGAGTGCGCCGATGCCGCCGAACTGGAATTTCTGCTTCACGTCGACATCGACGTCGGGCCAAGCCGCGAGGTAGGGCGACACGATCTTCAGCAGCCACTGGTAGCACGGGTGGCACTCCATGCCGATGCGCAAGGTGCCACGCTCGCCTTGCGCGAACTGCTGCAGTCGCTCCTCGGCCAAGCTCAGCTGCGGCAGCACCCGGTTGGCCACGGCCAGCACGAACTCGCCGGCCTGCGTGAGCCGCAGGCTGCGGCCTTCGCGCAGCCAGATGTCGGTGCCCAGCTGCTGCTCGAGCTTCTTCATGGCATGGCTCAGCGCCGACTGGGTGAGGCACAGCACCTCGGCCGCGGCCGTCAGCGAGCCCTGCTTGTCGACCTCTCGCACGATGGCGAGGTGGATGCGCTCCAGCATCTATGAACACCATTCATCGAATGTTGAACTAATACCATTTTACTTCATGGGTCGCGCTGCCTACCCTTCGGGTCGTTCAAGACAAGGCTGCACATGACCACCACCCACAACCTCGGTTTCCCCCGCATCGGCGCCCAGCGCGAGCTCAAGTTCGCGCTCGAGTCCTACTGGAAGGGAGAGTCCTCGCGCGATGACCTGAAGGCACTGGGCGCCCAGCTGCGCCGTCGCCACTGGAAGCAGCAGGGCCGGCTCGACTTCGTGCCCGTCGGCGACTTCGCGTTCTACGACCAGATGCTCGACATGAGCTTCACGCTGGGCAACCTGCCCGAGCGGGTGAGGGGCTTCCACGGCGACCCGCTCGACAACTACTTCCGCGTGGCGCGCGGCCGCTCGGCGCAGGGGGCGGAGCACGCCGCCTGCTGCGGCGGCGTGGCCGCCGGCGAGATGACCAAGTGGTTCGACACCAACTACCACTACATCGTGCCGGAGTTCAGCGCGTCCACGCAGTTCACGCTCGATGCCTCGCGGCTCGTCGCGCAACTGGCCGAAGCGCGCGAGCTCGGCGTGACGCCCAAGCCCGTGATCGTCGGCCCGGTGACCTACCTCGCGCTCGGCAAGGCGAAGGACGGCTCCGACAAGCTTGCCCTGCTCGACCGCCTGGTGCCCGTGTACGCCGAGCTGCTGGAGACGCTGGCCGCGCACGGCGTGGAGTGGGTGCAGGTCGACGAGCCGCTCCTCGTCACCGAGCTCAGCCTCGACTGGCAGCACGCCTTCAACCACGCCTACCACCACCTCAAGACGAGCCGCGTGAAGCTGCTCGTGGCCACCTACTTCGGCACGCTCGACGAGAACCAGCACCTCGCCGCCAACCTGCCGGTGGCCGGCCTGCACATCGACGCGGTCAACGGGCGAAGCGACATCAAGCCGCTGCTCAACCTGATCTCGCCGCTGAAAGTGCTGTCGCTCGGCGTCATCAACGGCCGCAACATCTGGAAGACCGACCTCAACGCCGTGCTCGACTGGCTGGAGCCGCTGGCGCAGCGCCTGGGCAGCCGCCTGTGGATCGCGCCCTCGTGCTCGCTGCTGCACGTGCCGGTGGACCTGGCGAGCGAGACGAAGCTCGACGCCGAGGTGAAGTCCTGGCTCGCCTTCGCGCTGCAGAAGCTCGACGAGCTCGACGTGCTGGCGCGTGCGCTGAAACACGGCCGCGGCGCGGTCGATGCCGAACTGGCCGCCAACCAGGCCGCGGCGAGGGCCCGGCGCCTGTCGCCACGCGTCCACAACCCCGCGGTCAAAGACGCGGTGGCGACGCTGAGCGCCACCCTCGGCCAGCGCAAGAGCGCGTATGCGCAGCGCGCGCAGCAACAGGCGGCCCGGCTCAAGCTGCCGGCGTACCCCACCACCACCATCGGCTCCTTCCCGCAGACGGCCGAGATCCGCCACGCCCGCAGCGAACACAAGGCCGGCCGGCTCGACGACGCCGGCTACCAGGCCGCGATGCGCGCCGAGATCGAGCGCAGCGTGCGCGAGCAGGAAGCGCTGGGCCTCGACGTGCTGGTGCACGGCGAAGCCGAGCGCAACGACATGGTCGAATACTTCGGCGAGCAGCTCGAGGGCTACGCCTTCAGCCAGTTCGGCTGGGTGCAGAGCTATGGCTCGCGCTGCGTGAAGCCGCCCATCCTCTTCGGCGACATCAGCCGGCCGCGGCCGATGACGGTGGAATGGACGCGCTTCGCGCAGTCACTCACCGACAAGCCGATGAAGGGCATGCTCACCGGCCCGGTGACGATCCTCAACTGGTCGTTCGTGCGCGACGACCAGCCGCGTTCGGTGAGCTGCCAGCAGCTCGCGCTGGCCATCCGCGAGGAGGTGCTCGACCTCGAGCGTGCCGGCGTGCGCGTGATCCAGATCGACGAGGCCGCGCTGCGCGAAGGCCTGCCGCTGCGCAAGTCGCAATGGCAGCACTACCTCGACTGGGCGGTGCAAGCGTTTCGCATCACGGCCAACGGCGTGGCCGACGAGACGCAGATCCACACCCACATGTGCTATTCGGAGTTCAACGACATCATCCAGTCGATCGCCGACATGGACGCTGACGTCATCACCATCGAGACCTCGCGATCCGACATGGAGCTGCTCGATGCCTTCGAGCACTTCAAGTATCCCAACGAGATCGGCCCCGGCGTCTACGACATCCACTCGCCCAACATCCCCACGCAAGACCACATCGTGCAGCTGATGAAGAAGGCCGCCGAGCGTGTGCCGGCCGAGCGCTTGTGGGTCAATCCCGACTGCGGGCTCAAGACCCGGCAGTGGGCCGAGGTGATCCCGGCCCTGGCCAACATGGTGGCGGCCGCCAAGGTCTTGCGCGCGGGCTGACGACGGCCGCCTGTCCTACAGCAAGTGCGGCCGCTGCCTCATGCCGCAGCCGCGACGCGCGGCCTAGAGTGCTCGGCATGCCGCAGGAGACAGCATGAGCGCACCGGCGCAGAGCAAGGCCCGGCTCGGCGTGAGCGCGCCGAGCCGGCCCCCCATGCGCATGGGCGAGGCGCGTGCCTTGCCCAAGAGCGAGACCGTGCTGTTGCTGGTGGACGTGATCAACCCGTTCGACTTCCCGCATGCGGGTCGCCTGGCGCCACATGCGCTCGCGGCCGCGCGGGCCACGGCGCGGCTCAAGGCGCGGATGGCGCGCGCCGGCCACGCGGTCGTCTACGCGAACGACAACTACGGGCAGTGGCGGTCCGACTTCCACGACGTGCTGCAAAGTTGCCGCGAGCGTGGCGGCGTGGCCGCCGAGACGGCGGAGTTGCTGGCCCCGTCGCCGGACGACCTGGTGATTCTCAAGCCCCGGCACTCGGCCTTCTTTGCCACACCGCTGGACCTGCTGCTCACGCAGATGCATGCCAGGCGGCTCGTCATCGCCGGCCTGGCCACCGACATCTGCGTGCAGCTCAGCGCGATGGACGCCAACCTGCGCGGCTACGCGCTCTGGGTGCCGGGCGACTGCACGGCGGCGGAGTCGACCACGCTCAAGCGGGACGCCCTCGACTACATGGCACGCGTGATCAAGGCCGACGTGGGCGTGGCCGCGCGGCGCCGCCGGCTGGCCTGATCGCCACACGAAGGCGTGTCGCGGCATGGCGATTGCCGAGTGGATCGCATTCGAACCGCTCTCGCCACCACGCCCATGCACGTCCACTTCGGAGCCGTCGCCCTCCCCCTGCTGCTGTCCATCACCACCCTGCCCGCGCTGGCCTGCCAGCTGCCCAACGGCGAGCGGGCCCGCCCCATCCTCAACGTGCGCCTCGACAACGACGCCCTCGGCTTCGACGGCCAGGACCGCGGCTACACCAGCGGCTTCGAGTTCGGCTGGATGTCGGCCAACCTCGAGCGGGCCCATGACGCCGATTGCGTGCCGAACGGCCTGCGGCGCGTGCACCGGTTCCTCGAGGACCTGCATCCCCAGGACTACGAGCAGCGCAATTTCCTCTTCACCCTGACGCAGGCGATCTACACGCCCTCCGAAGGCGAGAGCGCCAGCCTGCTGCCGCGCGACCGGCCCTATGCGGCGGCGCTGCTGTTCGGCGTGGGCTACAACGCCCGGCAGGAGGAGCGACTGCGCACCACGCAGGTCCGCATCGGCATGGTCGGCCCGTCGGCGCGCGGGCAGCAGGTGCAGAACGGCATCCACAACGTGATCGGCGTGAAGCACTGGCAAGGCTGGGACCACCAGTTGCGCGACGAGCCGGTGCTGCAGGTCGTGCACGAGCGCCTGCGCCGCTATGGCCAGCAGCCCTTCTGGGGCAGCCGCTTCTGGTCGTGGGACCTCATCACCCACTATGGCGGCAGCGTGGGCAACTACCTCACGCACGCCAACGTGGGCGCCGAATGGCGACTCGGCCGCGGCCTGCCCGACGACTTCGGCAGCGACCCGCTGCGCCCCTCGGGCGAGAACACCGCACCGGTGCTGCGCCTGCCCTCGGGCGACTGGGAGGGCCACTTCTTCGCAAGCGTCGACGTGCGCGCCGTCGCCTGGAACATCACGCTCGACGGCAACACCTGGAAAGACAGCCACAGCGTCGACAAGCGCCCCCTGGTCGCCGACCTCGGCGTGGGCACCAGCCTCACCGTGCGCGGCTGGAAGCTGGCGCTGGCGCACTACTGGCGCACGCGCGAGTTTCGCGGGCAGGAGGCAAGACCGATGTTCGGCAGCATCACCGCCAGCCGGCGGTTCTGAGCCCGCGCGACGCCCCAAAAAAAACGCGGGCTTCAAAGCCCGCGCAAACCATCCCGGCAGCCAGCCTGGTCACACCAGCAGCAGGACAGGAGACCCGGAAGTCAAACGGATCTGAGTGCTTCACATGACTCGTCGGCAGTGTGCAGGTCTGGTGGCACGGGAGCTACCGTGTCAGCGCGGAGCCTTGCTGCGTGGAACCACGTCCCACGGGGAAACGAGTACGCGCTGGTGCGGTTCGACAAGCTCTCAGCCATGAGTGCACGGCCGGTGCATCGCACCGAGCACGCTCCACCGGTTTCCGATCCACGACAGGTGGAGGGTGCGCACGTAGGTGCAGGCCCCGACCGTGCCCGTCTCGATGGCCATGTAGAACTCATCGAAGATCTGCTCGACTGAGGTGATCGTCGAGGTCACGCCTTCGAAGTCCGGCCACCGCTCGACCGTGGCTTGCCGAAAGGACAGCTCGAGCGAACGGGCTTTGCGCTCGATGGCTTCGGCATCGAAGGAGATGGCCTGTCGCCGCATCCTCAGGATCGCTTCCGAACGAAAGTCCTGGCACCGGACGGCCGCCTCGAGGTCGCCACGCCGGTACGCCGCCTGGAGGCTGCGAACGGCCGCCTCAGGCGAATGGCAGAGCACATCAGTCTCGGTCGTCTTCAACACGGCAGCGGCCTACTTCCTTGGCTCGTTCGCGCGCTTGAAGAGGTCGTCGAGGTTGTCGTTGTTGTTCCCATAGCCGGCATCGACGGGGGTCTCGATCTGCACCTTGTCGATGTCGACCTTCTGCTCCTTGTCGAGGAACACCGTCACCGTCTGCGGGAAGAAGATCACGATCACCACCAGCAGCAGCTGCAGGATCACCCACGGGATGGAGCCGAGGTAGATGTCGCTCGACAGCACCTTGCGCGGCAGTGCGCCGTTCTTGAAGAGCGTGTCGGAGATGCCGCGCAGGTAGAAGAGCGCGAAGCCGAAGGGCGGGTGCATGAAGCTCGTCTGCATGTTCACGCACAGCAGCACGCCGAACCAGACCATGTTGATGCCGAGCTTGTCGGCCACCGGGCCCAGCAGCGGCAGGATGATGAAGGCGATCTCGAAGAAGTCGAGGAAGAAGGCCAGGAAGAAAATGAAGACGTTGACCGCGAGCAGGAAGCCGATCTGGCCCCCGGGCAGGTCGGACAGCAGGTGCTCGATCCACTTGCCTCCTTCCACGCCCTGGAACACCAGCGAGAACACGCGCGAGCCGATCAGGATGAACACCACCATCGCGGTGATGCGCATGGTGCCGGTCATGGCGCCCTTGATCAGGTCCCAGGTCAGCCGGCGGTGGATCGCCGCCAGGATCATCGCGCCCACGGCGCCCATGGCGCCTGCCTCGGTCGGCGTGCAGATGGCGGTGTTGATGCCGGGCAGGCCACCCATGCTGCCCAGCACGGCGAAGATCAGGATGGCCGAGGGGATGATGCCGCGCAGGCACTTGGCCCACAGCTGGAAACCGGAGAGCGTGCGCGCCTCCTTGGGCACGCCCGGCACGTGGCTCGGCTTGATGCGCGACAGCAGGAAGGTGTAGAGCGCGAAGAGCAGCACCTGCAGGATCGACGGGCCCCAGGCGCCCTTGTACATGTCGCCCACCGAGGCACCGAGCTGGTCGGCCAGCACCACCAGCACGAGCGAGGGCGGCACGAGCTGGGTGATGGTGCCCGACGCGGCCAGCACGCCGGTCGCATAGCGCATGTTGTAGCCGTAGCGCATCATCACTGGCAGCGAGATCATCGCCATCGCGATCACCTGGCCGGCCACCGTGCCGGTGATGGCGCCGAGGATGAAGCCGACGATGATCACCGAGTAGCCGAGGCCGCCGCGCACCGGGCCGAAGAGCTGGCCCATGGAGTCGAGCATGTCTTCGGCGAGGCCGCACTTCTCGAGGATGGCGCCCATCAGCGTGAAGAACGGGATGGCCAGCAACAGCTCGTTGGACAGGATGCCGAACACGTTGAGCGGCAGCGCCGACATGAACGCGGCGGGAAACCAACCCATGTAGATGGCGTAGAAGCCGCACAGCAGGCCGAGGGCCGACAGCGAAAACGCGACCGGGAAGCCGATCAGCATGATGACGATCAGCCCCGCGAACATCACGGGGGCAAAATTCTCCATGCTCATTGCAGCGGCCTCTCGTAGTGCATGTCCATCTCGTACTTGTGCGCGAGCCAGCCGATGCGCTTGATGATCTCGGCGATGCCCTGCAGGAACACCATGGCAAAGCCCAGCGGCAGCATCAGCATCGCGGGCCAGCGGACGAGGCCCCCGGCGTTGCCCGACATCTCGCCGCTCTGGAACATCTTCCAGAAGAGCGGGAACGAGAAGTAGGTCAGCAGCGCCATCACCGGCAGCAGGAAGAAGATCAGGCCGAACAGGTCGATGCCCACGCACCCGCGCGACGGCAACTTGCCGTAGATCACATCCACACGCACGTGCTCGTTGACGCGCAGCACCTGGGCCGTGCCGAGCATCACGCAGGCTGCAAACAGGTACCACTGGATTTCGAGGAAGGCGTTCGAGCTGTAGTCGAAGCCATAGCGGACAGCGGCGTTGCCCGCGCTGATCAGGCACGAGGCCAGGACGGCCCACTTGGCGACGCTCGCGAAGCGGTCATTGAGCGCATCGATCAGGTGCGCCAGTTTCAGGAATGCGGACACGGGTACCTCACGGACTGCTCATATCGGGCCTTGCGGAAAAAGGGCCTCGCGAACGAGGCCCTTCCCCCTCCCTGCAAGAGGTGCTCAGAACTTCTGTGCTTGCATGAAGTCGTCGAAGCCCGCCTCGGCGAAGCGGAACCACAGCACCTGGTCGGAGCGGAACTTGGCGTAGTCCTCGTAGACCTTGCGCCAGTTCGGGTTCTTGCTCGACAGCTCGGAGTAGTACTCCATCGAGCTCTTGAAGCAGGCTTCCAGCAGGTCCTTCGGGAAGCGGTTCAGCTTCGTGCCGGCGCCGACGAGCTGCTTCAACGCCGTCGGGTTGCGGACGTCGTACTTGGCCTGCATGTCCACGTGTGCGTGGGACGATGCCGCCTCGAGGACCGCCTTGTACTCGGACGACAGGCCGTCGTAGGCCTTCGAGTTGATGTACAGGTCGCAGTGGAGGCCGCCCTCCCACCACCCGGGGTAGTAGTAGTGCGGGGCCACCTTGTTGAAGCCGAGCTTCTGGTCGTCGTAGGGGCCGACCCACTCGGCGGCGTCGATGGTGCCTTTTTCCAGGGCGGGGTAGATGTCACCGCCCGGCAGGCTCTGCGGCACGGCGCCATGCCGCTCGATGATGCGGCCGGCGAAACCGGAGATCCGCATCTTCAGCCCCTTCAGGTCGGCCAGCGACTTGATCTCCTTGCGGAACCAGCCGCCCATCTGCGCGCCCGTGTTGCCGCCGGGCAGGTTGACGATGTTGTAGTTGCGATAGAACTCGCGCATGAGCTTCGTGCCGTTGCCTTCGTACATCCACGCGCTTTGCTGGCGGGAGTTCAGGCCGAAGGGAATCGCGGCGCCCAGGGCAAAGGTCTCGTCCTTGCCGAAGTGGTAGTAGCCCGCAGAGTGCGCCATCTCGACCGCGGCGTTCTGCACACCGTCGACGACTCCGAAGGCCGGCATCAACTCGCCGGCCGCGTGCACCGAGATCAGGAACTTGCCGCCCGTCATCTCGGCCACCTTCTTGGAGAAGACCTCGGCCGTTCCGTAAAGCGTGTCGAGCGACTTCGGGAAGCTGGACGCCAGGCGCCAGCGCACCACGGCCTGTGCATGAACCACCGCCGGCGCAGCACCGGCAGCCAACACGCCGGCCAGGCCGGCATGACGAATGAACCCACGTCGTTCCATTGAAGTCTCCTGGTTGAGATTCGCTCCAAGGGAGTCCGCGAATCTGTGGCCGTGACTGTGCTGGAACGACGTCTCGTCGCCATCTGCACGATCACGCTCAGCGCCGTCGCACCAACGCGTACTGGTTTTCCCTTGAGGGAACGGCGGTGCTACGCGACTGCTTCTGCGACGGCGCGCGCGCTGGCGGGCCGGCAGGCGATGCTCATGCCGGCCTTGATGGCGGCATCCTTGGGGTCGCTCAGGAGCCACTGGTTCACATCCTCGAAGCGGGTGCTCGGGTTGGCCAGCAGGCCGAACCATCGGTCGCGCCCGTCGCGCTTCGCCATGTAGAGGGCGTGATCGGCGATCTCGACGATCTTCAGCCAGTTCAGCGCCTCGGGGTCGCGAGGCAGGAAGGGCAGGCATGCGAAACCGACGGAGCAGGTCTTCGTGACCGCCACGCCCGGGGCGAGCTCGAACGGCCGCCCACCCACCGACACCCGGATCCGCTCCGCCAGCCGCTCGGCTTCGGCCCGGTTGGTTTCCCGGGCGACGACGAGAAACTCTTCGCCGCCCCACCTGACGAGGTAGTCGGACTCCCGGAAGATGTCCTGCAGGCGCCCGCGCATCTCGGCCAGCACCTTGTCGCCCGCGGCATGCCCGTAGGTGTCGTTCAGCGACTTGAAATGGTCGATGTCCACGAGGAAGAAGGCCATGTCTGCATCCAGCGGCAGGGGCGCCTCCGGGGCCTTGAGCCATTCGTGATAGCGGCGATGGCACAGGCTGATGTCGGCATCGAGCTGCTGCTCGAGAAAGCGCCGGTTGCGCAAGCCGGTCAACGGGTCCGTCAGGCTGGCTTCCTCGATGGCCCGGTAGGCCTGCACCAGGGCCTGGTTCTTCTCGCGAAAGTCGGCGTGCACGGCACTCGCCATCAGCCAGGCCGTGGCCACCGCCGCAGCAAGCGCCAGTGCGAGCGCGGCCACGATGTGCCGGAGGTTGCGCGCCGCGAGTGACCGTGCTTCCTCGACCGCGTCTCTGGACAACGAACTCTCGTGCTCGATGAGGTCGTCGACCGCCGCGTGGAGGCGCTTGAACGTGCCTTCCATCGTCGTCATGTAGAAGACGGCGTTGCCCAGCATGCCCGTCTTGATCTCGAGCGCCTCGGTCGCGCTCTTGCGGTACTTGGCGAACTCGCCGGCCATGGTCTGCAGCGTCTGTCGCTCGAACGGATCGAGCCGCTCGTCGCGCCGCGTGCGGTTGAGCAGCTGCTCATAGGCCGTCATCTGCTGCTGGATGCTGCGGTCCAGCTCATCGATGTGGGCTGCCTTGAACCCCGCGCCTTCCCAGGCAAGGCTCTGGTTCACCAGGATGTGGATCGAGCGCAACTGCTGGTCAAGCTCGGCCGCACGCACGATCTTCGGCACGCGCACCTCGCCCAGATCGACCAGAGAGCCGCTCAGGCTGTTGTTGGCGGTGTAGCCGATGAACCCCACCGCCAGCAGACAGGCGATCGCGCACAGCGGCGCGAGAACCACCTTCAGTCGGAACGACGCATTTCGGATCAAGCCAAACATCACAGCCCCAGCGCAAGCACGTTGCCTGCGCCCTGCACACGATGTCGGCCCCTGGGCGGAAAGCTTTAAGCGTGCGCGCGTCCGGCGCGGCAAGCTGCTCGTTTTCGACAGCTCAAGTCAGCGGCCAATCCGCCGAAATTCGAACGATGAAGGCCGTCATCCGATTTCTGCTGACGACAGCGATGCTCATGCCGCTGGGAATGCCGGCATCCGCGAAAGAGCGGCGGGCCACACCCGCGCAGGCGGTCGCGATGGTGAAGAAGGCCGTCGCCGCGATTCGCAAGGACGGCCGCGAGAAGGCCTACGCGGCCATCACGAACAAGCGCGGAGGCTTCGTTCGAGGCGACCTCTACATCACGGTGTGGGGCCTGGACGGCGTGGTGCGTGCGCACGGGGCCAACGCCAACATGGTCGGCAAGAACCTGGGCGACCTGCGTGACATCGACGGCAAGCTCTTCATCCAGGAACGCTTCCAGCTCGCCAGCGCCAAGGGCAAGTTCTGGCAGGAGTACAAGTACACCCACCCCCAGACGGGCAAGATCGAGCCCAAGCGGATGTACTGCGAGAGCCTGCAAGACACCGTCGTCTGCGGCGGTGTCTACAAGGATCCGGCGTAGCCGCGGGCGCCACCATCGCGTTCTTGCGGATACCGTCGCGCAGCGGGACCGGGATACGCTCGGACCTGCCATCGACTCCTCGGCCCGGCCGCGCTTGCACATGACACATCCTCTGCGCTACCTGTCCGTGCTGACCGTTTTGCTGTCGGCATGCGCGTCGTCGCCTCCGTCATCGGAGACCATGGTGCAGGCCCGCGTCGCCCGGGCCACGCAGCTGGCGGGAGACGAGCTCAAGCCCCTGCTGGGCCTGTGCCGCCCGCAGCCCGCGACGCGGGCATCAGGACCCTCGGTGGATGAAGGGATTCGTCGCCTCATCGCCCAGGCGCCGCCAGCCCCGGGCCAGGCGTTCGACAACCTCTACTTCGTGGGCTCGGCTTGGGTGAGTGCATGGGTGCTGAAGACGTCGCAAGGGCTCATCCTCATCGATGCCCTGAACAACGACGAGGAGGCGAAGACGCTCATCGAGGGTGGCATGGCGAAGCTCGGGCTCGACCCCCGCGACATCCGCTACATCGTGGTCACCCATGGCCATGGCGACCACTACGGCGGCGCGTCCTACCTCGCCCGACGCCATGGCGCACGCATCGTGGCCAGCGAGGAAGACTGGGCCATGATGGCCGGCACGCTCGAATTCGCCTCCACGGTGTGGCCGGCACCACCCCAGCGGGACATCGCCGTGCGTGACGGCGACAAGCTCGTGCTCGGCGACACCACGCTCTCGTACCACCTCACGCCGGGCCACACCCTGGGCACGCTGAGCCTGGTGTTCGATGTGCGCGACGGCACGCGCCAGCATCGCGCGCTGCTGTGGGGCGGCACCGCGTTCAACTTCGGCAAGGACGTCCCGCGGCTGCAGGCGTATCACGCCTCCACGGAGAAGATGCGCCGCGTCGTCGTCGAGCGCAATGTCGACGTCATGCTCTCCAACCACCCGGGCTACGACAGCACCGTGGCCAAGCTTGCCGAGCTGAAGCGCCGCGCCGTCGGCGGGGCGCACCCCTTCGTCGGCGGCATCGGCGCGGTCGACCGATCGCTTCGGATCATGGGCGAATGCTCCCTGGCGCAGCGCGATCGGTTTGGCGCGTAGCGCTCCGGCTCTTCGAAGGCGCCGCTGAACAGGTCGCAACGCCTGCGCGGCTCACGCGTCTTTCTTGCGGCGGATGAAGCCCGCGCGCTTGGCGTCTTCTGGGTAGAAGTACTCGATCTGCCCCTTCTTCCACACACCGAGGAAGAGCATGTTCTCGGTGAAGGCCTCGTGGTCGTCGTCGGTGAACGGCTGCTGGTACATGGTGACCACGCCCTGGTAGGGCTTCGTGATCCGGCCAAGGGCTGCCTTGAGCTTGGCGCCATCGGTGTCGCCCTTGGTCACGAACATGGCCCGCAACATCAGATTGACGGCGTCGTAGCTTTGGGCCGCCGCCATCAAGGAGCCGATCCGCGGTTCATTCGCATGCTTGTAGTAGCGGGCGATGAAGGACGCGCGATGCTCGTTCAGCGTGTTGTGGATGATGGTCTGGACCATCATCGTGCCTTCGAGCGCGCTCGCCCCGGCGGTCTCGAGCACGCTGCGGAACGACAGCGGCCAGGGCGCGAAGTACGGGATGCTGTGGCCGGCCTCCTGCCGGCTCTTCACCGCCACCGCCTGCTCCGGCCCCACCGTGTAGGAGATGATCGCGTCCGCGCGGGCCGCCTTCGCCGCGCGCATTTCGTCGACCAGGCTCTTCACGCCCAGGTTGAATCGCGCCACATAGACCGGCTCGAGCTTGCGCTTGGCCAACTCGGCCGTGAGGTCGCGCAGGCCGCCCTCTCCATAGCCGGTGCGGTCGGCAAAGATCGCCACGCGGCGCCACTTGCGGCGATCGACGATTTCGCTGACGAGGAACTTGGCGTTGGTGTGGTCGGGCGGCGCCACGCGGAAGATGTAGCTGTCCCGCGCCGGGAACTTGGTGGTGACCGCGCTGCCCTGCGAACAGGGCACCATCAGCACGTGCTTCGCGTTCTGGAACACGTCCAGGGACCGCATGGCGACGCCGGTGTTGCAGAAGCCGACGGTGAAGTCGACCTTCTCCTTCTCCACGAGCTCTTGCGACACCTTCAATCCGGTTTCAGGATCGCCCTTGTCGTCGCGCACCACGAGCTCAAACTTGCGGCCCATGTAGCCGCCGACCTCGTTGATCTCGTTGACGGCCAGCTCGGCGCCGTAGCGCGCAGAGGTGCCGAAGTCACTCGAGCCGCCCGTGAGCGGTGCAATGAAGCCGATCCGAACCGTCTGGGCCGTGGCCAGGCTGGTGAGGGCGCACAGCGCCACTGCCGCCATGTGATGGATTGAGGAACGCATGCTTGTCTCCGATGGTTAGAACTTGAACACCAACGGTCCTCTGCGGAACCTGCGATTCAGTATCAGGAGCGGCACACGCCTTCACCACTGCGGGAGCACGCAGCACCACTCCGTAGGACCACGCAAACGGGCTTCGGCCGTGTGGACTACTTCTCGAAGCCCCCGGGAGTTACAGATTCGCCGTCACAGGCGAAAGCGTTCCACCGCGAACTTGATGAGCTCCGCCTGGCCGTCGATGTTCAGCTTGCGCTTGATGCTCTGCCGATGCGACTCGACCGTGCGCACGCTGATGTCGAGCTGCTTGGCGATGTGCTTGCTCGACAGTCCGCGCGCCAGCAGCGAAAGAATCTCCTGCTCGCGCATCGACAGGCAGCGCTCGGGGCTCTTGGGGGAGAAGAGGCCGTTGGCGATGGCCGGGCTGAAGAAGGTGCCACCCGATGCCACCGACTGGATCGCACTGATGATCTGCGCCGAAGGTGAATCCTTCAGCACGTACCCCCGCGCGCCGGCCTGCATCGCCTGCGCCACGTACTCGGGGTTGTCGTACATGCTCAGGATGAGCACGGCCACCTCCGGGTGCCGCTGCGCCACGATCCTCGTGAGCTCGATCCCGTTGACGGCTTTCATGCCGATGTCCATCAGCACGATGTCGGGCTGGTGCTCGGCCAGCATGGCCAGGGCGGCGTCGGCATCTTCTGCCTCGGCCATGACTTCGAATTCGGCGACCGTCGACAGGCGGGCCTTCAGGCCCTCGCGAACCAGCGGATGGTCGTCGACGATGCACAGTCGGATGAGCGGATGGGCTGTGTGCGGATTGGCCGTTGTCATTCTGTCTCCACGGTATTTCTTATGCGGTCCAGCACCTCCAGGGGCATGCGTGCATCCACGACCGTGAAGCCCGGCCTCGACGAGATGTTGCACTGCCCCCCGACGGACTGGAGCCGTTCGCGCATGTTGCGCAACCCGATGCCGTTGCTCGGGTGCTGCTGCACGGCATTGGTGTCGAACCCGGTGCCGTCGTCACGCACCGAGAGCCGAACCCCGCCGTCGGCAAACTCCAGCAGGACTTCGAGGTGGGTCGCGAAGGCATGCTTGCTGGCATTGGTGATCGCCTCCTGCGCCACGCGGAAGAGGATCGTCTTCGCATCGACCGGCAGCTCGAAGGGCTCGCCTTCCACCACCATCGAGCATGCCATGCCCCCGAGGTGGTTGAACTCGTCGACGAGGTGACGCAAGGCTGCCACGACTCCCAGCGTGTCCAGCATGGGCGGGCGCAGCCGGTGCGAGATGCGGCGCACCTCGTTCAGCGCGTCGTTGAGCCGCCCGACCGACTTGGAGAAGGGCCGGGGCGGGACCACGCCTTCGGCCTCGAGCTGGTCGATGCCCGACTCGACGAGCAGCTTGACGGACACCAGGGTCTGGCTGGTGCCGTCGTGGAGCTCGCGTGACAGGTGCGCGCGCTCGTCTTCCTGCGATTGCACGACCTGGTGCGTCAGCAGGCGCAACTTGCCGTAGGCGATCTTGTGCTCGCTGAGGTTGAGGATCATTCCGCAGATGCCGATGACCGCCACCCCCAGCAAGGCGATGCCGGTGATCAGCAGCAAGGTCTCGGCGACCGATGAGGTGACCTGGCGGTCGATCTCGGCCATCGTGCCTTCGATGTCGTCCAGGTACAAGCCGGTGCCGAACATCCATTCCCAGCGGTCCAGGCCCACGACGTAGCCGAGCTTGGGCGCGACCTGCTTGGTGGAGGGCTTCTCCCACATGTAGCGAACGAAGCCACCGCCCGATTTCGCTTTCGCGATCAGCTCCTGGATCACCAGCAGGCCGCTCGGGTCCCGCAGCTCCCACAGGTTCTTGCCGATGAGGTCTTGCTGGCGCGCGTGCATCAGGTTGATGCCCCGCATGTCGTACAGGAAGAAGTAGCCGTCCTGGCCGTAGTCCATGGCGGCGAGGAGCCGCATCGCCTCCTGCCGGGTCGCCTCGTCGTTGCGGCCAGACTCGTACAGAGGCTTGATCGTGCTCAGCGCGAGCTCGACGTAGTGGCGCAGCTCGTTCTGCTTCGTCTGCATGTAGGCCTCTTCCACCAAGGCCCGCTGGCGCTGCGCCAGTTCCCGCTCCTGGTGCCGCACGGTGAACGCGATCAGCAGGATGGTCGCGATCAACGGCAGCACCGCGAGCAGGACGATCTTCGTCTTCAGAGGCATCATCTGTTTCACAGCGCCCTCCTGGCCCGTGGACGATCCGGCCCCTGTTCAGGCCGCGTGCAAAGCTCGGGTCATCGCCGGTTCGCCGGGCTGGACCGTCGGGGCCGGCGCGCTCCCGGCCACCCGGAATGCGGACACCGCGGTCAGCAGTTGCCGGCTCTGCGTCTTGAGCGACTCGGCCGCGTCGCTCGCGGCCTGAACCATCGCGCCATTCTGCTGGGTTGCGTGGTCGAGCTCGCCGATGGCGGTGCTGATCTGCTCGATGCCGGCGGCCTGCTCGGCACTGGCCGAGGAGATCTCCTTCACCACGACCGAGACGCGCTCGATCGAGTCGACGATGCGCCCCATCGCGCCACCGGCGGTGCGCACCTTCTCCGCACCGGCGCCGATCTGCGCCACGGAGCTCGTGATCAGCTCGCGGATCTCTTTCGCGGCCTTCGCGCTGCGCTGCGCCAGCGTTCTCACCTCATCGGCCACGACGGCAAAGCCGCGCCCGAGGTCGCCGGCCCGGGCGGCCTCGACCGAGGCATTGAGCGCGAGGATGTTGGTCTGGAACGCGATGCTGTCGATGACGCCGACGATTTCGCTGATGCGACGCGACTGCGCGCTGATCTCTTCGATGCTGGCCACCGCCTCTTCGACGATTGCACCGCCGTCGCGTGCATAGCCGGAGGCTTCGCGCGCCAGCACGTCGGCCTCCTTCGCATTGCCGGCACTCATCTGGACCGACGCCGTGATCTGTTCGATCGAGGCGGCGGTTTCCGCGAGCGAGGAACCCGCCTGCTCGGTGCGCGCGGCCAGGTGGCGGTTGCCCTTGGCGATCTCGTCCGACACCGAGTCGATGTCCGCGGCGGCCGTGTTGATGCCCCGGACGATGGTGCCCAGCGATTGGGTGACGTCGCACAAGGCCAGGAGCAGCCGGCCGGTTTCATCAGTGCCAGCGTCGACCTGAGGCGTCTCGAGATCGCCGTGCGCGACGGCCGCGGCGATGCTCGAGGCTTGCCGCAGCGGGCCCACGATGAGGCGCCAGCACCACCAGGTGGCCAAGGCGGACAGCAGCCCGGCCACGAGCACGGTGACGATCGTCACCATCTGGTGCCGCAGCGCCAAGGCCTCGGCGTCATGGACACCGGTCTTGGTCAGGTTGCGTTGCTGCTGCACGATCTGCCCGATGTGGGCGTGCAGCTTGCGATAGCTCGACTCGCTCAAGGTGATGAAGCCGGAGGCCGCGCCCAGACCCGTCGACTTGATGTCGAGCGTGTCGGCCGCGCTCTTGCGGTACTTGGCAAACTCCGCCGCGACCTCTTTCCACATCGCCTTGTCGGCCGCCGACCACACCTCGCTCTTCTGCTGGTCGTCGATGAAGGTGTTCAGCTCGGCAAAGTCGGCCGCGATCTGCTTGTCCAGGGTGGCGATGGTGGCCGCCTTGGCACCGGCACCTTCCCAGACGAGGCTTTGGTTCACCTTGGCGTCGAGCGTCGAGATTCGCTTCTCGACGTCGGCCGCGACGGACAAGCCCGGGATGCGGTACTGGTGGATCTCGCCCAATGTCCTGGAGCCACTCAGGCTTCCCCACAGACTCACCGCGGCGACGCTGATCAGGCAGAGGATCGCGAACACCGGCGCGATCGCCACCTTGGTCCCGATGCTTGCGTTCTTCAGGAGGTTCATCTCGGCACCGCAGGAGTCGTGGACGGTTCAGGGAGTCAGCGGTAGATGCCGACGCCCACCCAACCCTCGAAATTGGCGAGCTTGCGCACGTAGGTCGACTTGTCTTCGAGCTTCTTGGTCTGAGGATGCGGCCACGAGTAGTCGACCCAGCCCTCGCCCTTCGTCGTCGCGGTCTTGGTGAGCTCGGCCACCACCATGACGCCGTTCGGGTCCTTCATCTCGATCAGGTTCTTGCCGATGAGCTTTTCGTTGGCACCATGGCCCACCACCGTGCCCTTGTTGTCGTAGGCCATCACGTACAGGTCCTTCTTCTTCCACGCCGCATCGGACGTGAAATCCTTGAAGGCTTTCTCCGGACCCACCTTCTTCACGTGGTCGACGGCGGCATCCACCATGGCCTTGGCCTCCTCCTTGGTCCCGGAGGTCTGGGCGTGCACGTTGGACACCACCAGGCCCACGGCGAACATCGCGGCAAAGAAGAATCGTTTGCTGTTCATATCAATCTCCTAGGTAAGAACGAGCGACAACACTTCCCATATCGGTGATCAAACACCATGCTTGATTGCCGGCGAGGGAAATTCAGTAGTTGTACGGAGCGCCCGGATCACGCCTTGTGAGAAATGCACTCGAATCGCAGCGCAGCAATTCCCATCGCCTAAGGCGTCAGCACCGGGTCGACCAGGTTCCACAACAGGCTGAGCCCTTCGTCCCAGGTGTGCCGGGCCTTCGGAGCCGTGTGATGCGAGATGCTGTCGACGAGGACCAGCGTGGCGTCCCAGTCGTCTGCATGCGCCATGGCGTGCTCGTACGCCCCGTCCTCCGCAGACGCGACGATCAGCGTTCGAAACGGAAGTACGACCCTGGGCACGGGCGAGAACCCGTTGAGCCGGCGCTGCGAAAACGGCTTGGCGGCGAGGTCGGGAATCGACACCAGCATCGCCGCTTCGATCGGTCGGTACGTCTGCGCCGCCCAATGCGCCACCGCCAGGCAGCCGAGGCCGTGGGCCACCAGCGATGTCCGCGGGCCGGCACTCGCCACGGCATCCTCGATGCCGCGCACCCAGTTCCTGCAGGTGGCATCGCCGGCGTCGTAGTCCGCGACACGCATCAGGTCGGGATAGTTCGACCGCCAATGCATGAGCCAATGGCGGCGGTCGGTTCCGCCCATGTCGGGCACGATGACGATGGTTGCTGCCATGCACGTTGCGGCCGCGGCAAGCGGCCGAAGTTGTCTGGCGCCCAGTGTCGGGATCGGCGGCGCGAGGCTCTACCGTCTGACTACGCAGCCCCGGTCAGCGACAGCACGTACTGGTTTTACCGGGAGTCGAGCCGGTGATCCAGCGTCTTCCCTTGGCCATCGGACTGGGCTTTTTCCACGGCGAACTTGATGAGCTCGCCGTTGGTTCTCAGTCGCAACTTTTTCTTGGCGTTGAGCCGATGCGACTCCACCGTCCGCACGCTCAACCCGAGTTGTTTGGCAATCAGCTTGCTCGGCAAGCCCTGCCCCACCAGGCGGATCACCTCCAGCTCTCTCGGCGACAGTTCAACGCTGAAGTCGCTGCGGGATGCAGGGCCCGCGTGGATGTCGTCCCCGAAATACGCACCCCCGCCAAACACGGTCGACACGGCGGCCAGCAGTTCGTCGACGGGCGCATCCTTGCGCATGACACCCTTGGCGCCCGCGCTGATGAACTCCTGGAAGTCGGTGGTGGAGAGCTTGTCCGTCAGCACGAGAACGGCGGCCGGAGCCACCCGCTCGACAAACGACGCCAGCTCGCCGTGGCTGCCGCTGCAGCATGCCGCATCGACGAGGTAGACGTCGGCCACCGCATCGGACAAGCGCTGCGTGGCGTCATCGAGGTCTTCCGCTTCTCCCGAGACGACCAGGCCAGCGCCTGTGAACAAGCGGGCCTTCAAGCCGTCCCGGATCAGCGGACGCAGATCGATGACAAAGACACGGGCCACCTGTCCCATCGCGAAGCACCTCCGTCAGTGCGCCTTTCGAACAGCGCGGAGAGTGTCTGCGAGCCGAGAAAACTGCAATAGGGGCATGGCCTCGTGTGGTCACTCCACCGTCACGCTCTTGGCCAGGTTGCGCGGCTTGTCGACGTCGGTGCCACGTGCGCAGGCGGTGTGATACGCGAGCAGCTGCAGCGGTACCACGTGCAGGATGGGCGACAGCACGCCGTAGTGCTCGGGCATGCGGATGACCTGCACGCCTTCGCCGCTCTCGATGTGGGTGTCGGCGTCGGCAAAGACGAAGAGCTCACCGCCGCGCGCGCGCACTTCCTGCAGGTTGCTCTTGAGCTTCTCGAGCAGTGCGTCGTTGGGCGCCACCGTCACCACCGGCATCTCCGCCGTGACGAGGGCGAGCGGCCCGTGCTTCAGTTCGCCGGCCGGGTAGGCCTCGGCATGGATGTAGCTGATCTCCTTCAGCTTGAGCGCACCTTCCAACGCAATGGGGTAGTGCAGGCCGCGGCCGAGGAAGAGTGCGTTTTCCTTGCGGGCGAACACCTCCGACCAGGCAATGACCTGCGGCTCGAGCGCGAGCACCGCCTGCACCGCCAGCGGCAGGTGGCGCAGCGCCTTCAGGTGCGACAGCTCCTGCTGTTCGCTCAGGTGCCCGCGCACCTGTGCCAGGGCGAGCGTGAGCAGGAAGAGCCCCACCAGCTGCGTGCTGAAGGCCTTGGTCGAGGCCACGCCGATCTCGGCGCCGGCGCGGGTGATGTAGGCCAGCTCGCATTCACGCACCATCGCGCTCGTGGCCACGTTGCAGACGGTCAGCGTGTGCTTCATGCCGAGGTTGCGCGCATGCTTGAGCGCCGCGAGCGTGTCGGCAGTCTCGCCGCTCTGCGTGATGGTGACGACGAGCGTGCGCGGGTCCGGCACGCTGTCGCGGTAGCGGTACTCGCTCGCGATCTCCACGCTGGTCGGGATCTTCGCGATGCTTTCCAGCCAGTACTTGGCCACCGAGCCGCTGTAGTAGCTGGTGCCGCAGGCGAGGATGAGCACGCTGTCCACGTCCTTGAAGACACGGTAGGCGCCGTCGCCGAAGAGCTCGGGCGTGATTGCCTCCACCGCGTCGAGCGTGTCGGCGATGGCGCGCGGCTGCTCGAAGATTTCCTTCTGCATGTAGTGACGGTAGGGCCCGAGCTCGGCGGCGCCGGTGTGCACGTGCACCGTGCGCACCTCGCGTTCGACCGTCTTGAACATCACGCCGCCGTGCGAGCGCGCGGTGATCCACACCTTGCCGAGTTGCAGGTCGACCACGTCGCCTTCCTCGAGGTAGGTGATCTGGTCGGTGACGCCAGCGAGCGCCATCGCGTCGGAGGCGAGGAAGAAGTCGCCCTTGCGATCACCGGCCCCCACGCCCAGCACCAGCGGCGAGCCTTCGCGTGCGCCGATCACGCGATGCGGCTCGTCGCGGCAGAACACGGCGATGGCGTACGCGCCACGCAGCCGCAGCGTGGCCTGCTGCACGGCGGCGAGCAGGTCGCCTTCGTACAGGTGGTCGACCAGGTGGGCGATGACCTCGGTGTCGGTCTGGCTGTCGAAGACATAGCCGCGGGTCTTGAGCTCGTTGCGCAGCTCGTCGTGGTTTTCGATGATGCCGTTGTGGACGAGTGCGATGCGGCCGACGGCCGTGACGCCGCTCTGGTCGGTGCCCTGCTTGGCTTGCGGGCCGGGCGAGAAATGCGGGTGGGCGTTGTGCTCGGCGGGCGCGCCGTGCGTGGCCCAGCGGGTGTGGGCGATGCCGGTGCCGCTTTCGATCTTGTCTTCGGCCACGCGGGCGTCGAGCTCGGCGACCCGGGCGGTGCTGCGGGCCCGGCGAAGCTCGCCGCCCTGGTGCACGGCCACGCCGCAGGAGTCATAGCCCCGGTATTCCAGCCGCTTCAGGCCCTCGATGAGGATGGGGACGATGTTCTTGGTGCTGACGGCGCCGACGATGCCACACATGGTGAGCTTCCTGGAAAGAAAGGGATGGCCGGATAGTAGGAAGGCCAACGCGGCAGATGCTTGCGATATTCGACTTGAATCGAAATAATCCACCATGGGTGTGAATCAGTGAATTTTTCGCGGCAAATGTTGTCACTCAATGCAAGAAAAAGCCAGTCTTGAGCTCGATGAGACCGACCTGCGGCTCCTGGACCTCGTGCAGCGGGACGCCTCGTTGTCCAACCAGGACCTGGCCGCTGCCGCGCACACTTCTCCGGCCACCTGCCTGCGCCGGGTGCGGCGGCTGGTCGATGCGGGGGTGATCGAGCGGCGCGTGGCGATCCTCTCCGGCGAGCGCCTCGGCGGGCTCACCGTGCTGGCGGAGGTGACGCTCGATCGCCAAGGGGCGGAGCATCTGGCCGCCTTTGAGGCCCGTGCGGTGGGCGATGCCTCGGTGCAGCAGTGCTACCGCGTCTCGCCCGGACCCGACTTCATGCTCGTGATGCAGGTGCCCGACATGGCGGGCTATCACGCGCTGGTGCAGCGCCTCTTCACGCAAGACGCCAACGTGCGCAACGTGAAGGCCTTCTTCAGCGTGCACCGCGCGAAGTTCGAGCCCTCGGTGGGGCTGCCTCGGCCGGCTACGCGGTCCTGATGACGACGAGCCCCTTGAGGTACTCCCCCTCGGGGAAGGTGACCGTCATCGGGTGGTCGGGCGCCGCGCCGGTGCGGGCGTAGACGAGGCCGTCGACGTTCGCATCCAGGCCTGCGCCCGCCACGATCTTGTGGAAGAGATCGGCGCTGATGCCGCCCGAGCACGAATAGGTGAAGAGCAGCCCGCCCGGCGCCAGCAGCTGGAAGGCGAGGCGGTTGATGTCCTTGTAGGCCCGCGCCGCACGCTCGGCATGGCTCACGGTCGGAGCGAACTTCGGCGGGTCGAGCACGATGGCGTCGAAACGCTCGCCGCGCTTGAGGGCGTCACGCAGCGTCTGGTTCACGTCGGCATCGAGGGCGGTGTGGCGCGAGGGGTCGAAGCCGTTCAGCGCCACGTGGCGCGTGGCGCGAGCGAGCGCCGGGGCCGAAGAGTCGACGCTCGTCACCTGCGTGGCGCCGCCGGCGAGGGCGGCCACGCTGAAGCCGCCGGTGTAGCTGTAGCAATTGAGCACGCGCTCGCAGCCGAAGTGGCGCACGGTGTCGGCGAAGAGCTTGCGGCTGTCGCGCTGGTCGAGGTAGTAGCCGGTCTTGTGGCCCTCGGCCACGTCGAGGGTGAGCTGCCAGTCGTGTTCGCGGATGGTGAGCTCGGTCTCGCCCTCGCCGCGCAGCCAGCCGGTCACTTCAGGCAGGCCCTCGAGGCCGCGGCTGCTGGCGTCACTGCGCTCGTAGAGCTTGGTGAGACCGGTGATCGCGAGCAGGTGATCGGCGAGCGTCTTCTTCCAGCGCTCGGCGCCGGCACTCAGGAACTGCGCGCACAGCGTGTCGCCATAGCGGTCGACGATGAGCCCCGGCAGGCCATCGGCTTCGCCATGGATGAGCCGCACCGCGTCGCTTGCGATCGGCAGGCGCGCGCGGATGTCGATCGCCTTGCGGATGCGGCGCTCGAAGAAGGCCGCCTCGATGCGCTCGGCCTCGTCGAAGCTCCACGCCCGCACGCGGATCTGCGACTGCGGGCTGAAGGCCGCCCACGCGAGGAACTTGCCGTCGCGTGCATTCACGCGCACCGTCTCGCCGGGGTCGGCCTTGCCGGAATGGAGGCTGCTCTCGAAGACCCAGGGGTGGCGCTTCTGCAGCGAGCGCTCCTTGCCTTCTCGCAGGGTGATGACTTTCATGGGCGCGATTGTCGCGCCCGATGGCGGTTGCCATCTTCAGTGCTTGACGTTCATCGTGATCACCGCATTGAACACCTTGGTGCCTTCGGTGTCATAGGCCGCCACCGGCACCTCGATGTTGCCGGGCTTCGACCAGTCGACGCCGTCGGCCTCGGTCACCACGCGGATGTCGGTCTTGGCCTTGGCCAGGTACTGCACCGTCATGCCGATGGGCAGCCAGCGCGCACCCTGCGGAATCGACACATCGGTGCAGGTGCCCGCCACGAGCTCGGCACCGTTGCACAGCGCGATGGCGTGTACCGTGCCGATGTGGTTGTGCACCTTCCGCTGGTTGCGGACGCGCACTTCGGCAAAGCCCTTGCGCAGCTCGATGAACTGCGGCTCGATGCTGGCGAAGTACGGCGCCACGTTGCCGATGGCGGCGGAGAAAGCCTCGGGGCCGAGTTGCTGGAAGAGGGCGAGGTTCTGGCTCATTTCGTGGACTCCGTGCTGAAGTTGATGGACGCGGCGTGTTGGAGAAAGCGCGCGACGACCGCGAGTTCGTCGTTGGTGAACCCCTTGGTGAGCTGGGCGTTCACGCGTGCGAGCAGGGGCTGGGCCTGCGCCACCACCTCGCGGCCCTTGTCGGACAGGTAGAGGCGGCTCGAGCGCCCGTCCTGCTCGCAGGGCCGGCGCTCGATCAGACCGTTCTCTTCCATGCGACTGACGAGCCCGGTGATGGCCGAGTTCTTGAGTTGCAGTTGCGCCGTCAGGTCCTTCAACTGGCAACCCTCTTCCGACTGGATGGCGAACAGCGCCACGACCTGCGTGCCCGACACCTCGAGCCCGGTGCTGAACACCCGGTCGGCCGAACGGAACAGGTTCTGGCGCGCTTGCGCGACCAGGTGGAAAAGACGTGGTTTCACGAGCCGCACATCCATTTGCTACGCATGCGGACTATATTATTCCGCATGCGTAGTAATTGCAAGGGCAGCGAGGCAAGATCGAACAACGCCCGAGGGTCCGGCTCCGCCGGCCCGATGGGTGGCGCCCCTCGGGGGCAGGAGCGTCAGCGACTGGGGGGCCGTTTTTTTGCCCGAGGGTGGGCGGCGTCGTACACCTTTGCGAGGTGCTGAAAGTCGAGCTTGGTGTAGACCTGGGTGGTCGAGATGTTGGCGTGGCCCAGCAGCTCCTGCACGGCGCGCAGGTCACCGCTGGACTGCAACAGATGCGACGCGAACGAATGCCGCAGCATGTGGGGGTGCACATGCGTGGGCAGGCCGGCTTGCAGTGCGCGTGTCTTCAGCCGTGAACGCACCTGGCTCGCGGTGAGCCGTGTGCCGCGCTGACTGACGAAGAGCGCCGGCTCACCCTGCGCCGCCATCGTGGCGCGCTGTTCGAGCCAGGCCCGCAAGGCCGCAAGCGCCGGCCCGCCGACGGGCACGCTGCGCCGCTTGCGGCCCTTGCCCAGCACATGGGCCGCGGCGTCGGCGGCGTCGATCCAGCCCGCCGCCTCGGCGCTCGGTTGCACGTCGAGCGCGACCAGCTCGCCGACGCGCAGGCCACAGCCATACAGCAGCTCGACGATGCAGTGGTCGCGTGCGGCCAGCGCCGGGTCGCTGTGTTCGTCGGCCTGCTCGGCGAGCGCCACGGCATGGTCGACCGACAGCGCCTTCGGCAAGGGCTTGGCCGCCTTGGGCGCGCGCACGCCTTCCACCGGGTTCAGCGAGACGAGCCCCTCGCGACCCGCCCAGCGGTAGTAGCCGCGCCAGGCCGACAGGATGAGCGCGATGCTGCGCGAGGCCAGCCCCTTCGCATGCAGCTGCGCGGCCCAGCGGCGCACGTGGTGCACCTGCGCCACGCGCGGTGACGCGAGCTTCGCTTCGGCCGCAAACGCCTGCAGGCGCTGCAGCGCATCTTGATAGAGCGTGAGCGTGCGCTGAGCCAGCCGCCGCTCGACTTCGAGGTGAACAAGATGCCGCCGCAGGTCCTCGTCCAGGCTGGCGGCTTCAGTCATGGCGCTCAGGTGACCGGCAACAGGCGCGCGAGGCCGGCGCTCGCGATCTCGCCGATGCGCACCAGGAACTCGGTGCCCATGTCGGCGCTGTAGCGCGTGGGGTCGGGCGAGGCCAGCACCAGCAGGCCGAAGGCCTCGGGCACGCCGCCGTGGTGCAGCGGCACCAGCGCCATCGACGCCACCGAGCGGGGGTCTTCCAGCCACGAGGCGGCTTCGAAGCCGGCATTGACGCCGCAGTACGGCAGGCTGAGGCTCGACGCGAAACTGCGCGCGTCCTCGCTCACCGGCTTGGCGAAGCCGAGCATGCTGAACGCCTCGGCCGCGCCCCACACGCGGATGGCCGCCTGCGGGATCAGGAACTGGTGCTTCAACTCGCTGACCAGCACGCCGGGGAGGTCACCCGGGTTCGTGGTGAGCATGATGGCGCGCGTCCACTTGTGCAGCTTGTCGGCGATGGCCACGTTTTCCTGGCCGTGGCGGATCATCTCGACGATGCGCTGCTCCAGCCCGCGGTGCTTCTCGCGCAGCATCTCCATCTGCCGCTCCTGCAGCGAGACGGCGCGCTGCCCGTGCGGGCTCATGATCTGGATGGTCGCCAGCAGCTCGGCATGGCGCTCGAAGAAGCCCGGTGTGTTGGCGAGGTAGTTGGCGATGTCCTGCTCGGTGATGCCTTGGATGCTCACAGCGAAATTTCTCCTTCGAAAACGGTGACGGCCGGGCCGGTCATCAGCACGGGTGACGTGCCGCCCTGCCATTCAATGGTGAGCCGGCCACCGCGCGCTTCCACGTCGACACGCGCATCGAGCAGGCCGAGGCGGATGCCGGCCACGACGGCGGCACAGGCGCCGGTGCCGCAGGCAAGCGTTTCGCCGGCCCCGCGCTCGTAGACGCGCAGGCGGATATGGCTGCGGCTCACCACCTGCATGAAGCCGGCGTTGACCTGGCGCGGGAAATGCGGGTCGGCCTCGACCAGGGGGCCGTGGACCTCGACCGGCGCGTGATCCACGTCGGCCACGACCTGCACCGCGTGCGGGTTGCCCATCGAGAGCACGGCCACTTCGTCGACCACGCCATCGCCCACGTCGAGTGGCCAGAGCTCGAAGTCGCCCTGCCGGCGCGACGTGGCGCCCTGTGGGTCGAACGGAATCTGCGCGTGCTCGAAGATCGGCGCGCCCATGTCGACTGTCACGCGGCCGTCGTCCTGCAGGCGCAGCTCGAGCAGCGTGTTCATGGTGTCGACACGGATCACCTTCTTGTCGGTGAGGCCGCGGTCGCGCACGAAGCGCACGAAGCAGCGCGCGCCATTGCCGCATTGCTCGACCTCGTCGCCACTGCCGCCGTTGAAGATGCGGTAACGGAAGTCCACGCCCGGGGTGCGGCTCTTCTCGACGACGAGGATCTGGTCGGCCCCCACGCCGAAGCGGCGGTCGCCGAGTTGGCGGTACTGCTCGGGCGTCAGGTCGAGCGGCTGTTGCGTGGCATCGAGCACGACGAAGTCGTTGCCCGCGCCTTGCATCTTGGTGAACCGGAGTTGCATCTCCCGATTATCCGGCCGCTTTGCGAAAAGCCCTCGTCAGTACAACGACGGTTCGCCCGCTGGCCTGGTCTTGAATCGCTTGTGCACCCACAAATACTGCGCCGGGTTGCGGCGGATCTCGCTTTCGATCCAGCGGTTCATCGCGGCGGTGTCGGCTTCCGCATCGTCGGTGGGGAAATCCGGCAACGGGTCGCCGAAGCGCACCTTGTAGCCCTGCCCGCCCGGCAGCATCTCGGCCACCACCGGCTGCACCACCATGTTCAGCGCCTTCGCCATGCGCGACGGTGCCAGCAGCGTGGCCGCCGGCACGCCGAAGAAGGGCACGAAGGCGGCGTCACGCTCGCCGAAGTCCATGTCGGGCAGGTTGAAGAAGGCGTGGCCCTTGCGGATGGCGCGGATGAGCGGCAGCGCCTTGTCGCTGCGCGGGAAGATATCGGCCTTGTCGCCGAAGCGCAGGCGACCCTTGCGGATGATGTCGTCCATCACCGGATTGCTCTGGGCCTGGTACATCGAACAGGCGTACTGGTCCTGGAACAGCAGCACCGCCACGCCGGCCACGTCGAGCCCCATGAAGTGCGGCACCAGCCACATCACCGGGCGTTCGCTGCGTTCGGCGAGCTTCACGTCGCCTTCGACATGGATCATCGCCTTGAGCCGCTCGGCCGGTGCGAACCACAGGAGGCTGCGCTCGAGGATGCTGCGGCCCAGCCAGCGGAAGTGCTCGCGCGCCAGGTGCTGCCGCTCAGCCGGCGTCTTCTCGGGAAAGCACAGCTCCAGGTTGCGCAGCGCCACGCGCCGGCGCGCACCGGCCAGCACATACAGCAGCCGCCCCATGCCATTGCCGACCGCGGCCAGCCACGACAGCGGCAACAGGTGCAGGCACCACATCACCGCCAGCAGCAGACGAGCCCCCCAGGTTGCGGCCACGTGGTGTCACTCCTCTGAATCGGCGCCGGCGGCGGCCTGGGCCCGAGGCGCCTTGTAGCGGTGGTAGCCCCACAGGTACTGCTGCGGGCACTGGCGGATCAAGCCTTCCATCGCACGGTTGATGGCGGCGGCGGATTCTGCGCCATCCGCGGGCAGCGGCTCGGGGAAGGGAAAGAAGCGCTGCACGTAGCCACGGCCATGCGGCAGCCGCTCCACCCACGTCAGCAGCAGCTCGGCGCCGGTCTGCTGCACGAGGCGGGTGGCAAGCGTCATGGTGTAGGCCGGGCGCCCGAAGAAAGGCGCCCACACGCCCATGCCTTCGGGCGGCACTTGGTCGGGCAGCAGGCCCACCATCTCGCCCTTGCGCAAGGCACGGATCATCTGGCGCACGCCGGCGAGCGAGGCCGGTGCGGCGAAGAGCTGGGGCCGCTCCCGCGAGGTCTTCACCAACTCGCGCAGCCAAGGCTTGCGGGCCGGCCGATAGAGAACGGTAATCGGGCGGGTGGCACCGAAGCGTTCGGCAATCGCCTGCGCCGCCACTTCGAAGGACCCCATGTGCGGCGTGAGCAGCAGCACGCCCTTGCCTCGGGCCAGCGCCGCGTCCAGCAGGGCTTCGTTCTCGAAGCGCACGCGCGGGAGGATGGGGTCGTCGGGCCGCCGCATCCAGAGGTACGGCAGCTCCATGACCATGCGCCCGGCGGAGGCAATGGCCGGCTTCCACTGGGCCGGTTGCAGCCCGGCCTGGGCGCCATTGGCCGCCATGCGCCGGCGGTAGGTGGGCGACAGGCCATAGGTCAGCCAGCCCATCAGGGTGCCGAGAATGTGAAGCAATGCGAGAGGCAAACCCGCAAAACAACGGAAAAGCGTGAGCATCTGCTTCTTATAATCAGCGCCATCGCCGAGTTACTGAACAACTTGCGGGGCGATCCAAAAATCCTGCTAAAGCGTTCGCCGCTCTCTGAACACCAGCCCGGCAACGCAATCTGCAACCAACTGGAGTTTAAAGAGTGTCCAACGACTTCCTCTTCACGTCTGAATCTGTCTCCGAAGGCCACCCCGACAAGGTCGCCGACCAGATCTCCGACGCCATCCTCGACGCCATCTTCAAGCAGGACCCGAAGAGCCGCGTCGCCGCCGAAACCCTCACCAACACCGGCCTCGTGGTGCTGGCCGGCGAGATCACGACCAACGCGCACGTCGACTACATCCAGGTCGCGCGCGACACGATCAAGCGCATCGGCTACGACAACACCGAGTACGGCATCGACTACAAGGGCTGCGCGGTGCTCGTGGCCTACGACAAGCAGTCGAACGACATCGCCCAGGGCGTCGACCACGCCTCCGACGACTACCTCAACATCGGTGCCGGCGACCAGGGCCTGATGTTCGGCTACGCCTGCGACGAGACGCCGGTGCTGATGCCCGCGCCGATCTACTACGCCCACCGCCTCGTGGAGCGCCAGGCCCAGCTGCGGAAAGACGGCCGCCTGCCCTTCCTGCGCCCCGACGCGAAGAGCCAGGTCACCATGCGCTACGTCGACGGCAAGCCGCACTCGATCGACACCGTCGTGCTGTCGACGCAGCACAGCCCCGACCAGAGCGAGAGCGCCACCAAGCTGAAGCCCAGCTTCTACGAGGCGATCATCGAAGAGATCATCAAGCCCGTGCTGCCCAAGGAGTGGCTGAAGGAGACCAAGTACCTGGTCAACCCGACCGGCCGCTTCGTCATCGGCGGCCCGCAGGGCGACTGCGGCCTGACCGGCCGCAAGATCATCGTCGACACCTACGGCGGCGCCTGCCCGCACGGTGGCGGCGCCTTCTCGGGCAAGGACCCGTCGAAGGTCGACCGCTCGGCCGCCTACGCCGCACGCTACGTGGCAAAGAACGTGGTCGCCGCCGGCCTGGCGCGCCAGTGCCAGATCCAGGTCGCCTACGCCATCGGCGTGGCCAAGCCGATGAACGTGACGGTCTACACCGAAGGTACCGGCGTGATCTCCGACGACAAGATCGCCGCGCTCGTCAACGAGCACTTCGACCTGCGCCCGAAGGGCATCATCCAGATGCTGGACCTGCTGCGCCCGGTCTACGAGAAGACCGCTGCCTACGGCCACTTCGGCCGTGAGGAGCCGGAGTTTTCGTGGGAAAAGACCGACAAGGCTGCTGCCCTGCGTGCAGCGGCGGGCCTCAAGTAAGGTCTCCGCCATACCGAAAGCAAGGGGCCGCTCACGCGGCCCTTTTCTTTTGCGGGGCGCAGTCACTCACCCCAGCAAGGGGGATGGGGCCGCGAAGCGCACGTTCATACACTTTTTGCAGCAGTCTCGCGAGTGTCCCCGTGCCCCAGCCTCCCCTGATTCCCTACACCGAGCTGCCGCTCGACGGCCTGGATGCGGAGCGTGTGGAAGCGCTGTGGGTCTTCGTCGCGAGCGGCCCCGATCTGCAGCGGGTGCTGCCCGACGGTCGCACCGACATCGTGGTGCGCTTCCACCTCGAAGCCGACCACGACACCATCTCGCGCCCCCGCCTCGTGATCGCCGGCCCGACGCTCGACGTGCGCGGTGTGCCCGCCCAGGCCGGCACCGGCCTGCTCGGCCTGCGATTCAAGCTGGGGTGGGCCGGCGCGTGCCTCGGCATCTCACCCAAGCTGCTGCGCGACCGTGAACTTCTGCACGACGAGGCCGACGCGCTGCTCCCGCTGCATGCTGATCGCCTGAAGCGTTGCCGCAGTCTCATCGAGCTCAAGCAGATGCTGGTGTCGACCGCACGGGAGCTGCTGCAGCAGGCGCGCACGACTCCCGGGCAAGTGCTCGCTGCCGAGGCCGTGCGCCTGCTGCGCAGTGCACCGCAGCGGCCGGACCTCAAGCTGCTGTGCCGGCAACTCGGTGTCTCCGAGCGTGCGCTGCGGCGCGAAGTGCTCGAAGCGGTGGGCGTGCCCTTGCGCAGCCTTGCGAGCATCGTGCGCTTTCACCGCGCCATGATGCTGATGCGCGAACCCGGCGCACGCCCGAGCGAGGTGGCCGCAGAAGCCGGCTACAGCGACCAGGCCCACATGAACCGTGAATTCCGTCGCTATGGGGGCTTCACACCCGCAGTGCCGATGGAAGCGTCGCTCATCGGGCGCAGCACCCCGCCGGGCGGCGCAGGCCGAAACGTTCAAGACCGTTGGGACCCGCGTCACTAGGATCAGCGCCGATACATCGCTGTCACGCCAAGAGAAGTGCAAGGGAGAGCACGTGCGAGGCAGGTCGAGATCGGCTCACGCGAATGATGGGCCGTCCGGTCCGGCCTGGTACGTGTGAGGTAGAGGGGGAAGCGGCGAGGGCTTGTCGGCCGGTACCGGCAAGTCCTCGCTGGGCTTCGTCAGCCCGACCGGCCCACCAACGGGCGCTCAGGCCCTGCCGGCCGCCTGCAGCGGCCAGTGCAGCACCACCGCCGTGCCGCCCTCCACGCCCGGCTCCACACGCAACAGCGCCCCGATGCTGGTCGCACGCGATTGCATGTTGGACACCCCATGACCGGCCCCTTCGCGCTGCTCCGGCAGGCCCACGCCGTTGTCGGTCAGCGAGAGCTCGATCGCGGCGCCCTCCTCGGCCTCGACTAATTGCGCCTGCACCGCCACCTCGGTGGCGCGCGCATGCTTCAGCACATTCGTGAACCCTTCGAGCAGGATGCGCTGCACCTGCAGCACCGACTGCGGTGACAGCTGCGGCAGGGTCGGCAGTTGCGACACGTCCCAGCGCACCTGCACGCCCGCAGCGGCCAGGCGCGGTTGGAGGCGATAGCGCAAGGTCGCCAGCACCGCCACCAGGTCCCCATGCACCGGCTGGAGGGAGTCGACGGCCATGCGCATCTCGTCGAGCGCCTGCTTCACGTGCTCTTCCAGCACCTGCGGGTCGGTGTTTCGCTGGCCGACCATGCTCAAGAGGCCCACCAGCTGCGAGCCCACGCCATCGTGGATCTCGCGCATGATGCGCTGGCGCTCGGTGAGCACGGCTTGCTCCTGCTGCTGCTTCTGCAGGTCGCCGAAGGCCTGGTGCAGTTGCTGCTCGCGCTCGGCGACACGCTGCGCGAGGTTGGCATTGAGTGCACGGTAATCGGCCACCGAGCGGCTGTAGCGCTCGGCCACCAGCCCCGCCATGATCAGCACGAAGAGGAAGATCGCGTGCGGGGTGAGGTTGTTGCGCAGGCCGGTCGAGTGGCTGAAGCGCACGAAGCTCAGGTCGTAGATGCCGGCGCCCACCGCGATGACCGCCGCCACCACGAGCAGCCAGCCGAAGCGACCCCGCCCTTGGAAGGCCGCACGCACGATGATTGCGAGCGTGGTCAGGCCCACCGGCACCAGCAGGGCCAGCCCGGCGGTGTAGAGCATCGGCTTCGCGAGCGCAAACGAGGCGATCGACAGCACCGAGGCAAGCCCCATCACGAAGTAGATGGCACGCCCTGTCCACGCCGGCGCAGCGCCAAGCGCCAGCAGCGCGAAGCGGCAGATCAGCGCCAGGTGGCAGATGTACGCCACCCCCGCGATGCCCCCCCAGAGCGGCCACCACACCGGCACGTCGGGCCAGACCTGGTCGAGGTTGCGCACGACGCCGAGGAAGGCCGCCGCACTGAAGCAGCCATACAGCGGGTCACGCTGGCGCCACCACAGCACGCCGGCCAGCCCGCCCATCACGGTGAGGCTCACCGCAAAGATCACCGCCGAAAAATGGCGCCAGCGCCGCTGCTGGTCGTAGAGCGGTTCCACCGCCGCCTGCGTGCCGTAGAGCACCAGCGACAGGCCGCCCCAGCGCTGGCGCTGGATGGTCACGTCGACCCGCAACTCGTTGGGTCGGTCGGCGTGCAGCAGCGATGCGGGCACGCTGACGAGGTAGGGCGTCTTCGCCGCATTGAAGAGCGGATCGCCCAGCGTGCCCAGGCGCTGCACCGTCACCCCGTTGACCTGCACCAGCACCTGGTTGCCCACGCGCGAGAAGAGCAGCGCCATCGGCTCCTCGTGCGCGCGGGGCGGCAAGGCCAGCCGATAGGTGGCGCGGCCGTCGCGGCCCGGGAAGTCGATGTCCCAGCGGCGCGCGAGGTCGACCTCGCCATCGCGCGGCTTCAGGCCGTCGGGGTGCAGGCTGGCCTGGGCGCGGTCGAGCGTGATCACGGTGTCGGCCGCGGCAGCAGGTGCGGCGCACAGCGCCAGGCAGAGGCCCAGCCACACGAACAGGGCGCGCATCATCCCTTGCGCACCATCAACCGCGAAGAAGCCCCAGCTGCCGCGCCTCGAACACGGCCTCGGTCTTGTTGTGCACGTCGAGCTTGCCGTAGATGTTGCGCACGTGGGTCTGGATGGTGCTGACCGACAGGCCCATCTGCTGGGCGATCTCGGGGTAGATGAAGCCGCGGGCGATAAGGTCGAGCACTTCCGATTCGCGCTTCGACAGCGCCACCGGCACGCCCACGCGGGGCGCCGTCGGTGGTGCGCTGGCCTGCCAGCGCACGAGCAGCTGGCGGGCGATGATGGGCGACATCGGCGAGCCGCCGCCATGCAGGCTCAGCACGTGCGCCGCAAGGTCGGCCTCGGTACCGTCTTTCAGCAGGTAGCCACCGGCGCCGGCCTCGAAGGCCTGCAGCATGTTGGCCTCGTCGGCAAACATCGTGATCACCATCACCGCACAGGCCGGCTGCATGCGCCGCGCCTGGCGGATCACCTCCAGGCCGGGCGTGTCGGGCAGGCCCAGGTCGACGAGCAGCACGTCGACCGCGTTTTCGGCAAACCAGGTCAGCAGCTCCTGCGCGGTGCCGGCGGCATGCAGCAGGCGCAAGGTGGGCTCCGCGGCGATGACGCGCTGGAAGCGCTCGCGCACGCGGGCATCGTCTTCGACCAGGGCGACGGTGATGGGCTCCATGAGGCTCGGATGTTCTCATGGCGCCTCGTGCGGGAGCGCTCTTTCACCTCCTTAGAACAAGGGAGGATGGATCACTCACCCTCGGGAAAGCGCGCAGCACCGGCCTCGAGCGGCAGGCGCAGCGCGTTGGTCAGGTAGGCGACCGTGCGGTAGAAGCCACACAGCATCAAGAGCTCCAGGCACGCCGGCTCGCTGAACCGGGCGCGCAGCGAGGCCCACAGCGCATCGTCGACCTCGCAGCCGTGGTGCAGTGCGTCGCACAGGCGGATCAGCACGCGGTCCTCGTCGCTCCAGCAGGCGTCGTCGGCACTGCCATGCACGGTCGAGGCGAGCTGCGCACCGTCGAGCCCGGCCTTGGCGGCGAAGCCGCGCACGTGCACGCCCCACTCGTACTCCGAGCCGCACAGCGCCGTGGTGCGATGGATCACAAGCTCGCGCTGGCGCAGCGTGAGGTGGCCACGGTCGAGCAAGCCGCCGGCGAAGAACTTGCCGAAGAGCCGCGGATCGCGTGCCAGCGTGGTGAAGAGCACCAGCGGCGGCATGCCGGGCGGCATGATGCGGTCGATGGCGGCCTGGACCTCGGGCGGGAAGGGTGGCGCCGCGGGGGCGATGCGTGCTGTGGCGACCGTCATTGGAAGCTCCTTGCTTCTGTTTTCATAGCAGCCACTCTAGTGGCGCCGCTACGAAAAGTAAAGCAAGAAGTCCGGCCGCCCCAAACCTCAACTGCGGTTGATCGACACCCCACCGTCGGCCAGCAGCGCGGTGCCGGTGACGAACGACGATGCATCGCTCGCCAGGAACAGCGCCGCCTGCGCGATCTCCTCCGGCGCCGCGATGCGCTTGAGCGCGAAGAGGCTCGACAGTGCCGCGCGCGCCTCAGGCGTGCCGACGAGCGGTGCGGCCATGGGCGTGTCGGTGCCGCCGGGCAGCAACGCGTTGGCACGGATGCGCTGCGCGCCGAACTCGGCTGCCGTCACCTGCGCGAGCGCGATCAAGCCCGCCTTGGCCGCCGCATACGCCGCCAGGCCCGGGAAGCCGACGGTGTGGCCGACAAAGCTCGAGGTGAAGATCAGCGAGCCGCCGCCCCGCTTCACCATCGCCGGGACCTGGTGCCGCGCGCCGAGGAAGGCGCTCGTGAGGTTCGCTTCGAGCGTGTGCTGCCAGGCCTCGCGTGTGAGCTGCGGCATCGGCGCCACTTCACCCAAGGTGCCGGCATTGTTGAACGCGATGTCGAGGCCGCCGTAGCGCTGGGTCGCGAGCTCGACGAGCGCCTGCGCGTACGCCTCGTCTCGCACATCCCCCGCCAGTGCGACGGCGTCGCCACCCTCGGTGACGATGCGGTCGACCAGCGCGTTCAACTGCGCCTGCCGCCGCGCCGCCACCACCAGCTTCGCGCCTTCGCGTGCGAAGAGCCGCGCCGTCGCGAGCCCGATGCCCGAGCTCGCGCCGGTCACCAATGCCACCTTGTCTTGCAATGCCTTCATGTGTGCTCCCACGTGTGTTGAGGAGTCCGCAGTGTCGAAAGCTGCAAGCCTGCTGACATGCCATTTCCGGACCTGTACATCCGCACCCCGCCCACCACAGAATCGACGCATGCCCGCCACCCTCACCGTCGACGACCTTCGCCGCTACGCCGTCGCACGCACGCTCTTCACACCCACCACGCTCGCGCGTGCGATCCAGAAGCTGGGCTTCGTGCAGGCCGACCCGATCCGTGCGCCAGCACGCGCACAAGACCTCACCCTGCGCCACCGCGTGAAGGGCTACCTTGCCGGCGACCTCGAGCGCCGCTACGCACGCCTGCCGGTCGAGGAAGACTGCTTCGTCAACTACGGCTTCCTGCCGCGCGAGCACCTCGCCCTGATGCACCCCCGCGTGGCGGCGCACCCCTGGAAGCCCACCACCAAACGCCAGGCCAACGAGGTGCTCGCCTTCGTGCGCGAGCGCGGCCAGGTGCACCCGCGCGAGGTCGACGAACACTTCGCGCACGGGCGCGTCACCAACTACTGGGGCGGCTCGTCCAGCGCGAGCACCAAGCTGCTCGACGGCATGCACTACCGCGGCCTGCTGCGCGTGGCGCGGCGCGAGAACGGTACGCGCATCTACGAAGTGGCCGCGCATCCGCAAGGCGACGACAGCCCGGCCGGCCGCACGCTGCGTGCCGCCGCGCTGATCGAACTCATCGTCCGCAAATACGCGCCCTTGCCTGCATCGAGCCTCGTGTACCTCACGCGGTTGCTCGGCTACGGCGCACCGCACCTGAAGACGCAGACCCAGGCGGCGATGCGTCTCGCGCGCGAGCACCTCGCGAGCCTGCAGCTCGACGGCACCACCTGGTACTGGCCGGCCGACGAGAACCCGCGCGCCGCACGACACGCACCCGCCGAAGAAGTGCGCCTGCTCGCCCCCTTCGACCCCATCGTCTGGGACCGCCGCCGCTTCGAGCTGCTGTGGGGCTGGACGTACAAGTTCGAGGCCTACACACCCGCCGCGCAGCGCAAGCTCGGCTACTACGCGCTGCCGCTGCTGTGGCGCGACCAGGTGATCGGCTGGGCCAATCTCTCGACGGGCACCGGCACCCTCACGCGCGAGCTCGGCTTCGCCAGCGGCCGCGCGCCGCGAGACACGCTCTTTCGCCGCGAGCTCGACGCGGACCTCGCACGCCTGGCGACGTTTCTGGCGCTCGATTGAGGCTCAACCGGCCAGCAGCCGCTCGCCGTCCCAGCGCGCCGCACCACTGGCGACCAGCTCGCGCGCCAGCGCTTCGCCCCAGTCGGCCGGTGACGGGGCTTCGCCCTGCCCGGCACGCGTCCAGACGCTCGCAAAGTAGCGCGTGCGGGCCACCCACTCGCGCAGCTGCGCCAGCGTCTCGCCCTGCACTTCCATCAGGTGGTAGCTCACCAGCACCTTGGCCGCATAGCGCGAGTGGCGCTGCGGATCGTTGACGAACGCCGCCAGCCGCGCACGCGCGCGGGCGAGTGCCGCGGTGACGTCGGTGAACGGCCCGCCGTGGCCCGGCACGACCAGGCGCACGGGCAGGCGCTCGATCACGTCGAGCACACGGCCCACGTCGGCGAACGCGGCCTCGCCTTCGAGCTCGGGGAAGACGACACCGAAGCCGTTCTCCCACAGCGCATCGGCCGAGATCAAGAGGCCATTCGCCGCGTCGAAGAGGATGACCGATTCGGGGTCGTGCCCCGGCGCGGCCATCACCTCGAAGCGCCGCCCACCGGCCTGCAGCACCTCGCCGGGCGACAGCGTGCCGTGCAATGTGAAGCGTTCGCAGCGCTGGCCGGTCGGCGCATAGCTCAGCGCCTCTTCGTCCCAGCGCCGCACCGCCTCGGCCTGGCCGGGGGGCGTGATCACCCGCGCACCGAAGGCCCGCTGCAGCGTGGCATTGCCGCCGCAGTGGTCGGAGTGCAGGTGCGTGTTGACGATGCGCGCAAGCGGCCGGCCCTGCAGCGCGTGGCGCAGCAGCGCTTCGGTCTGCGCCGCGTGTGAGACGTGGCCGCTGTCGACGAGCACGGCGCCGGGCTCGTCGCCCTGCGCGTGGATCAGCACGTTGTTCGACGACAGCCAGCCGCGCTCGAAGACGGTGAGGCCGGACAAGGCGGGATCGTCACGCAGGTTGATGCTCATGGAGTCTGCTCCGTCATCGGCAAGGCACGCTGGCAGGAGGCCAGAAGTGCACCCAGGGCCAGCACCCCGGCCGACACGGCGAGGCCTGCGCGCAGGCCGCCCGCCCCGTCGGCCAGCCAGCCGACGAGGCTCGGGCCCACGATCTGCCCCGCCGCAAACACGATGGTGAACGCGGCGATGCCGGCCGGCCAGGCCGCCGCCGCGAGGTTGTGCCGCACCAGGGCCGTGGTCGACGCCACGACCGACAGGAACACGCCGCCGAAGAGCACGCCCGAGGCCAGCACGGCCAGCGGGTGCGTGCTCAGCACCGGCAGCACGGTCGCGACGGTGAGCACGCCGTTGAGCACCGCCATCGGCCGACCGCTGCGGTGCCGTTGCAGGAGCCCGGCCCAGACGAACGACGACGCGATCACGCCCGCCCCCAGCGCGCCGTAGAAGACGGTGATGAAGCCATGGCTCATCTGCTGCTCGCGCAGCAGCGTCACCACGAAGGTCATGTAGCCGATGTAGCCCAGGCCGAAGAGGAAGTACGACGCCAGGCCGAAGCCGAGGCGCGTCCACCCCGAGGGGCCGTGCGCCGCCGAAGCCGCCGCCGCAGCGCTGCCCACCCCGCGGGTCGCACGCGCCGCGACCAGCGTGGCCAGCAGCGCGACGGCACCGAGCGCGGCCCACGCCCAGCGCCAGCCGTGCCCATCGGGCAAGGCCACCAGCGGCGGCACGAGCAGAGCCGAGGCGATGATGCCGGCGCCCGTGCCGCCGTAGTAGATGCCGAGCACGAGGCCCGAGGGTGCGCCGGTGAGGCGCGCTGCAAGCAGGCCACCTGACACGAAGGTCGCGGCACTCGCCACGCCGGTGAGCAGTCGCAGCGCATAGAGCGTGTTGTCGGCGCGCGCCAGGCCGTGCGCCGCGAGCAGGCCCGCCGCCGAGACGCTGCCGGCGATCAGCAGGGGCCGCGCTCCCCAGTGCGCGAGCGCACGCGGCATCAGCAGCGCACCCAGCAGGTAGCCGGCGGCATTGGCGGTGTTCATCGCCCCGGCGGTGAGGTAGCTCCAGGCGAGGTCGGCCCGCATCGGCGGCAGCAGCAGCGCATACGAGAAACGTGCGAGCCCGAGCGACACCGCGGCGCCGAGCGCCAGCGCGGTGGCGATGGCAAGTGGTGGCAAGGGTCGTGTGCTGCCCATGCCTTCAGCGCGCGGCCAGCAGCGCCTGCGCCACCTGCGCGAAGCCCTGCCCGCGTTCGCCCACCGTGAGGTAGGTCGGCCAGGTGTGCAACTGCTCGCGGAAGTGCACGAGGTTGGCCACGCCCACGCTCAGGGGGAAGTGCCCGAACATCAGCTGGTCGTTGGTGGAGTCGCCCACGTAGACCCAGCGCTCGTGTTCGGCATCGAGCTCGCGCTTGAGGAGCCGCTGCACGATCCAGCGTGCGCCCGAGAGCTTGGTGTGGTCGCCGAACCAGCCGTTGATGTGGATCGAGCTGACGGTGGCCGTCATGCCCTCTTCACGCATCACCGCCACCACCTGGTCGATGCGGGCCTGGTCGAGCTGCACGAATTCGCTGTGGTCGACGGCGATGTCGGTGGCGCGGCCGGCGCTGTCTTGCGCGAGCGTCGCACCGGGCACTTCGCGCACCACCCGTGCCGCCACCTCGCGCAGGCGGCGCGCGTTGTGCTCGCGGGTGTGTGCGTCCTGCGCGTATTCGATGCGCAGCTCGCCACCTTCGCGAAAGAGTGCCACCGAGCCGTTCTCGGCCACGATGGCGGCGATCGGCCACTGGCGCGCGAAGGGCTCGCTCCAGCCCATCGGCCGGCCGGTGATCGCGATGACGGGGATGCCAGCCGCCTGCAGGTCGTGCAGGGCTTTCAGTGCGTCACCGGTGATCGCGCCGGTGGTGGTGAGCGTGTCGTCGATGTCGGTCAAGACGCCCAGCACCGAGCGCGCGTGTTCGATGGGCAGCTCGGGCCAGGGGCGGGAGGGAATGGGATTCATCGGGCCGAGTCTCGCGCATCGCGGCCGAGGGCAACGCCGGCATGGCGCAACAGCACGCAGGCCGCCTCGCGTGCCGACGCGGCCACCTGCGGGTCGCCGCCGCGCACCATCGACACCGCCACCGCCCCTTCGAACAGCACCATCAGCTGTTCGGCCAGCAGCGCCGGCTCCTCGACCTTCAGCTGCTGCAGCAAGGCCTGCACGTGCGCCAGCCGCCGCGCCTTGTGCTCCGACGCCACGCCCACCGCCGGGTGCTGCCGCTCGCCGCTCAGCTCGGCCACCGCGTTGACGAAGGCGCAGCCGCGAAAGCGCTTGCTGCCGAACCACTTCGCCAGGCCGTCGAAGAGCCCGAGGATCTGCTCGACCGGCGGGCCCTCGAAGGGAATCGCCTGGCCGGTGCGGCGCGCGAGGTAGGCCGCCACCAGCTCGTCCTTGCTCGGGTAGTGCTTGTAGAGCGTGCGTTTGCTGATGCCGGCCTGGGCCGCCACTGCATCCACCCCCACGGCCTGGATGCCCTGGCCATAGAAGAGCGCGTCGGCAGCTTCGAGGATGCGGTCCTTCATCGGCACCGCGGAGACGGCGCTCTTCATGCAGGCACCGGCACCGGCGTGCGGGGACCGGGCGGCTTCGCGACCGCCGCGGCGCACTGCACGAGGCCCGCGACCAGGCCCACGCCCACGCCGATCTGCCACGCGAGCGTGTACGAGCCGAGTGCGTCGTAGATGAGCCCGCCGCCATACGCGCCGACGAAGCTGCCGACCTGGTGGCTCATGAAGGCCACGCCGCCAAGCATGGCCTGCCAGCGCACGCCGAAGGTCTCGCTGATTGAGCCGGCCACGAGCGGCCCGACGCCCAGCCACAGGAATCCCATGATGGCGGCGAAGAGCAGCGTGCTGCCCGGCGTGGGGGCGGTGACGAAGTACCAGGCGATGCCGATCGAGCGCAGCACGTAGATGCCACCGAGCAGCAGGAGCTTGTTCCAGCGCCCGCCGGCCCAGCCGAAGAAGAGGCTGCCCAGCACGTTGAACCCTCCGATCACGCCGAGCGCCTGGGCCGAGAGCATGGGGTCCATGCCACACAGCGCCAGGTACGAGGGCAGGTGCGTGGTGAGGAAGATGAGCTGCATGCCGCAGACGAAATACGCCGCGGTCATCACGACGAAGGGCGCATGGCGCAGCGCCCCTTTCACCACGTCGCCGGCGCTCTTGTCATCGCCGCCCGGCGAGGGCGGCACGGGCATCGCGTCGGCCTTGCCCGCGTACCAGGCGGCCGGCAGGATGACGAGCGACAGCACGATGAAGCCATAGAGCCCGACACGCCAGCCCGAGGTCTGCGCGAGCGCCTGCCCGAGCGGCGCGGCCATCAGCGCGCCCAGCGAGCCGGCGGCCGACACGATGCCCAGCACCGAGCTGCGCACCGCCGCCGACACCGCCCGCGAGGCCACCGCCATCGCGAACGCCGGCCCGGTCAACGCCATCGAGGCACCGATCGCCACGCCCGCGCCGAGCAGCACGCTGATGAAACCCTGAGCCGTGGCCAGCAGCACCAGGCCCACGATGTAGAGCAGCGAGCCGGCGAGCATCAGCCGCTTGTAGCCCAGCCGCACCGCCACCGCGCCGGCCCACGGCTGCAGGAAGCCCCAGGCGAGGTTCTGCACCGCCACCGCGAGGGTGAAGTCGGAGACCGAGATGCCCACGTCCTTGGTGAGCGGCGGCATGAAGATGCCCAGGCTCTGCCGCAGGCCCATGCTGAGGCTGAGCATCAGCGAAGCGCCGATGAGGATGGGCAGGGCGGGCCCCAGGCCGCGCAGTTTCGACATCGGCGTCTCCTCGTGATGCGACCGGAAGGTACACCGATCGGTTTACCTCATCGTGCGCCCGCCGGAAAATCCCGTCAGTCTCTGGGGTGACAGTCGCGACTGCCAAAAACGACATGGCGCCGCGAAAAGCGCTGCACTACAATCCGCCCCACTTTCCGAGGAGCGTTGCAAGGCACCACCTCGTGCCCCAGGCTCGGAAATCGAATTGCAACCGCGCTCACCCGCACGATGGTTCCTCGTGGGTGAGTGGACAGATCCCTCTCTCATCGTCAGCCGTCTGCGGGTTCCTTGATCGACATGGAGCCCCACATGAACGCAGCCGTCCTCAAACCCACCACCGACCACGCCATCCGCGACCTCTCGCTTGCCGACTGGGGCCGCAAGGAAATCAAGATCGCCGAAGGCGAGATGCCGGCCCTGATGGCCATCCGCGCCGAGTACGCCAAGACCCAGCCGCTCAAGGGCGCGCGCGTCACCGGCTCGCTGCACATGACCATTCAGACCGCCGTGCTGGTCGAGACGCTGCAGGCGCTGGGTGCCGAAGTGCGCTGGGCCTCGTGCAACATCTTCTCGACGCAAGACCACGCCGCCGCCGCGCTGGTGGCCGCCGGCACCCCGGTGTTCGCGCACAAGGGCGAGACGCTCGCCGAGTACTGGGACTTCACCCACCGCATCTTCGAGTTCGGCCCCAAGGGCTCGGCCACCGAAGGCCCGAACATGATCCTCGACGACGGCGGTGACGCCACCTTGCTGATGATCCTCGGCAAGAAGGCCGAGAAGGACCCGTCGGTCATCGCCAACCCGACGAGCGAAGAAGAGACCTGCCTCTTCGCCTCGATCAAGGCCAAGCTGAAGGAAGACCCGAGCTGGTACACCCGCAAGTCGGCCCAGATCATCGGCGTGACCGAAGAGACCACCACCGGCGTGCACCGCCTGAAGGAAATGAGTGCCAAGGGCACGCTGCCCTTCCGCGCCATCAACGTCAACGACAGCGTCACCAAGAGCAAGTTCGACAACCTCTACGGCTGCCGCGAGTCGCTGGTCGACGGCATCAAGCGCGCGACCGACGTGATGATCGCCGGCAAGATCGCCGTGGTCGCCGGCTACGGCGACGTGGGCAAGGGCTCGGCGCAGGCGCTGCGCTCGCTGTCGGCGCAGGTGTGGGTGACCGAGATCGACCCGATCAACGCCCTGCAGGCCGCGATGGAAGGCTACCGCGTGGTCACGATGGACTGGGCTGCCGACAAGGCCGACATCTTCGTCACCACCACCGGCAACAAGGACGTCATCACGCACGACCACATGAAGGCGATGAAGAACAACGCCATCGTGTGCAACATCGGCCACTTCGACAACGAGATCCAGGTCGCGTCGCTCGAGAAGTACGAGTGGGAAGAGATCAAGCCGCAGGTGGACCATGTGATCTTCCCTGACGGCAAGCGCATCATCCTGCTCGCCAAGGGCCGCCTGGTGAACCTCGGCTGCGGCACGGGCCACCCCAGCTACGTGATGTCGTCGAGCTTCGCCAACCAGACCATCGCGCAGATCGAGCTCTTCACGCACCCCGACTCGTACGACATCGGCAAGGTCTACGTGCTGCCGAAGCACCTCGACGAGAAGGTCGCCCGCCTGCAGCTCACCACGCTGAACGCGCAGCTCACCGAGCTGACCGACGAGCAGGCCGCCTACATCGGCGTGCCGAAGCAGGGCCCGTACAAGCCCGACACGTACCGCTACTGATCCCGATGCGCGCCGACCAGTTGATCCTTCAACGGGGCCTCGTGCCCACCCGGTCGGCCGCGCAACGGTTGATCGAGCGCAACGCCGTGCGCTGGCTCGGCCCCAAGGGCTGGGCCGTGGTGAACAAGGCGGGCCTCGACGTGCCCGAAGACTGCGAGATGGAGATCACCGACGACGCGGAGCTGCGCTTCGTGTCGCGCGGCGGGCTCAAGCTCGAAGGGGCCTTGAAACACTGCAGCATCGATGTGACCGGCATGAGCTGCCTCGACCTCGGCCAGAGCACCGGTGGCTTCACCGATGCGCTGCTGCAGAGCGGTGCAGCGAAGGTAGTCGGCCTCGACGTGGGCCACGGGCAACTGCACCCGAAGCTCGCGGGCGATGCCCGCGTGACGAGCTACGAAGGCATCAATGCACGCGATGTCGCGGGCAGTGCCTTTGCAGCAGCGCATGCCGAGCACAGCTTCGACTTCGTGACCGCCGACCTGTCGTTCATCACCTCCACGCACGTGCTGCCGACGATGGTGACCTACCTGAAGCCGGGCGGCCACCTGCTGCTGCTGGTCAAGCCGCAGTTCGAGCTGCAGCCGGCGCAGATCGGCAAGGGCGGCATTGTGAAGGACCCGGCGCACTTCGTCGAAGTCGAGAACCGCCTGTGGCAGGCCTGCAAGGCGCAGGGCCTGAAGGTGCAGCAGTATTTCCAGAGCCCCATCCAGGGCGGCAACGGCAACACCGAATTCTTCGTGTGGGCGAAGCAGCCCGCCTGAGCAAGGACAGACGATGAAGAGACTTCCGATCAGCCTGGAATTCTTCCCTCCCAAGACACCCGAGGGCGTCGAGAAGCTGGCCGTCGTGCGCCAGAAGCTCTACGCGCTCAAGCCGGAGTTCTGCTCGGTGACCTACGGCGCCGGCGGCTCCACGCAAGACGGCACGCTGGCGGCCGTGCAGGCCATCCTCGCCGAGGGCGTGGACGCGGCCTCGCACTTCACCTGCATCGGTGCCAACCGCGAGTCGGTGCTGGCCAAGATCGAGCAGTTCAAGGCCGCCGGCATCAAGCGCATCGTCGCGCTGCGCGGCGACCTGCCGAGCGGCTACGGCGGCTTCGGTGAGTTCCGTTATGCCAGCGACCTGATCGCGTTCATCCGCGAAGCGACCGGCCACCACTTCCACATCGAAGTGGCCTCGTACCCCGAGATGCACCCGCAGGCACGTTCGCCGCAGGACGACCTCAACGCCTACCTCGCCAAGGTGCGCGCGGGCGCCAACTCGTCGATCACGCAGTTCTTCTTCAACGCCGACGCCTACTTCCGCTTCGTCGACGAGGCCCGCAAGGTTGGCGCCGACATCCCGGTCGTGCCCGGCATCATGCCGATCACCAACTCCGCCGGCATCATCCGCTTCGCCGACAACTCCGGCGCCGAGATCCCGCGCTGGATCCGGCTGCGCCTGCAGTCGTATGGCGACGACGTCGATTCCATCAAGGCCTTTGGCCTCGACGTGGTCACCGCGCTGTGCGAGAAGCTGATCGCCGGCGGTGTGCCGGCGCTGCACCTGTACACGATGAACCAGTCGGTGGCGCCGCTCGAGATCTGCCGCCGGCTCGGCCTGCACGCCTGAAGTCGAACGCCTCAGGACAGCCCGGCCTTGTCGAGCCCGAACGCCTTGTCGTGCGAGCCCGGCACGCCGCGGAAGCCAACGTTGAGCCGGTTCCAGCCGTTGATCGCCATCACGAGGAAGCTCAGGTCCGACAGCTCCTTCTCCGACAGCTGCGTGCGCACCTTGTCGTAGACGTCATCGCCGACACCGTGCGCACCCAGCGTGGTGAGTGCTTCGGTCCAGGCCAGCGCCGTCCGCTCGCGCGGCGAGAAGAGCGTCGACTCGCGCCAGATCGCGAGGTGGTGCAGGCGTAGCGGGCGCTCGCCGTGGATCGTGGCCTGCTTGACGTGCATGTCGACGCAGAAGCCGCAGCCGTTGATCTGCGAGGCGCGGATCTCGATCAGGTGCTGGATCGTCGCGTCGATCGCGCCGCCCTTGGCCGCGGTGCTGAACTCGAGGTACTTCTTGAAGAGCTCGGGCGATTGCTGCATGTAGTTGATGCGCTGGGTCATGTCGTTCACTCCTGTGGGTTGATGGAAACGGCTTCCATGCCCAACAAGACGTGCGAGCCCTTCAACCTGTGACAGCAGCGGCGATGCGGGCCAATTTGTCGGGATTGCGCTGCACGCGGATGCGCAGGATGCGCTCGCCATCGGTCTCGAAGGTCTGCGCCGATTCGAGTGCGCCATCGATGAAGCGCAGCAGGCCCCACTCGCCGTTGAGCCGCACAAGCTGCACGCGCTGGCGCTCGTGCAGCTTGCGGTGTGCCGCGTAGAAGAGCTGGGCGATGCGCTGCCCGCCCTGCAGGGGCTTCGGGAAGGCGAGCACCTTGCCGCCGCCATCGCCGATCAGCTCGGCCTCCTCGCTCAGCATGGCGCGCAGGGCGCCGAAGTCGCCTTGCGTCATCGCCTGTGCGAACTGGCTGAGCAGCCGATGGTGCGTGTCGGGCGTCACGCGGTAGCGCGGCCGCTCGTCGGCGAGCTGCTTCTTCGCGCGGCTGACGAGTTGCCGGCACGCCGGCTCGGCCTTGCCGACCATGCGGGCGACCTCGGGGTAGTCGACGTCGAACACCTCGCGCAGCAGGAAGGCCGCACGCGCCTCTGGCGAGAGCCGCTCCAAGAGCATCAGGAACGCGACCGAGAGGTCGTCGGCACGCTCCAGCAGGTCCTGCGGGCTGTCGGCCGACTCGGTCAGCACCGGTTCCGGCAACCACATGCCGGTGTAGTGCTCGCGCGCCACCCTGGTCGCCCGCAGCCGGTCGATCGCAAGCCGCGTGGTCACGGTGACGAGCCAGGCCTCGCCGTTGTCGGGCGGGTCGGCCTGCGCGTCGTGCCAGCGCAGCCACGCGTCCTGCACCACCTCTTCAGCCTCGGCCACGCTGCCGAGCATGCGGTAGGCGATGCCCTGCAGGCGCGGTCTCAGGCGGGCAAAGGCCTGGGTCGGGTCTTCGAGGCGGGTGGGTTCAGGGGCGTCCATGGGCAGGGCATTCGAGCAGTTTTCCAATAGACGTTCGAGCGGGCGGGTTTGTGACAGCCGCGGTCGCGTGGCGGACACTACGCCTTTCGATGTCGTTCTGCACCGTACCTTGAGCACCCCCCGCCTGCACACCCTTCCCAACGGCCTGCGCATCGTCGCCCTCCCCATGCCCTGGCGCCAGACGGCGAGCCTGAGCGTCTTCGTGCGCACCGGCAGCCTGCACGAGACCCGCGCGCAGAACGGCATCAGTCACGTGGTCGAGCACATGGCCTTCAAGGGCACGGCCACGCGCGACTGCCAGCGCATCAACCTCGATGCCGAGCGCCTGGGCGCAGAGGTCAACGCCCACACCGACAAGGACCACACCGCCTTCCACATCGAAGGCCTGCCGCACGACCTGCCGACCTTCGTGGCGCAGATCGCCGACATCGTGCGCCACAGCACCTTCCCCGCCGACGAACTGGAGCGTGAGCGCCAGGTGATCCAGCATGAGTTCACCGAGTTCGACGAAGACCCGGTGACCATCGCCTTCGACCTCTTCGACAAGGCGAGCTACGGCGACCAGCACCCCGCCGGCCGCCCGGTGATCGGCAACCGCGCCAACATCAAGCGCTTCACGCGCGACGACCTGCTGGCCTACGTGCAGCAGCAGTACACCGCCTGCAACGTGGTCGTGGCCGCCGCTGGGCCGGTGGACGAGGCCGCGCTCATCGCGGCCACCGAGCGCGCCTTCGGCGACATGCCGCGCGGCGAGCCCAACACCGTGCCGCCGCCCGAGTGGCACGGCGGCGTGAAGCTACGGCGCCTGTCGGGCAGCGCGCAGTGCCAGATCGTGCTCGGCTTCGCTGCGCCGCCGCTCGCCGATGACGCGCACCTGGCCGACGTGCTCGCCGCCGCGCTGCTGGGCGAAGGCATGAGCTCGCCGCTGCTCGATGAGATCCGCGAGCGGCGCGGCCTGGCCTACCAGGTGGGCTGCTCGGCCGACGTGTACCCGCTCGCCAGCCAGTTCGTGATCGACGGCGCGACCGAGCCGGCGCAGGCCGAAGCCTTCATCACCGAGGTGGCGCGCCTGCTGCGGCAACACGCCGAGCACATCGATGAGGAGGGCCTCACGCGCGCGCGCAACCAGATCAGCGTGCGGGCCCTGCGCGCGCTGGAGCAGCCGGCCAAGCGCATGGAAGTGGCGGCGCAGGAGCTCTTCACCTTCGGCCGCCTGCGCGAGCCGGGCGAGTGGCTCGCGCGGCTGAAGGCGGTGGATGCTGCCCAGGTGCAGCGGGTGTTCCAGCGCATGCTGGCCAGCCGCGCCGCGGTGGGCCTCGCGGGCAGCGTGCCGGCGAAGCTGAAGGACCGCGCCGCCGAGCTGTACGCGGTCTGAATCAGCCCGGCGTGAGCAGCGCCGTGCGCGCCGCGCGGTGCTCGGCCCGCGCCGTGCTCGGCGGGTGGCCGATGATGCGCTTGAAGGCGCGACTGAACGAGGCCTCGGAGTCGTAGCCCAGCCGCTCGGCCGCGGTCGCCACGCGCATGCCTTCCTGCGCGATCCAGCGCCGCGCCTGGAACATCTTCAGCTTCGCCACATAACGCGCCGGCGTTTCGCCGACCGTGGTGGTGAAGGCTTCGGCGAATCGTGAGCGGGACGCGCCCATCAGCGCCGCCAGTTCATGCACCGGCCAGTCGCGCTCGGGCTGCGCATGCACGGCGGCGAGCACCTTGCCGATCGACGGGCAGCGCACCGCGGCGATCCAGCCGGTGGCGTCGCTGCAGGCGCACTCGACCCACGCGCGGATGATGCTGGCGGCCAGCACGTCGGCCAGGCGCGCGAGGATGCCGCAGGCGCCGATGCGGTCCATCGCCACTTCGCGCTCCATCGCATCGAGAAGCGCGGGCACAGCCGGGTCACGCTGGGCCAATTCACCGGCGCGCATCACGGGCGGCATCATCGCCACGAGCGGGTGCAGCGGGTCGAGATTGAAGCGCAGCGCGCCGCAGAACATCACGTCGGGCTCGGCTGTCTCTTCACGCTCGTCGCGCACGAGGTAGAGGTTGTCGGCGACCTTGCGCCGGTTCATCGTGTCGATGTCGACCGGCGGCACCTCGGGCGAACTGGCGAGCACATGGGCACTGCCTCGCGGCAGCAGCACCGCGTCGCCCGGGTTCAGTTGCAGCCAGTCGGTGGTCGGCGTGCGCAGCCAGCAGCCGCCCCCGGCGACGAAATGGAAGCGCGCCGAGCCTTGCGGCGGGAAGCTGATGGCCCACGGACCGTGCAGCACGCAGCGCCCGTACTCCACGCCTTCGAGGCGCAGGTTCAAGAGGATCTCGGTCAGTGCGTCGGGCACACCTTGTGGCTCGGGAAGCCTGGACGAATGAGCAAGCATTTCGGCATTTCTGGCATGGAAACGCCGAAATGCTACGCCTAAGCTGGCCGCTCGTCTTCCCAACTGTCGTTTGCCAATGTCCGCCACCTGCCCCGATTGCGTCGCCATTGCCGGCGATTCCCCTGCTTCCGCCACGCCTTCCGACACCCACTGGCCCGCCATCGGCGCCTTGGGCCTGGGCGTCTTCGGCCTCGTCACCGCCGAGTTCCTGCCGGCCAGCCTGCTCACCGCGATGGCCGCCGACCTGCAGGTGAGCGACGGCGCCGCCGGCCAGGCGGTCACCGCCACCGCACTGGTAGGTGCGGTCGCTGCTCCGTCGATCCCGCTGCTCACGCGCCGCTTCGACCGCAAGCACGTGATGCTCGCGCTGACCGTGCTGCTGGTGCTGTCGAACCTGATCGCGGCCACCGCGAGCAGCCTCGCCACCTTACTCGTCGCCCGCGTGATGCTGGGCGTGGCGCTCGGCGGCTTCTGGTCGATGGCGGCGGCGCTCGCGATGCGGCTCGTGCCCGAGCCGCTCTTCGCCCGCGCGATGTCGGTCATCCTCACCGGCGTGTCGGTCGCGACCGTCTGTGCCGCGCCCATCGGCGCGTGGATGGGCGACCTCTGGGGCTGGCGCAGCGCCTTCGTCGCCGCCGGCGCGGTGAGCGTGATCACGCTCCTGGCGCAGTTCTTCACGATGCCCGCCCTGCCCCCACGCGACAACCCGAGCCTGCGCGTGCTCGGCGAGCTGCTCACACGCCCCAGCGTGCGCGTGGCGCTGCTCGCGGTGGTGCTCGTGATCTCGGGCCACTTCGCCGGCTTCACCTACATCCGCCCGCTGATGGAGCAGGTGACGCACCTGCCCGTGAGCGCGATCACCGCCATCCTGCTTGGTTATGGCGTGGGCGGCTTCTTCGGCAACTTCGCCGGCGGCTACCTCGCCGGGCGCAGCGAGCGCCACGCCATCGTGGCCGGTGGCGCGCTGATCGTGGTGCTGGCGGCCAGCCTGCTGATCGCCGGCCACTCGGCCACGGTGACGGCGATCGCGGTGGCGCTGTGGGGCTTCGCGTTCGGCGCCTTCCCGGTCGGCTTCCAGACCTGGATCGTGCGCGCCGCGCCCGACCAGGCCGAAGGCGCCGGCGGCCTGCTCGTCGCGGCCTTCCAGATCGCCATCGCCAGCGGTGCGATTGGCGGGGGCCTGCTGGTCGACCACGTCGGCGCGCTCGGTGCGCCCGGTTTTGCGGTCGCGGCGATCACGCTTGGCACGCTGCTCACGCTGCGCCACGGCCCTCGCCGGGTGCGCATCTGAGGAAGACACGATGACCACCCTCAACCGCCGCATCGTGCTCGCATCCCGGCCCAAGGGCCGGCCGCAGCCGGGCGACTTCCGACTCGAAACTCAGCCCGTTCCCACGCCTGCCGAAGGCCAGGTGCTGCTGCGCACGCTGTGGCTCTCGCTCGACCCGTACATGCGCAACCTGATGGACGAGGTCGGCCCCGGCTACGCGCCCCCGATCGAGATCGGCGCGCCCCTCGTCGGCGGCACGGTGAGCCGCGTCGTGGCCTCGCGCCACCCGCAGTTCGTTGAAGGGCAACTCGTGCTCGCCAACGCCGGCTGGCAGGACCACGCCCTCAGCGACGGCAGCGACCTGCAAGTGATCGACGATCTCGCCCAGCCTTCACACGCCCTCGGCGGCCTGGGCATGCCGGGCTTCACCGCCCACGTGGGCCTGCTCGACATCGGCCAGCCACACCCCGGCGAGACCGTGGTCGTGGCGGCCGCCACCGGCGCCGTCGGCGCGATGGTCGGCCAGATCGCCAAGCTGAAAGGCGCGCGTGTCGTCGGCATCGCGGGCGGTGCCGAGAAGGTGCGCCATGCGGTGGAGGTGCTCGGCTTCGACGCCTGCCTCGACCGCCACGACCCGCGCCTCGCGGCACACCTGGCCGAGGCCTGCCCGGGCGGCATCGACGTCTATTTCGAAAACGTCGGCGGCGAGGTGCTCGACGCCGTGCTGCCGCTGCTCAACCTGAACGCGCGCATCCCGGTCTGTGGCTTCATCGCGCACTACAACGACGACGGCACATCGACCGCGCCCGACCGCCGCGCGCAGCTGCTCGCCACCGTGCTGCAGAAGCGTGTGCGCATGCAGGGCTTCATTATCCTCGACCACTACGGCGAGCGTTTCGACGCCTTCCAGCGCGAGATGCGCGAATGGGTCTCAAGCGGCCGCGTCAAGCTGCACGAAGCGCGTGTCGTCGGCCTGGAAAACGCACCCGCCGCCCTGGTCGGCCTGCTCGACGGGCACCACCTCGGCAAGGTGGTGGTGCAAGTGGCCGATTGACGTGGCCGATCGACCAGACGGCCGAGGCCTGGGCTCAGATCCGCGTCTCGCCGCCCAGCTGCTGGCGCAGGCGCTCTTCCTGCGCCTGCAGTTCGGGCGTGAAGGCCTCGCCGAAATCGGCGGCCTCGAAGAAGGGGCGGATCTCGATCTCGGAGTCACTCTCCATCGGGTTGGGGCAGCGCTTGACCCAGGCGACCGCCTCGTCCATGTCCTTCACCTCCCAGACCCAGTAGCCGGCGATCAGCTCCTTGGTCTCGGCGAAGGGGCCGTCGATCACCGTGCGGTTCTGGCCCGAGAAGGCGACACGCTTGCCGCGCGAACTGGGGTGCAGGCCGTCGCCGCCTTTCATGATGCCGGCCTTCACCAGCTCTTCGTTGTAGTTGCCCATTGCGGCCATCAGCTCGGTGCTGGGCATCTTGCCGGCTTCGGATTCGGGGCTGGCCTTCACGATCACCATCACGCGCATGTCGTTCTCCTGGAGGGTTGAGCGAGCCGGGTTGGAAAAATGGGTGGCTCTGATGACACGACGGGCAGGCCCTCCCCAAATCGACACGCCGGCCGGAATATTTTCACGTGGCGATCTCGTCGTAGCCCCGGCCCACGAATTCGATCAGGCAGAACCCGTTGCCGTACGGGTCGGAGAACATCGCGAGCTTGCCCCAGCTCGCCAGCTGCACCGGCTTTTCCTGGATGGCTCCGGCCGTCAGTGCCTGCCGCACCGCGACGGTGATGTCGGGCACTACGATGTCGAGGTGCACCGGGCACCAATGCCGGCTGTAGCTGCGCACCTGCGTGCCGCCGGGCACGGGCGAGCTGCCCGCCGGCTTTTGCAGCAGGTAGATCGGCACCGGCCCGCCGAGCAGCTCCACCACCTCGCCGCCGAAGCGGCGGCCGGGCCGCAGGCCGAACGCGTTGCAATAGAAGGCTTCGGCGCGCGGCAGGTCGGGCACGTCGATGTTGACCAGCATGTCCATGGGCACCTCCGGTCGGAGTGGAGCACGCCGCGTTCCGCCGGTGGTGGAGCGCCGCCGCCCTTCAGTTCAGGTGCCGGGGCGCTGCCACATCACGCCTTCCTCGGTCAGCATCACGTCGACCGTGAGGTCGTCGGGCTCCGCGCGCAGCATCGGCAGGAACCCATGCGCATAGCCCACGCCGATGGTGAGCGGCCGCGGGTTCAGGCTTTCGATGGTGCGGTCGTAGAAGCCGCCGCCGTAGCCGAGCCGCACGCCGCCCGGCCCGTAGCCCACGCAGGGCAGCACCAGGAGGCCGGGCTTGAACTGGTCGGTGCCCTTGGGCTTGGGGATGTCGTGGGCGTCGAGTTCCATCTCGCAGCCCGGGTACCACACGTGGAAACGCAGCTCGCCGGTGAGCTTGTCGGTCACCGGCAGGCCGATGCGGCGCGGCGAGCCTTCGGGGCCGCCCTCGCTCCAGCGGAAGAGCGCCGGCAGCGGGTCGAACTCGCCCTTGATCGGCCAGTAGGCGCCGATGGTCGATTCCTTGCGGCTCACGAGCCAGGCCCGCAGCACCTGCTGCAGTTGCACGGCGCGCTCCAGGCGGTCAGGCAAGGCCTGGCGGGCGGCGATGAGCTTGGCGCGCAGGGCGCGGCGTTCTTCGGGGGTCATGCGCTCGGTCCTTGTCGGTCCTGGTAGGTGGCGCGAGATTGTGCAGGACGAGGCCCGCCTCGCCTCCAGCGCCCACCGGCCTCAGGCCCCGAACTGACGCTGCACAAACTGCCACGCCATGCGCGAGGCATCGGGGCCGCGCGGGTCGCTGTAGGGCTTGCGTGCGGCACCGCCGCTCCAGGCGTGGCCCAGCGTGTCGACCTCCACCAGCCGCGCCACGGTGCGGCCGCGGTGCGCGTAGTCGGTGACCGTCATCGCATGGCGCTGGCCGCGCTGCATGCGTTTCGCCTCCGCTGCGGTGGCCCCGGCCGCATCGGCCCACAGGCTCGCGGTGGCCTGCGCATTGCGCGTGGCGACCACGCGGTCGTGCGCGCCATGGATCACCATCAAGGGCGGCAGCCGCTGCGTGCTGGCAAGAGGCGTGAGCAGCTGGCGGCCGCGCATGGCGCGCACGGCCGCCGCACCGCTGTCGGCCGAGCCTGGTGCCACGCCCGAGTGCATCACCACCGCCTTGAAGCGCGCCGGGTGACGGGTGGCCAGCAGCGCGGCCATGCTCGCGCCGGCCGAGAGCCCGATCAAGGCCACGCGGGTCGCGTCGGCCGGGTAGAACAGCACCACCTGGTCGATCGCCTTGAGGATCAGCGAGGCCTCGTGGTGCGCACGGCCGGAGCGGGTGTCAAACCAGTTCCAGCAGCCTTGCGGGTTGGCCACGCGGTCCTGCTCGGGGTAGACCACGAGGAAGCGCTCCTTGTCGGCCAGGCGGTTCATGCGGGTGCTGAGCGCGAAGCTGCGGGCGTCCTGCCCGCAGCCGTGCAGCATCACCATCACCGGCACCCGCTCGGCGTAGTGCAGGCCGGCCGGGCGGTAAACATGAAAGCGCAGCAGGCCGGTGAGGCCCATCGCCACGCCGGGCAGCCAGTCGCCCGGCCCCGGTGGCGGCTGGCGCTTGGCCGCTGCCGCCTTCGTCACCTGGCCGAGCTGCTGCCGGCCGTGCTGCAGGCTCGCGCGCGTCCACGCCGAGACGCTGCGCTCGAACGACTTGGCCCAGGCGCTCGCGAGCGTGCGTCGGGCCATGGGCCTCACTCACGCGATCGATGCGGCTGGGCGTGCCGGTGCGTCAGTCAGTTGACGGTGTCCTTGGCCGCGTCCTTGGCGTTCTCGCCGTGTCGCTTGGCCTTGGCCTTGTGGCCCTTCGCCTTGGCCTTGTGCAAGGTCTTCTCCGGCTGGTCGGACACGGCGGCCTTGGCGTTCTCGGCGCCTTGCTTGGCGGTCTCGGCGGTGGCCTTGGCCGATTCCTTCACGGCCGTGCCGGCCTGTGCGAAGGCGGTGCCCGCGACGAACAGCGCAGCCAGGGCGACGGTGAGTTGCTTCTTCATGGGATTCTCCTGAGGGCTTGCGGGCGCGGCCACCATGGCCTGCGCTTCCACGGGTGTGGATGCTGCCTGCTGCACTGCGTCAAAGCCGTCAGCCGACCCAGGCGCGCGCTGTAGGACGTTGCCGCGAGCGGCTCCGCCGATTGAAGGAAGCCAGGTCGCCCGGAAAGCGCGACGATTGGCCGCACCGTCACGGAGCGCGCCATGTCCAAGGAAGACCAGGAAATCTTTTACAAGCTCGTGAAAGCGGGCGCCAAGCAATCGGTCAAGCATGGCGCCGCCAAGCTCGACCTGTCGGATGAAGTGGCCGCCTTCCTCGCGGAGCAGCTGTCGTTCACCTTCGACCTGGTGAAGAAGGGCGCCAGCCTCAGCGCCGGCGAGCTGACGGTGCGGCTGCTGCAGAAGAACCTGAGCATTGCGCGCATCGCGGCCGACAAACGTTTCGACTGCGCCATCGCCTTCACCGTGCTCGGCCTCTCGCTCACCAAGGCCGTGGCCTACACGACCTTCACCGGCCCGGCCCACTTCGCCGTCACGGCGGTGGAGCTCCTGGCCGAGTGCTACAGCGTCGACAAGTCGTGCGGCATCTCCGACGCCGCCTACCAGGCCGCCGAAAAGGTGGCCCTGCCGGCCGCGATGTGGCTCGAGCAGGGCATCGTGCAGTGGATGTCGCGCGGCGGTTATTGACGGCGGCGGCTTTCAGCCGGGGCGCCCGCACCTCACGCCCGGGCCTCGCGGCCTACACTCGGCGGCATGAACCTCAACATCGTCGTCTACTCCAAGTCGGCCTGCCCACAATGCGACCAGGCCAAGATGCTGCTCAAGACCAAGTCGATCGACTTCACGGAAGTGAAGATCGATGACGAAGCCGAGCGCCTGGCCTTCTTCGAGAAGTGCGGCCCCTCGGTGAGGCAGATGCCGCAGATCTTCATCAACGAGCAGCGTGTGGGCGGCCTCGCCGGCCTGCAGGCGGCGCTCACGCAGCTGGGGCGCTGAAAGGCCCTCGCGGTCGAGCGCTCACACGATGCGGCTCGACCCTTATCTCTCGTTTGCCGGCTATGCGTTTTCGCTGCAGCGCGACGACGTGCTCAAGCAGCGGGGCACGCCCCTTCGCGCGCAGCGCAACGAGATCGGCCTGAACGAGCTGGACTACGGCGACGTCGTGCTGCGCTTCCAGGACAGCGGCCGCCTGGAGGAGATCACCGTCGCGGCCCCGGTGCTGCACCTCGGCACGGTGGCCATTCCGTTCGAGAACCTCGAGCCCTTCGTGACGGAGCAGGACGCACAGGCGTTCTGGCGCTTCCGCTTTCTCGTGAGCCCGGCGCTCGGCCTGGCGTTCGACCCGAGCCAGCCCGCCTGGGTGACGGCGCTGGCCCGGCATTGCCTGCCGCAGTGGGAAGCGCTGTGACGCGCTCCCCTTGCGGCCTCAGCGCGGCTGAGGCGCTTTGGTGAACACGCCTCAGCGCGGCTGAGGCGTGGTGCGCAGGTAGGGCTTGATGGTCTTGAAGCCGGGGAAGGATTTCTCGGCCTCCTCGTTGCTGACGGCGGCGGTGATGATCACGTCCTCGCCCTGCTTCCAGTTCGCCGGCGTGGCCACCTTGTGCTTGGCGGTGAGCTGCATCGAGTCGAGCACGCGCAGGATCTCGTCGAAGTTGCGGCCGGTGGTCATCGGATAGGTCAGCATCAGCTTGATCTTCTTGTCGGGGCCGATGATGAAGACCGAGCGCACCGTGGCGTTGGTGGCGGGGGTGCGGCCCTCCGACGTGCCGGGCTCGTCGGCCGGCAGCATGTTGTAGAGCTTGGCGACCGCGAGGTCGGTGTCGCCGATCATCGGGTACTTGACCTTGGCGCCCTGCGTTTCCTCGATGTCGGCGACCCACTTCTCGTGGTTCTCGACCGGGTCGACCGACAGGCCGATCAGCTTGCAGTTGCGCTTGGTGAACTCGGGCTCGATGCGGGCCATATAGCCGAGCTCGGTGGTGCACACCGGGGTGAAGTCCTTCGGGTGCGAGAAGAGGCAGGCCCAGCTGTCGCCGATCCAGGTGTGGAAATCGATGCGGCCCTGGGTGGTCTGGGCCGTGAAGTTGGGGGCGGTGTCGTTGATGCGCAAAGACATGGCGGGCTCCTGTCGGTGAGAGGGTGACAGAAGAGTTTAGGCGTGCCTCAATCCCTTGGCGACACCTCGAAATGCAGCGCCACGATTTCGGAGCCGGGCAAGTGACGCTGACCGAGCAAGCTGATGCGCTGCGTGACACCTGGCGCGAAGAGCGGCACGCCGGCCCCCAGCACCACGTTGCCCACGAGCAGGTGCAGTTCGTCGACGAGGCCGGCGGCGAAAAGGTCCTGCCACACCATCGTGCCGCCGTACATCAACAGGTCGCGGCCGGCGCCAGCCTTGAGCTGCGCGACGCGGGCGCGCGACGCGGCGCGGCGCACCACCTCGGCATCGGGCCAGGCGGCATCGGGGCCGCGCACCAGGGTGTCGCTGACGACGAGCTTGCCCACCGAGCGGACGAGCGACGCGATCTCGCGCTGCACCGGCTCGGCGCTCGCATCGCGCTCCACCTGCGGCCAGTAGCCCTCGAACATGCCGAAGGTCGTGCGGCCGAACACCAGCGTGCCGGCCCGGCGCAGCAACTCCAGGTTGTGCTGGTCGAAGGCCGCGCCCATGGGCAGGCCGCTGAGGTCGCCTCCCGGGCCGGCGAGGTGACCATCGAGGGACATGAGTTGGCTGACGATGAGCTTGGCCATGATGAGCGATCACCTTTCCGTGGTCTGCAGGGATGCACCGCCCGGCCGATCCGGGGGCGTCAACCACTGAGAGACACGGCGAAGCGAAAACTCATCGGTCGCGTCAGGAAAGCTCTTCGTCAAGCCCGAAGCGGCGATAGAGCGCAGGGTCGAGGAAGCTGTGCAAGCCAGCGATGCGGCCCCCACGCACGCTCAGCAGGGTGATGGCGCCAAGCCGGAAACGGTCGTCGCCCTCGGCCTTCATGTAGCAGGCATAGCCCGGCTGGCCGTTGGCCCACAGCGGCCGCATGCGCCACGGTGTGGCGAACACCCGCTCGGCGATGAACTTCTCCACGTCTGCCACCCCGTCGAACCACGAGGGCAGCGGCGGCATGGTGAAGCGCACGTCGTCGGTGAAGAGGCGCACCAGCGCCTGCACGTTGCGCGCATCCCAGGCGCTGAGGAAGTCGCCCAGCAGCCGCTGCAGGCCGTCTTCACCGAGCGACAGCAGCTCGGCCGGCTGCGACACCGCGGGCAGCCGCTCCCTCACCGTCTTCTGCGCGCGCTGCAGCGCACTGTTGACCGACGCGACCGAGGTGTCGAGCATGTCGGCGACCTCCGCTGCCGAGTACTCCAGCACCTCGCGCAGCAGCAGCACCGCGCGCTGCGTCCCTGGCAGATGCTGCAAGGCGGCGACGAAGGCGAGCGCCACGCTCTCGCGGCGTGCGAGCGTGGCCGCCGGGTCTTCATGCGCCTCGCCCCGCCACGGGGCGTCGTCGTCCGGCAGGGGCTCCAGCCAGATCGGCCCGGTGACCATCTCGCCCAGCTCGGCCGTCGTGTGCAGCGGCGGCGCGTGGTCGGGCGACTCGCGCCGCCACGGCCGCTGCGAGATCAGACGCAGGCAGACGTGGGTGCTGATCTGGTACAGCCAGGTGCCGAGCGCACTGCGCCCCTCGAACGACGCGAGCCCGCGCCAGGCGGCGAGCAGCGTCTCCTGCAACGCGTCGTCGGCATCGTGCGGCGAGCCGAGCATGCGGTAGCAGTGGCGATGCAGCCGGTGGCGGTGCGGGGCGACGAGGCGGTCGAAGGCGGCGGTGTCGCCGGCACGTGCACGAAAGAGCTCATCAGGCTCGGCAGGAGACGGGGAGAGCGACATCGGCGCATTCTGACGGGCGTGGAAGAATCCGGCCGAGCTTGTCAGGGAGGCATGCCAGATGGTTGAAAAAAACCGAGACACAGAGGTCGACATGCCCGTGTTCGACCGCTCGGCCTACCCGCGGCGCTACCGGCTGGAGTCGACGTGGCGCGCGCTGCTGGGGTTGTTCTCGCTGGCATTGCTGGCGGCCGCTGCAGGACTGATCGCCTTCCAGCACCTCGGCCCCGGGCTCAAGTCCTTGCCGCCAGAGGTCGGCACCGTGCTCACCATCGGTTGCGCCGCGCTCGCCCTCTTCGGCCTGAAAGGGCTGGTCGGGGTGGCCACGCACGAGGTCGTCCTGACCGCCGACGCGATCGACGTGCGCGGCCTGTGGGCGACGCGCAGCATCGAGTGCACGCAGATCGCCGGCTGGCGCCGCACCCACAGCGGCCTCAAGCTGGTGCTGCAGGCCGGACGCAGCGTGCCGCTGAGCAGCCGACTGGAGCGCGACGACGCCTTCGATGCCTGGCTGCTGCGGTTCCCTGACCTGGACCTGCAAGACCGCATGGCCGCCCGGAAAGTCGTGCAGCACGATCGCGCATGGGGCGCCACCCCCGATGAGCGTCTCACGCGCGCGGCGCGTCATGCGACGGCGACCCGTGTCGCGGTGTTCGTGCTCTCGGCCTTGACCATGGCCTCGCTCCTCAGTCACCGCCACCTCGACTGGCCGCTGTTTGCCGTGGCCGCCGTACCGCTGCTCGTGCTGCTGGTCGCCACGCTGTCACGCCGGCGAATTCGCATCGACGTCTCACCGCACGACCTGCGCCCGAGCCTCTACCCGTTGCTGGCGGTGGCCAGCGTGGTACTCGCCGCGCGGCAGGGCATGGAGGTCGAGATGCAGCAGTGGATCGAGGTGGTGCTGCCCGCCCTTGCAGCCGGCGCCGTGCTGGGCGCCTGGGCCTGGTCCGCCGCAGCCGATGGCACACCGGGTGCGCAGCGGTGGGCCGCCCTCCCCTTCGTGTGCCTCTACGCGGGCGCGCTGCTCGTGATGCTCAATGTGCACCTGGACCACGCACCCGCGACCGCATCCGAACCCTCGGTGGTGACCTTCAAGCGCTGGAGCGGCGAACGCTGGCGCACCTTCACGCTGAAGCTCGACCCGGTCACTGCCAAGGGGAAAGCGCGTCAGGTCCACGTCCCGCTCACCGCCTTCAACAACGTGAGCCCGGGTGAAACGGTCTGCGTGCTCGAACGCAGCGGCCGCCTGGGCTGGGCCTGGACCGAGGTGCGCCCCTGTGCCTTGAGCCCCACGGATGCCATTCGCAGAGCGCTCGCACTCGCCGCCTACGCCCCCGAACGCCGGGGGCCGCTGCTGCAGTTGCTGATCGCGCAGCGCTACGACGAGCTTGATGCCCACCTCGGCCGCCTGCAGCAACGCTTCGAGCAGCGCGAGATCGACTCGGTCGAACTCCTGGCCGCCTATCGCAACTTCTATGACCCCAACCCGGAGCTCGATGCGCTGTTCGACGCGTGGATCGCGAGTTTCCCCTCGTCGTACCCCGCCTACCTCGCGCGCGGCGTGCATCGCAGGTTCCAGGCCGAGCGCCTGCATGGCGCGGGCTTCGAGCAATGGGTTTCGCCGCGCGACAACGTCGAGCAGGTGACCGACCAGCAGATCGCCGACCTGGAGCACTCGACCCGGCTCACGGCCAAGCCCTTGCTGTCTTTCCTGCACATGATGGACGCCGCCCGCTACAGACAGCAGCGCGAGGAACTGCGACGGTTGCTGGACCGGGGCCTGAAGGTGGACCCCGGCAGCCTCGCGCTGACGCGCAAATACCTCGCGATGCTCGGGAACGATCTCCCGGCCATCGCCGCCTTCGTCGACGAATGCGAGAAGGCCGGCATGCCGGACAACACGCTTCGCACCTTGCGCGCCATCCAACTCACGCGGCGTGCGTGGGCCCTTCAGCGTCAGAAGGACCAGGACGGTGCGCTGGCGCTCTTCCGCGAGGCCGAGTCGCTCAAGCCCTATGCCGAAGACATGGCCCTGGCCCAGCTTGAAGCGGCGCGCATCCACACGCAGCGCAAGCAGTTCGACATCGCCCTGCCCTTGCTGGAAAGCTCGGCGGTGGCCGCTCCGGACAACAGCTCGGTGCATGCCCACATGGCGCACGTGCTGTGGCAAGTCGGGCGCCAGAAAGAGTCACTCATCGCCACGCGGCAGGCGGCCGAACTGGGGGCCGTGCGATCGCAGGCCTACCTGGGTGAGCAGTTGCTCAAGGGCGAATTGATGCCGCGTGACGAAGCGGAAGCCGCGCGCTGGCTACAACGCGCGGCTTCCGGCGGTGACCAGGGTGCGAGAACCTTGCTGCGCGACAACCCGCAGTTGCGCGACGCGCGTTCGCAGCCCTGATGAGCCCCCTTTACCAAGCCATGCGCAGGCCGAGCTGGAACACCCGGTTCTCGCTGATGTGGTCCTTCAGGTCCCCGGTCGAGAACGACAGGCCCGAGTACAGGAAGGTGCTCTTCGACAGCGCATACCAGCCCATCACCGCGGCCTTGCCCAGGGTGGCGTTGCTGCCGGCGGCGTTCTCGTACTTCACGCCGGTGTAGTTGGCGCCCAGCGTGAGCTGGCCGACCGGCACCTGCACGCCGAGGGTGTAGCCGTTGATCTCGTCGGCGGTGAAGCTGCCGCCGGGGCCGGTGACGATGAGGTTGCTGCCGATGAAGGCACCGTTGCCGGCCCCGAGCGCGAGGTCGGTGTTCATCTGGATGCCGCCGAGCAGCTTCAGCACGCCGAAGTTGTAGTTGGCGCCGACCGTGAGCGACTTGTTGGTGTCGGCGCCCGTGGCGCGCGATTCGTTCCACTCGTAGGACGCGGCGATGTTGAACGCGCCCGCGCCATAGCCGGCCCGCACGCCGTGGAAGCGATCGGCGGTGCCTTCGCCCGGCGCCACCTGCAGCGTGCCGACGAAGCCGCCGAGGTTGGGCGTGGCGAGCTGGATCACGTTGTTGGCGCGTGGCGCGTTCAGCCAGAAGGGCAGGTTGCGGCCGACGTTGGTGCTGGCCGTGCCGGGGTTGGCCACCGAGGCGTTGCCGTAGGGGTTGGTCATGCCCATCACCGAGTCGGAGAGGATGTACTGGCGGCCCAGGCGCAGCTCGCCGAGCGACGCCTGCGACAGGCCGACGAACACCTGGCGGCCGAAGGCGAGACCCCCCTGCCCCAAGGCGCCGGTGTCGGCGTTGAGGCCGCTCTCGGCCACGGCGTTGGCCTTCAGGCCGCCGCCCAGGTCTTCGCTGACGCGGATGCCCCAGCGCGAGCCGTTGAGGCCGTTGACCACGCCATCGTTGAGGCGCCACACGCTCGCGCCGCCCGAGGCGCTGCCGGGCTTGTAGTGGTTGAGGCCGAGGTCGAGCAGGCCGTAGAGCGTGACGCTCGATTGCGCGTGGGCACCGCCCGAGGCGAGCATTGCCGCGGCCAGCGCCACGGGTTTGAGGAAACGTGCGTTCATGAAGGATCTCCTGGTCTTGGAATGGGGTGGTCCGTTGAAAAGCGCCGGGCAAAAGAACGCCCTGCCCGGGCGCTGGAGCCATGTCGCCCGGGGTGGTGAAAGGGGTGTGGGTCGGGGTCTAGCCTTGCCGCTGCGCCTGCCGCAAACGGAGTTGGTTGGGCTGCGGCGCGGCACGCCTCAGCACGTCATCGGCCAGCCACTGCGCGGAGCGCCAGGCGCGTTCGCACACCATCGGCAGCGGCATCTGCACGTAGTCGTCGTTGAACACCTCAAAGCTGTAGTCGCCCGCGTAGCCGAGCGCATCGAGCCGCCGCACCATCTCCACCACCGTGGCGGTGTGCACGCCCTCGCCCGGGAACACGCGGAAGGTGCGCGCGGTGGCCATGCGCTCCTCGAAGGTTCGCGTCTCCTGCCACATGAAGTCGGACAGCTGCACGAGGAAGATCTTCTCGGGGTCGATCTCGTCGATGGCGTCGAGCGGCGTCTTCGCGGCCAGCGCGTGGAAGGAGTCGAAGCACAGGCCGAGGTTGGGGCAGTCGGCGCGGCTCACCACGTCCCACGCGGTGGTGTACTCGTTGACCGTGCGGCCCCACGACAGGCCTTCGTAGGCGATGCGGATGCCGTGCGGGATGGCGAGCATCGCGAGCTTGCGCAGGTCGCGCGCGATGTGGTCGAGGTCGGTGCTCGCGTGTGTCGACGTGGACGAACAGGCGAGCAGCACGTCGCAGCCGAGCGCGGCGCACATCTCGAGCATGGTCTTCGCGATGTCGAGCTTGTAGTGGTGCAGGTGGCCACTCAGGCCCTCGAAGTCGCGCAGCACCTGGAAGCCGGTGCCGCGCATGCCGCTCGCCTTCACCGCCGCCACCGCGGCACGCCAGCCTTGCGGATGGCCGACGAGGTCGTTGGCCTTCAGCATCACCTGGTCGAAGCCGGCGGCACACATGGCCTCGAGCTTGGCCTCCAGCGGCCCGGCCAGGCTGATGGTGTCCATGCCGAAGCCGAAGACCGGTGTCATGGCGCGGCCCCGCTTTGCACGAGCTCGAAGGCCACGCCACCGAGGTAGGTCTTCGTGAGCGCACCGCGCCGCTCGGTGTGCGCGGCGTCGGTCTCCACGAACTCCATGCCGAGGGCGCGCAGCGTGCGCACCGCGGCCAGCACGTCGGGCACGCCGAGGCCGATGCGCTGGAACTGCTCGGCCGGCGACACCGCATCGAGCGGCGGCTCCACCAGTTGCAGCATGAAGCCGTTGGCCGGCTCGGTGGCCGGTGCCTGCAGCAGCTTGCCCGCCGGCAGGATGCCGAAGCGCTGCTCGTCAGGGATCAGCGTGGTGCCCAGCAGCTCGGCGTAGAACTCGATCCAGTCGGCGCTGCGCCCGAAGCCGATGTACTGCACGACGCCGAAGAAGTGCAGGCCCGGGATGCCGGCCGGCTTCGACTCGACCGACGGGATGGGCACGAAGTCCACGTCGTAGATCGAGAACTCGCGGTAGCGGTCGACGAAGTGTATGCGGCTGCCGCCCACGCCGTGGATGGCGGGAATGTTGAGCTCCATCGCGCGCGGATGGGTGGGCGCGTCCCAGCCGCCGCGCTCGAGCACGTGGCGGTGCACCTCGTTGGCATTGCGCACGCGCAGGGCGATGGCGCTGATGGTGGGCGTGGCCGGTGCGGTGGAAGGTGCCTCGGTGCCGGCCACCGGGTGCGCGTTGACGATGAGGTTGAGGCCGCCCTGGCGGTACAGCATCACCTCGCGCGAGCGGTGGCGTGCCACCGGGCGGAAGCCCATCATCTCCAGCACCTGGCCCAGGGCCTGCGGCGCGGAGGTGGCGTATTCGACGAACTCGATGCCGTTCAGCCCGAGCGGATTGTGCTCGTCGCTGAACGAGGCCTGCACGGGCTCGCGTGCACGAACGGGGTCCAGAAGCAGGTCGCTCATGACAACCTCCTAGTACTGCAGACGCGCGAGCGACCTGAGGTGCTCAGGCGTCGTCGTCGGAAAGCCGAAGAACTCCAGGTACGGCGGGATCATCTCGAACAGCATGTCGCTGCCCACCTGCACCCGGCAGCCGCGTGCCTGCGCGGCCTGGAGAAACGCGGTCATCTCGGTCCTCATCACCACCTCGCCGACGAAGGTGCCGGGCGCGAGGCGCGACGCATCCACGGGCAACGGATCACCCGCGTTCATGCCCAGCGGCGTGGCGTTGACGACCAGGTCGAAGCCCTCCGGGTCGTGGCGGCCGGTGCTCACCTCGACCGCGCCGAAGTGCGCGTGCAGGCGTTGTGCCAGCTCGTCGGCCGAGGCGGGGTTGAGGTCGAACAGCGCGATGTGCGCCACCTTCGCCGCCGCAAGCGAGGCCGCGATGGCCGAGCCCACGCCACCGCATCCCACCACCAGCGCCCGTGCGCCAGCGAGACGCAGTCCCTTGCGCTCGATGCCGCGCACGAAGCCCGTGCCGTCGAACTGGTCGCCGATGAGACGGCCATCGGCCCCGCGCTTGACCGCATTGCACGCACCGGCCACGCGCACGCTGGCGGTCGCCTCGTCGAGCAGCTCGACCACGCTGACCTTGTGCGGCATCGTGATCAGCGCGCCGCGCAGGTTCTCCAACTGGAAGAGGCCCTTGAGCGTGGACGCGAAGGCTTCGGGCCGGCACCCCATCGGCACGACCACCGCGTTGATGCCGGCCGATTCGAAATAGGGGTTGTAGACGAGCGGCGCCTTGAAGGCGTGGGTGGGGTAGCCGAGGTGCGCGATGACCTCGGTGCTGCCGTCGATCACGATGAACTGCTCCGTGGAGGACTGGTTACTTCCGCGCCGCCTCGATGTCGGCCAGCACGGCCTTCACCGTCGCTTCGCCCACGCTCGCGGTGTGCTTGGCGATCACGGGCTTCATCTTGTCGCGCAGCTTGGCCATCTCGGCGGGCGGCAGCTCGCTCACCTGCATGCCGGCTTTCTTCAGCGCGTCGAGGATGCCGGCCGCGGCCGATCGCGACTGCTCACGCTGGAACCTGGCCGACTCGGTCGCCGCATCGCGCACGATCTTCTGTTCGGCCGCCGAGAGCGAGTCCCAGAACTTCTTGCTCACCACCACCGACTGCGGGTTGTACTGGTGGTTGGTGAGCGTCATGTACTTCTGCACCTCGAAGAACTTGCCGCCCTGGATGGTGGCGACCGGGTTCTCCTGCCCGTCGACCGCCTTCTGCTCGAGTGCGGCATAGAGCTCGGGGAACGGCAGCGGCGTGGGGTTGGCGCCGAGCGCGGTCACCCAGTCGATGTTGATCGGGTTGGGGATCACGCGCAGCTTCAGGCCCGCGATGTCGTCGACCTTGGTGACCGGGCGCTTGCTGTTGGTGAGCTGGCGGAAGCCCAGTTCGTAGTACGCAAGCCCGACCAGGCCTTTCTCTTCCAGCTTGGCGTGCAGCTGCTGGCCCACCGCGCCGTCGACGACGGCCGCCACTTCCTTCGGGTTCGAGAAGAGGAAGGGGAAGTCGTAGACCGCAAAGTCCTTGACGATGCTTGCGAAGATGCCCGAGTTCATCGAGGCCATCTCCAGCGTGCCGCCTTGCAGGGCGGAAACGTTGGCCTGGTCGCTGCCGAGTGCGCCGCCGGGGAAGATGTTGACCTTGAGCTTGCCGGCCGATTTCGCTTCCACGAGCTCGGCGAACTTCTCCATGCCGAGCACGATGGGATGGCCCTTCGCGTTCTGGTTGGCGAACTTGATGGTGCGCGTCTGCGCGTGGGCAGCACCGAGGCTCGCCACGGCGGCGAGGGCGACGAGGCTTTGGAGGAAGAGGCGTTTCATGGTGAGTTGTCTCCGTTGGGGATGTGGGGTCAGCCGTAGAACCAGCGCGCCGGCACGGTCACGAGTGCGGGGAAGAAGACCATCAGGAACATCACGCCGAACTGCGCCAGCATGAACGGCCACACGCCGCGCGTGACCGCGTCCATGCTGACCTTGCCGACACCGGCCACGGTGCTGAGCACCGTGCCCACCGGCGGCGTGATGAGGCCGATGGCGTTGTTGATGACGAAGAGCACGCCGAAGTACACCGGGTCGATGCCGGCGGCCTTCACGAGCGGCATGAAGACCGGCGTGAGGATCAGGATGGTGGGCGTCATGTCCATCGCCGTGCCCACGAGCATGGTGATGATCATGAGCATCATCAGCAGCAGCGTGGGGTTGTCGAGCAGCGGCTTGAGCAGGCTCGTCAGCTCGGCCGGCAGGTTGGCCACCGTGATCATCCAGGCCGACACCATGGCCGCCGCCACCAGGAACATGATCACCGCGGTGGTCTGCGCGGCCGAGAGGAAGAGGCCGTAGAGCTGTGAGAGCTTGAGCTCGCGGTAGACCACCGTGGACACGAAGAGGGCGTACACCGCGGCCACCACGGCGGCCTCGGTGGGCGTGAAGACGCCGAACTTGAGGCCCACCACCACGATGGCCGGCAGCACGAGCGCGAAGGTCGCGTCGCGCAGCGCCTTCAGCACCTCGCCGCGGCTCGCGCGGGGCGCGGGCTCGATCTTTTCCTGGCGCACCAGCACCCACCAGGTGACCCAGAGCGCCGCGCCCAGCATCAGGCCGGGCACGATGCCGGCCATGAAGAGCTTGGAGATCGACACGTTGGCCGCCACGCCGAAGACGACGAAGGCAATGCTCGGCGGGATGACGGGCGCGATGATGCTGGCCGAGGAGAGCAGCCCCGCCGAGCGCGCGGTGTCGTAGCCGGCGCGCTTCATCATCGGCAGCAGCAGCGCGGAGAGCGCCGCCGCGTCGGCCACCGCCGAGCCCGACAGCGCCGCCATGATGATCGCGGCCATGATGCCCACGTAGCCCAGGCCGCCGCGCACGTGGCCCACGAGCGTCATCGCGAAGTTGACGATGCGCCGCGACAGGCCGCCCGCGTTCATGATCTCGCCGGCCAGCATGAAGAAGGGCACGGCCAGCAGCGGGAAGCTGTTGGCGCCCTCGATGGTGTTCTGCGCCAGGATCTGCGCGTCGAACATGTCGAGGTGCCACATCAGCGCGGCGCCACACACCAGCAGCGAGAAGGCAATCGGCACACCCAGCGCCATGGCGCCCAGCAGCGCCGTGAGGAAGATGGCGATGGTCATGGCCGGCCTCGCTCTTCGGCGTGGGGCTTGTCTTCGGTGTCGGTCACGCCGATCAGCTCGGCATCGGAGAGGCGGCCGCTGAACAGACGCATCAGCTCGATCACGATGAAGAGGCCAGCCAACACCGCGAACAGCACCCCGCTCGCATAGAGCCAGGCCATCGAGACCTGCATCACCGCGCTGGTGGTTTCAAGGTTGATCACCGCCTGCTGCCATGCGCCCCGCCCCATCAGGAAGCAGACGTAGAGCATCAGACCGTGTGCCGCCACGAAGCAGGCCTTGCGGCCGGCGAGCGGCAGGCGCGACACCAGCGCATCGGTGCCCAGGTGCGCGTGCTTGCGCACCGCGACGATGGCACCGAGGAAGGTCATCCACACGAAGAGCCAGCGCGAGAGCTCCTCGGACGCCGTGATGCCCGAGTTGAAGCCGTAGCGCAGCACCACGTTGCCGAACACCATCAGCACCATCAGCGCGAGGCAGGCCACCATCAGCACGCCGAAGAGGCGGCACAGTCCATCGATCGTTCTGTCGAGCATTCCTTGTCTCCGGCCTGAAGTTTTGTACGAACTGGTTAGTTTTCCATCGGGTGGAAACACCTAGCCCGCTTCCGCCTGCGCGGAAGGCGCACGAAACCGGACGAAGCTCAGCCTTTGCGGACGAAGCGCACGATCATCTCGACCACGTTTTCGCGGCGCTCGGCAATGTAGGCCGGCGACGTCATGTCGAGCTTGAAGATCAGGCCGAAGGTGTGGCGATTGGAGACGTTGAAGAAGCTCAGGGCGGAGATCGACGCATGGATGTCGATCGGGTTCAGGCCGCGGCGGAAGATGCCGGCCTTCACCCCGCGCTCGTAGAGGTTCTTGATGGCGGCGATGGCCGGCACGTTGAGCTCCTGGATGCGCGGGCTCTGGGCGAGGTACTCGCCGCGGTGGATGTTCTCCGACATCACGAGGCGGATGTAGCTCTCGTGGTGCAGGTGGTGGTCGAAGGTGAAGGCGACCAGGCGGCGCAAGGCTTCCTCGGGCTCGAGGTCCTGCAGGTGCAACTCGGCCTCGACATCGCGCACGCGGCGGTAGGCCTCTTCGAGCACGGCGAGGTAGAGGCCCTCCTTGCTGCCGAAGTAGTAATAGATCATGCGCTTCGACGTGTTGGTCGCCGCGGCGATCTCGTCGATGCGTGCACCGGCCAGGCCCTTCTCGCCGAACTCGGCCTCGGCCACTTCCAGGATGTTGGCCTGGGTGCGTTCGGGGTCGTTGGTGCGCGTGGGCTCCTTGCGCGCCGCCGACCCCGCACGCTTTGCCACAGGACGCGCACGCTGTACTGGTTCGTTCATTCCGGCAGTTTAAGGGCCGGAATGCCACCCCGACCATCAGGCCGCCTTCGCTTCCTTTGCCCACTCCACGAGGGTGCGGAAGGCCGCGGTGTACGAGCGCCAACCCAGCCCCTGCACCGTGCCCCTGACCGCGGGCGAGATGATCGAGTGCGCTCGCCAGGCCTCGCGTGCCGCGATGTTCGACATGTGCACCTCGATCACCGGGAAGGGCATGGCCTTGATCGCATCGTGCAGCGGCACGCCGTGCTGCGTGAGGCCGGCGGGGTTGACCAGCGCGCCGGCGGCGAGGTCGATGTGCTCGTGGAACTTGTCGATGAGCGCGCCTTCGTGGTTCGACTGGAAGGTCTCGACGTCGACCTCCAGCTCGCGCGCCAGCGCCACCAGCTTCTCGTTGATCTCGGCCAGCGTGGTGGTGCCGTAGATGTGCGGCTCGCGGCGGCCGAAGAGGTTGAGGTTGGGGCCGTGCAGCACCAGGATCTTCGGGCGCGCGCTCATGGCTTCACTGCCTTCGCGAGCTCGGCCTGGTAGAGCTTGACGATGGCCGGGTCGTAGGTCGCGGCGAAGCGCTCGGTCACCGGCTTGGCGATGTCGCTCATGCGGGCACGCTGCTCTGCGCTCACTTCGTTGTACTGCATGCCCTTCGCCTGCAGCTCGCTCACCGCCTTCTGTGCCGCCGCGCGGCTCGCCTGGCGCTGGTAACCGCGCGCTTCGTTGGCGGCGTCGTGCAGGATCTTCTGCTCGGTGGGCGAGAGCCTGTCCCAGAACTTCTTGCTGACCAGGATGATGTTGGCCGCGTAGACGTGCTGCGTGGCGCTCACGTACTTGTTCACCTCGAAGAACTTGTTTGACAGGATCACCGCGAACGGGTTCTCCTGCCCATCGACCGCCTTCGATTCCAGCGCCCCATAGAGCTCGGCAAACGGCATGGGCACCGGGTTGGCCTTGAAGGCCTTGAAGGTCTCGAGGAACACCGGGTTGGGGATCACGCGCAGCTTCAGGCCGTCGAGGTCTTCGGCTTTCTGGATCGGCCGCCTGCTGTTGGTCACGTTGCGAAAGCCCAGGTCCCAATAGCCCAGGCTCACGAGGCCCTTCTCCGGTAGCTTGGCGAGCAGCGCTTGGCCGAACGGCCCGTCAAGCAGCGCATCAGCCTGCGCGTAGGTGCCCACGGCAAAGGGGAAGTCGATGAGCCCGAACTCCTTCACGATGCCCGCCAGCGAGGTGGTCGCCGGGGCCGACATCTCCTGCACACCACCTTGCAGCGCCGACTGTTGCTGCAGCTCGTTGCCGAGCTGCGACGACGGGAACTCCTGCACCTTGAGCTTGCCGCCGCTCTTGGCGGCGACGAGCTCGGCGAAGCGCTTGGTGCCCAGGCTCACCGGGTGGTCGGGGTTGTTGAGGTGGCCGAACTTGAGGGTGCGGTCCTGGATGTCTTGCGCCAACGCGCCAGCAAAGGCCAGCGCGAGTGCGGTGAAGGTGATGAGGCGTTTCACGGTCGGTGTCTCCTGTCGATGCAGCCCTCGTCGGGGCGGTGCGCGGCATGATGGAGGCCCAGGCTGAACACCGTTCCACACTGGAACTTCTTTCCGGATCATGAGAAGCACCGAGCCCCTCGCCCCACCCTCCGGCACGCTGGAGCGGGCCTTCCGCATCCTCGAACTGCTGGCGCAGCAGCCGCAGGGCCAGGCGCTCGCGGCCATCGCCGATGAGCTTGCGCTGCCGCGCAGTGCGTGCCACCGGCTGCTGACCGACATGGTGCGCTGCGGCTATGTGCGGCAGGTGAGCGAGCGCGGCGATTACGCCCTCACCACCAAGCTGCCCGCGATGGGCCTCAGTTTTCTCGGCGGCGCCGGGGTGGTCGACATCGCGCAGCCCATCATCGACCGGCTCGCCGAAGCGAGCGGCGAGCTGGTGCGGCTCGCGCTGGTCGACGGCGACCGCCTCACCTTCGTCGCCAAGGCGCAAGGCGCGCGCACCGGCCTGCGCTACGACCCCGACATGGGCATCGACGTGCGCCTGTCCTGCAGCGCCGGCGGCCATGCGTGGCTGATGACGCTGAGCGAGGAGCGCGCTGCGCAGCTCGTGTCGCTGCAGGGCTTCGGCTCGCCCAAGGAGTTCGGCCCCAAGGCACCGACCACCTTCAAGGCGTTGTGGAAAGTGCTCGACGACGATCGCAAGCGCGGCTTCAGCACCATCGTCGAGATGTACGCCCCGGGCATGACGGCGATGGCCGCGCCGGTGCGCCGGCGTGGGCAGGAGGCCATCGGCGTGATCACGATCGCCGGGCCGCTGCTGCGGCTCACGCCTGCGCGCATGGAGCAGCTCGGCCGCACGCTGATGGACGCCGCCGGCGAGCTCGCAATGGCCAGCGCGAGCTCGCCGCTCTTCAGCCAGAAGGGCCGGATGGCCTGAGCTACTTCTTCGCCGCGGCCTTGTTGACCTCGGCCGCCGCCTTGAAGAGCGCCTTCAGCGCCTTCTTGTCGAGCGTGTCGCCTTCGCGGAAGTCGATCGCGCGGCGCACGTTGCCGTCGAGGCTGGAATTGAAGAGCCCGGCCGGGTCGGGCACCGAGGCGCCTTTCGCGAAGGTCGTCTTCACCGCGGCCTTGTAGCTCTCGCCGGTGCAGAGGATGCCGTTGGACGACCACACCGGGTTGTTCCACTTCCACTCTTCCACCACGTCGGGCACCGCCTCCTTGATGAGCGCGCGGATCTGAGACAGTGTCTCGCCGCGCCAGCCGCCCAGCTCGGCGATGCGCCGGTCGATGTGGTGCTCGGCGTCATCGTGGCTCATCGCCGCTGCGCTCTTCTTCACGGTGGCCATGCCTGCATCTCCATGTAGACCCGGGAAACACATGTCGCCCTCAGCGACGCGACTGGATCATCTTCCAGCCGTTGCCGGACGGGTCGCGAAACCCTGCGTCGACCGTGCCGAAGCGCTCGATCGGCTCCTGCGTGAACTCCACGCCCCGGCCCAGCAGGCGGTCGACCATTGCGCGGCAGTTGTCGACCTCCAACACCAGCGGCGGCATCGCGCCCTTGGCCACCACCTCGCGCAAGGTCCGCGCCGTGGCCTCGTCATGCACCGGCGGGCCGGGCACGAAAAGGCCGAGCTGGAACGCCGGCTGGTCGGGGTGCTGCACCGTCAGCCAGCGGTAGGGGCCGTTGCGCACGTCGGTGTGCACCTGGAAGCCGAGCTTGTCGACGTAGAAGGCAAGCGCCTCGTCCTGGTCATGCACATACAAACCGACCACTTGAACTTGCGTCATGGAAGCTCCTTGTTGTTGAGGGTTCCCGTTATAGGTCCGCCCTCGCGGCGGCGCTTCTCCGAAACTGCTGTCGTGAGGTGCGGCCGTTGTGCGGCGCTCACCACGCAGTGAGGCACCTGACTCAAGTCCTGCACCTCGGCCCGGGCACGCTCCCGCACGAGGCTCGGCCTCTCGCCGGTGATGTCGCGGAAGGTGCGGCCGAAGGTGCCCAGGCTTTCCCAGCCGGTCTGGAAGGCGATGTCGATGATGGGCTGGTCGGTGTCGCGCAGCAACGCGGTCGCCCGCTCGATGCGCCGCGTGAGCAGGTAGCGGTGTGGCGGCACGCCGAAGGCCTGCTTGAACTGGCGCGCGAAGTGGGCTGTCGAGACGCCGCTCACCTCGGCCAGCCGCTCCACCGGCCAGGCTTCGTGCGAGGCCGCGTCCATGCGGTCTTTCGCGCGCAGCAGGCGGCGCAGCAGTTGCGGATCCTGCGGCGTCACATCGCCACTCCGCCATTCTTGGGGGAGCCGCCGTCCCAGCCGGGAATGGCGGCCGCCTGTTCGATCCACGACGCAAGCTGTGGCTCATCGGGGATGCCGTCTTCGCGAATGTCGAGGTAGCGTGTTTCCGCGGTCTTCGATTCGCCCGGCGGCATGGGCTCGAGCGAGGTGCCGCGGAAGAAGGTCACCTTCACGTACTTCGTGAAGCAGTGGTAGCTGACGAACCAGCCCTGCCCCTCGACGCCGTAGAACGGCGAGTTCCACTTCACCGCCTTGCGCACGCCGGGCACCGTGCGCTCGATCAGCGCGTCAAGCCGGCGGCCGATGTCGCGCTTCCAGCCGGGCATGGCCTCGATGTAGGCCTGCACCGGCGCATCGCCCTCACCCTTGGCGATCTGCGGGTTGCCACCGGACAGCAGCGTCGGCTGTTTCTTGGACGTGGACATCTCGGCTCCAAAGCGTGTCGGGCCGGCCATCGTACTGGCGGCGCCAGGCCTTCAGCCGCGATCGGGAGGCAGTTCAGAAGCTGAAGGCGAGCGAGACCGCCTGGCCCTCGCGCAAGCGCGCGCCGCGCCTGCCTTGGCCATACACACCGAAGCACACCGGCTCGCCCGGGAAACGCTGCGCCGAGAGCTGCGCCAGCGCGGCGAGCACACGCTCGTCAGCCTCGCCGCTCGACGGGCTCACGTTGGGCACGACGCAGCGCACGCAACGGCGGCCCACCTCCAGCGCGCCGTCGCCCGAGGCCTCGTCGTGCCACTGCATGGAGAGGAGGAAGTCTTCCGCAAACGGCTGAAGGGCCGACACAGGCCCGTCGAGCACGATGTTGGGCCGGTAGCGCAGCAGCTCTGTTGCCGCGCCGCCTGCGCGATGCACCTGTGCCTGCGCTTCGTCACACGACGCACGGCTCACGATGTGCAGCCGGTTCGCAGCGCCGCGACCCACGGCCTCGTCGCCCATGCGCACCAGGCGCAGCGGTGCACCCACCACCGCAGAGAGCCAGGCGCCGGCCGCGTCGCCGGCATCGTGCCCGTCGAAACGGTCGAGCTTCGCCGCGGGCTCGTTCCAGATCTGGAAGGTGCAAGGCTGGAGCCCGCCCTCGTCAACGACAAAGCGGGCGTGGCCGGGCGCTTCGAGCTGCAGTGCACCGTCCACCGCCCGTGGCTGCACCAGCGCCAGCCGCGGAAAGGCGCCCTGCCACGTCACCTCGCCCTCGGCGTTGACGACCGCCCAGCGGCGATCTCCCTCGGCGCCGCCCCAGCGGTCGAGGCTCAGCTCCGGCACGCGCACCGCCCCGCAGCCCTTGACGGGATAGAGGTACAGCGCCGCCACATGCACGCCATCGGAAGAAAGGTTCTGCATGTCAGGAGCGTATCGCCTGGCGGACAGCGCCGGAATGGCCGCGCTCTTACCATGCCCCGATG